>NZ_JBEZZJ010000003.1:119896-418690 GCF_040639095.1 Micromonospora sp. NPDC023966 | reverse complement strand
TCAAGATGCCAAGCATCAACGACGTCGGCGGGCGACCACCCCAGATTTTCACGCACGGCACGGGCGTCACGACAGAGGCATCGGAGACTCCTATGGAGGTCAAGTGGTCAGGGCGGTGAAGTCGGCGACCAGGGCGGTGTAGACGTCGCGGACGATGTAGCGCTTGAGGCAGCGGAGGACTTCTTGCTTGCTGAGGCCTTCGGTGGTGCGTCGTTGCAGGTAGGCACGGGTTCGTTGGTCGTAGCGCAGGCGGCAGAGCGCGATGGTGTGCAGGGCGTGGTTGGCGCCGCGGTCGCCTCCTCGGTGGAGGCGGTGGCGGCGCACCCGTCCGGAGCTGGCCGGGATGGGTGCTGCACCGCAGAGGTGGGCCAGTGCTGCTTCGGAGCGCAGACGGTCAGGGTTGTCGCCGGCGGTGGTGAGCAGCTGGGCGGCGACGTCGGGGCCGACGCCGAACAGGGCTGTGGTGCGGGGTGCCGCTTTCTGGACGTGGGTGTCACCTGCCGGTCCAGGATCACTTCGACGGCAGCACGCTGCCCGGTCTCGGGACCTGCGTGACAGATCGGTATCAGGACCTGCGTGACGCTCAGGAGTCTGCCGGTACACCGGCTTCTAGTTGGCCGATCATCGGGGCGAGGAGTTCGTTGAGTTCCCGAACCAGCACGACTACGGCTTTACGCGCTGCGGGCGCCACGGAACTGTGCGGACCACCGGGAGCCGGAGGCAGATCATCGAGGGGGACCGGGGCTTCCACCTGCAGCATCGCGCGTAGATGTGGGCTGCGCGTCAGGTCCTGGTCCGAGGGTGTCGTGTACTGGCCAAACAACTGCGGCCAGTCACGCCAACCACGGTCACGCTGCCACTGCTTGGTCCAAGTGAGTTCGGCGGGCCACCGCGAGATCACCGATACGGCGCAGGTCATACTCCCGTCCCACCGGCTCGGCGTACAGGTTGCCGAGATGATCCGTCTGTGCCAACGGACGTAGCCGGGTGACAACTCAATAGCCAATCGCCACGCTGTGGAAGCGAAGGCAACGGGCGCAATGTCGCCCCACGTGTCGGCAAACTGATCGATACGCCTCAGCACCTCGGCCTCGAAGCGACCGCGCCCGTCTGCGCCGTGCTCACGGTCGAAGTGCTCATCGAGCCAGAAGGCGCGGGGTTCAGGCATCCTCATCTCCGTCCGAGGCCGTGGTTCATCACGTCATCCTCACCATGGCGGTCTATCACGAACCCGCACGGCTGTCGGTCCCGCTCGCGAGACGTCATCTAGCCGGACGTGTCACCCACGTCCCGAAACTGATCCGTCACGCAGGTCCTGAGACCGGACAAAGCCGGCAGGCGGCCGACCGTCGGAGGCACGCCACGCCAGCCGTGTGCCAGCCTGACGGCCATGTACACGGAGACACGGGTCGCGTTGGTCTGCACTTATGACAGCGACGCTGATGCGGCCTACATCTACCTCGATCACCCGATCCCGGCGGCTGGGGTGCAGCGGATGGTGCGCTTCGGCGCTGATGAAGGCATGTACAACCTCGACCTCAACCCCGAAGGCCCTGTCGTCGGCCTGGAAATCCTCGATGCTGGCAAACGGCTACCGCCCATGCTCCTGCGGGCAATTCTGAACCCGGCTCAGGAGCAGGCAGAGAGCGAATGAGCCTGGCCCAGCCCGAGGATGTCGCCCACCATCTCGCAGTGTGGTCCGGTGCCGGCCGGATGGTTTTAAGAGCGCCCATAGCCAACGCGTCCCCAAACGGCTGCGGGATCACGGCGGGTTGAGGTGTCGGTGCCCGGTGCTACTCTGGCGCTCGTCGAGCACGTCAGCGCGGCCTTCCTGCCGGACCGCTGGACTCGACTTCCGAGATGCTGAGCGGCCTTGCTGCCGCTGATGCGGGCCACTTCAGGTCGGCTCTCAATCGGACCAGCCGCTGCGCCGGCGGAGTCGTTCACCGATCCCTGCCGCTTGTGCACTTTTAAGTCAACACAGTCATGAGTACACTCTGGAGTAGACATACATCGTTCGGAGCCCGATGATGGTCGATCAAAAGCCGGAGCGGACAAGACGTCTGCCCCGCGCGCAGCGCAGGGAACAGATGCTGGCCGCCGCGACCGAGGCATTCGCACGTAGGGGTTTCGCCGCGACGAGCCTGGATGACATCGCCACCGAGGCAGGGATCACGCGGGTGATCCTCTACCGGCACTTCGCCTCCAAGACCGACCTCTACCAAGCCGTCCTGGACCGCATGTGCGCTCGGCTGGATGCCCACGTCGAAGAGCCGGTCGGTGGGTTCACCGCTGCCAGCATCGACAGCCTGCTCGGTGCTGCGATCGAATCACCGGCCGGGTTCCGCCTGCTGTTTCAGCACGCCCTACGAGAGGCGGAGTTCAAGGAGCGCATCGAGAAGTTCCGCTCGGACATCACCGCCGCCGCCCACCTGCAGATCTCCGCCGTCGTCCCGGACCAGGCCCTCGCCCGGTGGGCCGCGCAGCTAGCACCGGTCGTGGCGATCGAGGCGATCATCGCCTGGCTCGACGCCGGGCAACCCGACCCGGCCCAGGCCGCCACCCGGGTGCGGCAGGCGGTCATGGGCGTCATCCGCGCCGCCGCCTTCGATGCCGACTGCCTCCTCCCCAGCCAGCTCGTAGACAAGGACTGTCATGACCAACACGGCAAAGCGCAAGATGAGTGAAACTCCGACCGCCCGGCAGAAGCGGGTTTGGGACAAGAGCGCGCCCAGCTATGACAAGCAGATCGCCTTGTTCGAGAAGATCTGGTTCGCCGGTGGACGCCAGTGGCTCGGCCGGCGCGCTCACGATCGGGTTCTCGAGGTCGCGATCGGGACCGGACGTAACCTGCCGCACTACCGGGTCGACGCCACCATCACCGGCATCGAACTGAGCCCGGCGATGCTGGCCATCGCGCGCGAGCGCGCCACCGATCTCGGCCGCGAGATGGACCTGCGCGAAGGCGACGCCGAGCGACTGCCCTTCGTCGACGCGTCGTTCGACACGGTGGTGTGTGCGCTGTCGCTGTGCACCATCCCCGACCCCGCTGCCGCGATCGCCGAGATGCGCCGGGTCCTGGTGCCCGGCGGCACGCTGCTGCTGGTGGACCACATCGCCAGCAGTTGGCCGCCGATCCACGCCGCACAGTGGCTGCTGGAACGGATCACGATTCGCGCAGCCGGGGAGCACTTCACCCGCCGGCAGCTATCCCTCGTTCAAGCCGCCGGCTTCCAGATCGAGGAGGCCGAACGGATTAAAGCCGGCACGGTGGAGCGCATCCGCGCCCGCAAGCCGGCCCCGCCGGAGACGGGCGCGTGAACATCGCGAGCGCGCTGGAGCAGTCGGGCCACGACTCGGTCGCTCAATCCGTGCCGTCCCGGCTTTGGCGGCCGCCGAGGCCTACCTGTAGTTGGTGAAGTCGTGGCCGGATCTCTTACGTCGTTTGCGTCCAGGCGGATTGGCGTAGGAGCCGGAGTCCGTTGAGGCCGACGATGACAGTGGAGCCTTCGTGGCCGGCGACGCCCAGGGGCAGAGGCAGGTGGCCGAGCAGGTCCCAGGTCACCAGGACGACGATGAAGGTTGCGGCGATCAGGAGGTTCGCCTTGACCACTCGGCGGGCCCGCTGGGACAGGGCGATCACGGCGGGCAGAGTGTTCAGGTCGTCGCGGACGAGCACGGCGTCAGCGGTTTGCAGGGCCAGGTCTGATCCCTGGCGGCCCATGGCCACGCCCAGGTCTGCGGTCGCCAGGGCGGGTGCGTCGTTGACGCCGTCGCCGACGAGGAGGACCTGTTGTCCCCGGGCCTGGATGTCGCGGACCCGGTCGGCCTTGTCGGCGGGCAGTAGCCCGGCATGGGTGTCGGTGATACCGGCTTCGGCGGCGAGGTGTCGCGCCGCGCCGGGGTTGTCACCGGTGAGCAGGACGGGTGTGGCGCCGGTGAGGGCGGTGAGGGCTTCGACGGTGGCGGCGGCTTGAGGGCGGATGTGGTCGGCGAGTGCAAGCACGCCGCGCGGCCGTCCGTCGACGGCGACCACGACGGCGGTGTGGCCGGCGGCCTGGACGTCGGTGACGGCGCGTCGGATCTGGGCGGCGTCGGCTTCGGGTCCTTCGTCGAGCAGGTTGGGCCCGCCGACCGCCACTCGCTTGCCGTCGACGAGGGCGGAGACGCCGCGACCCGGGGTGGAGTCGAAGTCAGTGGCGGTCGGGACGGGCAGCCCGCGTTCCCGGGCGGCGGTCACGACGGCCACCGCCAACGGATGCTCGCTCGGGTTCTCGGCCCCGGCGGCCAGCCGGAGCAGCTCGCTGGCGTCGACACCGGCCGCGGGGTGGATGCCGGCGAGGCGAGGGCTACCGGTGGTGAGGGTTCCCGTCTTGTCGAACGCCACCAGGCTCGTGTCGGCGAGCCGTTCCATGACCACGGCGGATTTGACGAGCACACCGTTACGGCCGGCGAGGGCGATGGCGGACAGCAGGGGTGGCATGGTCGCCAGCACCACCGCGCAGGGCGAGGCGACGATCATGAAAGTCATGGCGCGCAGCAGGGTGGGCTGCAGCTCGGCGCCGAAGGCGAGAGGGACGCCGAACAGGGCAAGGGTCGCCATGACCACGGCGACGGAGTAGCGCTGTTCGACCTTCTCGATGAACAGTTGAGTCGTCGCCTTGGTGGCCGATGCCTCGTCGACCAGCGCGACGATGCGGGCGATCACCGATTCACCGACAGGCCGGTGCACTCGCGCCACGAGTGAGCCGGTCCCGTTCAGGGTGCCGGCGAACACCTCGTCCCCGGCCGTCTTGGCCACCGGCAAGGGTTCCCCCGTGATGGTGGCCTGGTCGACGTCGCTGGTCCCGTCCAGCACCAGGGCGTCAGCGCCGATCCGTTCCCCGGGACGGATCCGGATCATGTCGCCCACGAGCAGGTCGGCGGTGTCGACGACCTCCTCACCACCGTCGGGGAGCAGCCGTGTGGCCCGTTCGGGGGCCAGGTCGAGCAGCGCACGCACCGAGTCGGCGGTCCGAGCTGTCGCGACGGCCTCCAACGCGCCGGAGGTGGCGAAGATGACGATCAGCAGCGCGCCGTCGAACACCTGGCCGATGCTCGCCGCGCCGATCGCCGCCACGATCATCAGCAGGTCGACGTCCAGGGTCCGCTCGCGCAGCGCGCGCAGGCCCGCGAGCGCGGGCTCCCAACCCCCGGCCGCGTAACACGCCAGGTAGAGAGGCCACCACAGCGCCGGGGGCGCGTCGAGCAGTTGGGCCACACCGCCGAGGGCGAACAGCCCGGTGGCGATCGCCGCCCATCGCACCTCGGCCAGCGCCCAGAAGCGGGCGACGAGACCGGGGCCGGCGGGGCGGCCGGTGATGACAGGTGGCGAGGCGAGCGTCGAACTGGTCACGACAAGCCACGTTACCTGCGTAGGCATGAAGGTAAGCAGGCAGATGTGCAGACGAGTGCTGGAGCACAGCTATGGTGGGTGCCGTGCACACCACGCTGCCCGACTTTCAGATGCCCAACGAGGAACAGGTCCACCTGGCCGCCGAAGGCTTCCGACTGCTCGCCGACCCGACCAGGATCAAGATCCTCTGGGCTCTGCTGCAGGGCGAGTCGTCGGTTGCCTGCCTCGCGGAGCTCGTCGGAGCGAGTCCCACCGCCGTCAGTCAGCACCTCGCGAAGCTGCGTCTCTCCGGGTTGGTGAAGGGACGACGGGAAGGAACCTTCGTGCACTACTCCGCGGCCGACAGCCACGTACGGGCATTGCTCGCGGAGGCCCTGTTCCACGCCGACCACGCGGATCAACCGGACCGACACGACGAACACCCGCACGTGCACGAGACGAAGCCCGCAGCCAACATCGGTTAACGAGGTTGACCCGCGGGACTGGTCCGGCCCGCTGGCGTCCCGGTACCCCCGGGGCCAGGGTTTCCGCCCGCTCGGGCACGCCCGGCAGCTGCGGCCGAGCCGTTTCAGGACCGCTACCGACGCCGGACGCGGCACGAGGGTGTCGTTCCCACGTGATGATGGTGAGCGCCGCCCCGCGGGAGCCGGAATCGGGCGGCTTGCCTAGCGAGCCCATGAACCGGACTAGACAGCGGCGAAATTACGGGCGATGTACGGTCAGTCCGGCCAGGGTGACGGTGACCAGGCGTTGGATGCTCTCTGGGCGGGGCATGGCACCGGCTGCGGTGAGGGCATGCAGGCAGTAGGTGGTCAATTCGTCGGCGGCCACGTCGTCGCGGAGGTGGCCGTCTCGCACGGCCTCTGCGATCAGTTCTTGGACGAAATCGCGTAGTCGTTTTTGGGCGCGGTCGACGTGTTCGCCGCGGTGCAGCAGCGTGGCGAGTTCGCCGCCATGGTGGCGCGCCGAGTGGTGCTGGATGTGCGCGTAGGTGTGCAGGACAGCTTCCAGGCGCACGATGGCCGGGGCGGAGGGGTCGACGGCGGCGGTGAGCTGGTCGAGGTGCGCGGTGATCTGACGTTCGTGCCAGGCGGTCAGGACGGCCCGGGCGTCCGGGAAGTACTTGTACAGCGTGGCGCGCCCGATGCCGGCCTGCTCAGCGATCTGCGACATCGTCACCGCGACCAGCCCGCGCTCTGCCACCAGCGCGGCCATGGCATCCATGGCAGCGTCCCGAACCGCTGCCCGATGGGCGTCGATCGTCTCGGTCCACAGCTTGGGCACACCCGCATCCTACACGTCGTTCACTGGCAGAACAGGTTGCAGTTGACGTAGACAGGTTGTCTCTATACTTTCGGCATGAGGCAGGGTCCGCCTGACCGAGGCACCTTCCAACCCGACCCCCGCCACACCGGAAGCCGGCCCGCGGACCGGCGCGCTCGGCTCCCCGACAGACCACGACCGAGAAGGAACGCCGTGCCAGTCCTGCAAGCCCAGATCCAGACGAACAGAGCCAGCCGCTACCTCGTCCAGTTCTGCAAGCACGCCGCCGCCCTGGGCAGCGACGGCCACTCCGCCCGCATGCACCTGCACACGCGCAGGGAGGTGCGAGTGGCCGCCGAGTGGAGCGACTCCAGCGGAAGGGTCACCTTCGCCCCATGGGGCCGCGCCACGCTCACGGCCGACGGCGACTCCCTCACGGTGCGCATCGACGCTGCGGACGAAGACGGCCTTACTCAGATCCGCGACATCATCACCCGCGACCTCGAACGGTTCAGCAGCCGCAACCCGCTTGCCGTAGCCTGGCAGCTCGAATCCCCCGGCGCGAACCCTCAGGACACCGTCGGCGTGACACGCGGGCAGCGGCGCCGCTTCCCACGCTCCCGTCACCAGAACGCCCTCCTCGCGTTGGCTGTGTTTCTGGTCCTCGCTCTGCACGTGGGCCTGGCGGGCTCGATCGTGGCCGAATCGCGGTGGACCGGCCTAGCGGCAAACGTCGTCGCGGCGCTCGTCGCACTCAAGATCGCGCTGATCGTCGTGGCCCGCATCAAGATCCGTCAGCGCAGGGCGACCAAGCGACCAGAGCAAAGCTGAACGGGACTGCGGTAACACCGAGCACCACTCCCGGCGCAGTCTGGCCGTGGCGAGTCGTCGGCGATGCCAGCTCCTGCTCTCCCCAGCCTTGGACAGTTCACCATCGTGGCCGAACCGTGTGGGCGCTCATCGAATGGCGGCGCCGGTGGATCAGTCGGGATCAGACTGGTCCACCGGCGTCGGAGAGGCGGTCATTGGGTTGCAGTCGGTCAGGCCACGGGTGCTGGCTCGGCCTCGGTGGCGGGCTGTCGCTTCGCCGCGCGGAGGGTGAGTCCGGCGATGAGGGCGCCTGCGACCGCGATGATGCCGGCGCCGACGAAGGCGGCGGAGTAGCCGTCGGTCAGAGCGGCCAGGTCGCCGGGCCGGTCGGCGCCGGCGGACGAGGCGACCGCGGTCATGGCGGCCAGGCCGAGCGCTGAGCCGACCTGATAGCTGGTGTTGACGATGCCGGAGGCGAGGCCGCCTTCCTCGGGGCGGGCGCTGGAGATTGCCGTGCCGAGTGACGGGATGAACGCCAGGGACATGCCCAGCGCGGCGACCAGGGAGGCGGGCAGGACGTCGACGGTGAAGCTGCCGTCCGGGCGGACCAGGGCGAGCCAGCCGAGTCCGATGGCGAGGATGGCGAGGCCGGTGACCACCATGGGCTTCGGGCCGAACCGGGCGATGGCCCGCGGGGCGAGCGCGATCATGCCGATCATGATGAGGATCGTCATCGGCAGCAGAGCGGCCCCGCTGGGGAAGGCGCTGTAGCCGAGGACCTGCTGCAGGTAGAGGTTGAGGAAGAACCACATCGGGATCCAGGCGGCTCCGAGCAGCAGCTGGGCGATGTTGGCGGCGGCGAGGTTGGGGGCGCGGAAGATGGACAGGCGCATCAGCGGCTCGCGGCGTACCGCCTGGAGGGCGACGAATCCGGCCAGGGCGACGACGGCGCCGGCGAGGACCAGCCAGGTTTGACCGGCGGCCCAGCCGACCTCGGGGGCGCGGACGATTGCGTAGACGGCAGCGCCGAGGCCGACGGTCACCGTGAGGGCGCCGAGAATGTCCAGGGAGCCGCGGCGGGTGCCGCCGGCGGGCATCAGAGCAGGGGTGGCGAGCAGCGCGAGGGCCGCGATGGGGATGTTGATGTAGAAGACCCAGGGCCAGCTGATGTATTCGGTGATGACACCGCCGAGGAAGACGCCGGCGGTGCCGCCGGCCGGTGCCGCTGCGCCGTAGAGGGCGAGCGCCCGCGTGAGCTGCTTGGGTTCGGCGCCGAAGAGCATCATGAGCAGGGTGAGCGCCGATGGAGCGATCAGCGCCGCGCCCGCCCCTTGTACGGCGCGGGCGGTGAGTTCGACCGTGACGCTGTCGGCCAGGCCGGCGGCGGCGGAGCCGATGAGCAGGATGAGCCAACCCGCGGCGAACATGCGCCTGGCACCTAGCAGATCGGACAGTCGGCCGCCGAGCAGCAGCAGGCCGCCGAAGGCGACGACGTAGGCGTTGAAGACCCAGGACAGGTTCTCCGGTGAGAAGCCGAGGTCGGTCTGTATGCGTGGGAGTGCGACGCCGATGATCGAGGTGTCCATGATGACCATGAACTGGGCGAGGGCGATGAGTCCGAGGGCCCACCAGCGCTTCGAAGCGGATGCCATGACAATCACTCCTTTGGTTACCCGTAGGGGGTATGGGTAGCGAGAAGTTTCTACCCCCCACCCGTATCGATCGTCAAGTGACGGAGGCTTAGACAGCGCTTAAACGACAGGTTCCGCCGAGGTCTTGAGACGCATACCCGGCAGGGGTATGGTCGGATTGGCCGTTCAGCGCATAGCTGAGCCGGCGGCTGGACGGGCCCTGCGCACCGTCACGGCATCGTCTGCAACATCGAGGAGATCTACATGTGCGGCAATGAATCGAGCTGCGGCTGCGGCACCGTCACGATCGACAGCGCCCCTGCGGCGGCAGACACCACCGCAGGCGCCCGGAGCACCTACCAGGTTTCGGGTATGACCTGCGGCGGCTGCGCCAAGAAGGTCACCGGGCACGTCTCCGAGATCGCGGGTGTGACCGATGTCCAGGCCGACGTGGCCGCGGGCACGATCACCGTTCTCAGCCAGAACCCGCTGGGTGCCGCCGACGTCCATGCCGCCGTTCAGCGGGCTGGCTACCAGCTCGTGGATTGATGTGCAGGGGTTCCGCATCCCCACGGCGCGACGCCGTGGGGATGCAGCCCGGTCGGAGGGACGTTCCTTACAGGCGGTCGAGAATCTTCTGCAGGGTCTGCACCTCCGCGGCCTGGTCCGAGGCAATCTTGGCGGCGAGCGCCTTGGCCTCGGGGTTGCTGCCGCTGGTCTGCTCGGTCTTGGCCATCTCGACGGCGCCGTTGTGGTGGCCGATCATCATCTCGGCGAACTGCTTGTCGAACTCGGTGCCCGTGGCAGCGGCGAGGTCCGCCATTTCCTGCTCGGACATCATGCCTGGCATCTCCGAGTTCATCCCTGGCATGTCATGACCGGGCGAGGCCGACATCCCGGGCATGTTGTGACCGGGACCCGAGCTCATCCCCGGCATGCTGTGGTTGCTGGGGAGGTCGGTGGGCTTCCCCCACGACGTCAGCCACCCCTTCATCGTGGTGATCTCGGGATCCTGGGCCGCCTTGATCTTGGCAGCCAGGTCCTTCAGCTCCGGGTCGCTCGCCCGGGTCGGGGCCAGGTCGGCCATCTCGACCGCCTGCCGGTGGTGCGGGATCATCATCTGAGCAAACATGACGTCCGCGTCGTTGAAGGTGGCGTTGGCCGAGGACGAGGTGCTCGCCGACGGAGCGCTGTTGCCGTGCTCCATGCCGGCCATGTCGTCACCGCCGCTGCAAGCTGCGGTGACGAGCAGAGCAGACAGGGCGACGCCGGCGAGGGCGCTGCGGCGCAAAATGGTTCGCTTCATCAGGTACGTGGTCCTTGTCGCTAGATTTTCGGAAACGGCCGTTGGATCCGGACAGCCCGGATCGCGCGCTTCCTATGTCCGCAGGACCGACAGGACGGTGAGATGTAGCCCGATGGGGCGTCGTGGTGGAGCTCGACACTTGCCCGTCACCCATGGCCAGGCACCGGCCGGCATGGCGAGGTCCCGCCGGCGCCGCCGGAGCAACACCACAGAGATGAGGACCAGCACGGCGCCCAGCACAGCCAGGCACACGGTGAAAGCGTGAAGATCGTCGCCATGGCCGTGCGAGCCGTCGTGGCCCTGCGCGGGCGCCGGCACAGGTTCGATCATGTGTCCGGCGGTCGTGCCATGGCCGACGGCGGGGTGCTCGAGGTCGGGCGGATGGCCGAAGGTGTGCATGCCGAACACGCCGAACGCCAAGGCGACCAGCAGCGTCAACCGCAGAAGCGTCTGCCGCCTCCGCAGGTTCGGTTCGTTCACCGCCGGACTTTTCATCCCGTACCTAGATTAGTCAGCGCTAAAGCCGAGAAGAGCAGTGTGGATCACATGTGCCTCATCAGTGGGTCACGTTCGGGATGTCGAACCACGTGAACGGCGGCCACGGCAGATTGCGAAGGACCGTGCTGTAGAGCAGGAAGGCAATGCCGTAGGCCCAGTAGACGCGTGGCGACAGCCGTAGCGCGGGAAGCTCCCGCCGGAACCAGGCGATGCCGGCCCAGCGGACGCCCGCGTAGAGAAGGAAGGGAACGGCGACCAGGGCGGCCAGGGCGCCTGGACACGATGGGCTTCGCCGTCGTCGGGCCGGATTCCTTCCTCGCCTCTGGCCATCCCGCGCCGGGACAGCCCGGGCCCGCTCATCTCGGCCTCGTCGAGAGCCGCGACGGCGGCGCCGCCTGGCACTCCCTCTCACTTGCCGGGCACGCGGACTTCCACCTCCTCCGCACCAGCGGCGGAATCACGTACGGCCTGGACTCCGCGTCGGACACGCTGATGGCCAGCCGCGATCGGGTCACCTGGGACAGCCGTTCGCAGATCGACGCGTACGACCTCGCGGTTGACCCGACGCGGGCGGACGCCATCCTCGCGATACGGGTGCGACCTGACGCCCCGGACCGGGGTTCGAACCTGCGACACACGGTTTAGGAAGGCAGTAGCGCTAGAGCCGACGCACCCGACCTGACCTGGGGCGGGCCTAGATCGAGGCAGTGTCCGCCGCTTGATCATTCCGTGCATAGTCCGGATCTTGGAGACCTCAGAACCGGAAGACGTCGCTTGCCCCTATACGGGCGTTTCGCCCGCGTACCTGACCGTAATGCGGCAGTCTGGGGCCACGTGCAGGTAGGCAACGCCGAGGTGAAGCAGTTGGGCCGCCGGGTCAATGGATGGTCGGCTGTGGCGGTCGGGCGTGGTCGTCTTCGCGCTGAGGGATGCTGCTGACTGGTTCTTCCACGGAATCGGTCGCAGTTGCTCATCACCGACAACGCCAAGCCGATCTTCGGCCCGGCGAACCGGCCGCTGCCGCAGCTGCCGATCGAGGTGGACGAGGAGGGCTTCTTCGTGGCGAGGTCCGACTACACCGAAACCATCGGTCCCGACTTCTGGGAGCGGCCATGAAGCGCCGAAAGTTTCATGCGGCCGCGTTGCCGGCCAAAACCGCCGGAGCGGTGGACGACCGCTTCCAGGTGGCCACCCCGCTGCGCCAGCTGCTGAACAAGGTCTTCCCGGACCACTGGTCCTTCCTGCTCGGCGAGATCGCGCTCTTCTCGTTCATCGTCCTGCTGCTGACCGGTGTCTTCCTGACCTTCTTCTTCGAGCCGTCGATGAGCGAGGTGGTCTACGACGGCAGCTACGCCCCGCTGCGGGGCACCCCGATGTCGGCCGCGTACGCCTCCAGCCTGGACCTGTCGTTCGAGGTTCGGGGCGGGCTGATCATGCGGCAGATGCACCACTGGGCGGCGCTGCTGTTCATGGCCTCGATCGTGGTGCACATGCTGCGGGTCTTCTTCACCGGCGCGTTCCGCAAGCCGCGGGAGGCGAACTGGATCGTCGGCTCGCTGTTGTTCTGGGTCGGCTTCCTGGCCGGCTTCACCGGCTACTCGCTGCCGGACGACGGCCTCTCCGGCACCGGTCTGCGGATCGCCTCCGGCATCATCCTGTCGATCCCGGTGATCGGCTCCTGGGTCAGCTCGTCGATCTTCGGTGGCGAGTTCCCGGGCACCATCATCGTCAGCCGCCTCTTCATCGTCCACGTGCTGCTCATCCCGGCGCTGCTGGTGGCGCTGATCAGCGTCCACCTGGGCCTGCTGTTCAAGCAGAAGCACACCCAGTGGCCCGGCCCCGGCCGGACCAACGAGAACGTGGTCGGCGAGCGGTTCTTCCCGCGCTACGCGCTCAAGCAGGGCGGCTTCTTCATGGTTGTCTTCGGCGTGATCGCGCTGATGGGCGGCCTGTTCCAGATCAACCCGATCTGGTACTTCGGCCCGTACGAGGCGTGGGTGGTCTCGTTCGCCAGCCAGCCCGACTGGTACGTCATGTTCCTCGACGGCTCGACCCGACTCATGCCGGCATGGGAGATCTCCATCCCGATCGGCGACGGGTACGTCATCCCGCCGATCTTCTGGCCGACGGTCGTCCTGCCGGGCATCCTGATCGCGATCTCGCTGTTCTACCCGTTCCTGGAGGCGCGGCACCTCAAGGACTACCGGCACCACAACCTGCTCCAACGGCCCCGGGACGTTCCTGCCCGGACCGCCGCCGGCGCGATGGCCGTGGCGTTCTTCCTCGTGCTGACCATCTCCGGCGGCAACGACGTCATCGCCGACAAGTTCCACATCAGCTTGAACGCGATGACCTGGGCCGGCCGGATCGGCCTGCTGATCCTCCCGCCGCTGGCCTACTACGTCACCTACCGGCTCTGCCTGGGCCTGCAGCAGCACGACCGGGAGGTGCTGACCCACGGCGTGGAGACCGGCATCATCAGGCGGCTGCCCGACGGCCGGTTCGTCGAGGTCCACCAGCCGCTCACCCCGGTCGACGGGCACGACGGCCACGCCCCGGCCCTGGACTACGCCTGCTGGGCCGTCCCCAAGAAGATGAACCGGCTCGGCGCGCTCGGCCCGGCCATCCGGGGCTTCTTCTACCCGATCGAAAAGCCGGCCGAGCCACCGGTCTCGCCGGGTCACCCGCCGGTCGAACCCAGACCGGAGCGGGAGGAGATCACCAGCGGCGAGAGCCGCCGCTGACCCGCCCGACACACGTGACCCTGGCGCCCGCCGGATCTCCGGCGGGCGCCACGTCCGTTTTCCGGCGCCATCGTGGCCCGACGGCGAAGCTCCGTGCCCGCGTACGTCTTCGTGCCCACCGGCCCCGCTCCGGCCTCCCGCCGCCCCCTGACACGGACGCAGCGGCCCGGCGCAGGACCCCGCTCTCGGCGTCGGCCCGGTCGCCGCCGGCACGCCCCTCGGTCGTCGTGGTGAGGGCCGGGGATGTCCCACAGTCCACGGCGACATTCCGGCCAGGCGGGCACCACAATGACGACATGCTGAGCTACGTCCGCTGGTCTCGGCCGGAAGAGGATCGTTGGAGCTACGACGAACTCGACACCGATCGGTGGTCCCTGCGCCACGTTGAGCTGCGCGGCGATGGAGCGGTAGTGGCATCGGCGTCTCTTGCGGAAGTGCTGGCGGCACGCGACTTAGGCGGCGAGGGCGCTGTAGCGAACTACGAGAGGGCGATATGGCGTCGTACCTGAAGCGCCGTTCCCGCCGCCTGACGCCGACATCCAGCCTCTGCTGGAGACGTTGTCCGCCGGCGAGTTCGAGCAGCTATGGCGGCACGCTCGCAACCAGTTAAAACCAACCGGAAGAAGCTGACCTCTTCGGCGCCTCTCTCTAACAAGGGGTAGTCCCGCGTGAGGTGTCCGTGTCGCGGAGCAGGGGCCGGTAAACCACGTCGGCGAGCCGGCGTTTCAAGCAGCGCAGCGCTTCGCGGTGGCTCTTGCCGGTTTGTCGTTTGCCCTGGTAGTAGGCCCCTCCCGCAGTGTCGCCGCGGATTTGGGTGATGGCGATGACGTGCAGGGCACGGTTGAGTTGGCGATCTCCGGCCCGGGAGAGCCGGTGGCGCACCACGTCGCCGGTAGAGACTTCGATCGGGGCGACGCCGGCGAAGGACGCGAAGTGGGCTGAGAAGGCGAACCGGCTGACCGACCCGGTGCGGGCGAGGGCGATGGCGGCGACGATGTCGCCGACGCCGTAGAGGCGGGTCAGGGTGCTGCCGGACGCGGCGACGGCAGCGGTGATCGCATCGGCGGCGACGCTGATGCGCCGGTCGAGGCGTCGAATCTCGGCGACGAGGTCGACCGCGATCTGGCGGTGCGTGCGGGCCAGCAGCTCGCGGGGACGCACGGTTCGCAGCAGGGCCGCTGCGCCGTCGGCCGTGAGGTTGGCTGCGGCGCCGGCGGGCAGCAGCTGAGCGAGCAGGACGTGCAGCCGGTTGACGGTCTGGGTGCGGGTGCGCACCAGGTCCTCACGATGCTCGGTCAACGCCCGCAGCGCCGCTGTGCTCTGGTCTGCCCACACCGCACGAGCAAATCGGCGGGCGAAGCGGCGCAGTTGCCGGTAGCCGGGCCACGGGCATCGCAAAAACGAACCTGAACAAATGATATAGACGACGCCGAACGACGGCCCGCTGAACCAGTCAGGCCGCCGCGGCGAAGCGTGGATCAGAGCGAGCGGATATCCGACGCCTGCGGGCCCTTCGGGCCCTGGGTGATGTCGAACTCCACCCGCTGGTTCTCCGCCAGGCTGCGGAAGCCGCTCGCGGAGATCGCCGAGAAATGGGCGAAAACGTCGGCGCCGCCGCCGTCCTGGCTGATGAAGCCGAAGCCCTTGTCGCCGTTGAACCACTTCACGGTACCTGTAGCCATGTCTGCTCCTTCGCAGGCTGTTGGAGACCGCTCTGTGCGGACTCGCGCGCCACCGCGTTGATCACCCGCGCCGGAAACGACACGAAACGAAAAAAAGCACCTGGATGGGTTTTGGTTAACCCATCAGGCGCCGAAACGTCTACGGAAATCAAAACTGCAACCAGGCAACCATAACACAGAATTCGGCGCTCGCCGGCAGCCCCATGCGCGCGGCCTCCGTCACAGCACTGCACCGCGAGGCGCAACTTCGATCGCTGCGACGCCTCGGCCGTAGAGTACGACGAGCCGATTACCGTGTTTAGTGCGTAGCACTCCCGAATCCTGCGCCAGGGTCGAGACCACGTGTTCCACAAGCTCGTCCTCGTCGGAGACGTCCGGTTTGTCGTACGTGAGGTCCATGCGGTCGCCGCCGATAAGCCGGACGCGTAGCACGGTAGTTGCCATGTCGTAGAAGCTAGTCGAGTGGAGATGCCAGGTGCAGTGGCGCTGTCGCGGGCTCCTCGGTCGACTCGCGCAGCCGGATCTACCGACGTGCAACCGCTGCTGTAGTTCGCAGGTCGCCGACACAGGCGAGGCTCGGACGATGGACCACACCTGGGCGGACATGACAATGGACACGAGACGAGGTCGTATCGATCCTCGCCGAGAGGCAGCCACATTCATCGCTGGAAGCTCCCTGAGCTGGCAGCGGCACCAGTGCGTGTAGTGCGCGTAGAGTGGGTGGTGGATCAGTCCGTCAAGATCGTTGTCGGGCCAGCGCCTACCGGGCGCGCTGCCAGGTCTCAGCAGTGTCCACAGGACAACTTTGAGGTTTGAGGGCCGAGCGTTGGCAGACCATCCGATTGCCACCGACACTTCAGTGTGCTGACGGGCAACGCCGCGTCCGTTACAGGCGACGACCAGCGACGCCGTGAGGCAGACCATCATGGTCGGAGGCATGGCTGGCGTCCAGTGGCGGGTCATCCCTTCAGGCGGCCCTTCGGGAAACGTCTGCCTCAGGCACAACGACGCGTTGGCGTCCCGTCAGGGATCATGCCCGGATCATCAGCCGCTACCTTGCCAGCAACAATCAGCCAGTCCCGCCCAGCGCGGTACGACGAGGCCGTTGCGACACGGCTGCGGCAGGTGGGCGCCAATCCGGCTGGCCTGACCGAGCAACACCGACGCACAGGAGAAGGACATGACTTTCGTGTTAGCCCCGCCCGCGGTCTCTCCGTCACCATTGCGCGAGCCCGCCAAGACCCTCCGCGAAAGAGGGGCAGACAGCTTTCACGCCGCGCTCGCCGCAGTCTTGGCCACCGGGCTGGAGAATGCTCTTGAAGCAGGTGACCATCCGAGAGCGATCAGCTTCATCAACCGCGGCTTCGCAGAAGGAAGTCCGCAGCTGGGCTGCGACCTCCTCTGCCGGGCAATTGCGGTCGTCGGGACAGCCCGGACTTGGACCGTGCAGCTCGCGCCCCTGCGATCACCGTAGCTCACTGGATTGACGCAGCCCGCCGCGCTGCGAATCGCTGCTGCACGAGTACTACCCGGCCTTCCGCGACGCCTTCACCGACCGTACAGGCTTCCCAAACAGCGCGGATGCCCCGCACGGCGCGCTGGCGATTGGCGTATCAACAACATCGCGCAATCTGCGGCGAGCACCGATGTTGTCTGGGGACAGCGACTTCATCTGCTCCAACGACCGAGCCCCCACCCACGCATCGAAACGCTGACGTTGAGCCGATCAACACAACCGGCTTACCGGATCTACCGCGATCCGCGCCTGAAGCATCCGCTAGGCGATGACCGAGTGCAGTGGGTTGGGTCGGCACCAGTGGTGTGAAGGGCAGCCGCAGGGCGGCGGGCATCAACCCCGTAGCCCGCACCAACGTCATGAACATGTGCGGGACGTTCGCTCAGCTCAAGGCCCTCAATGACACATAGGGCGGTAGGTAAGCTGGAGCAGGACTACCTGCGCCGGTCATGCTGCGCGAGCGCGACAGCAACCACGCCAACCGGGTCGCGCCGCGGGTTGCACTCAGGCTTCGGCAGCAACGGCTCGATGCGCTGCCACAGCCCGTCCGGCACGATCCACGGCGGCTGCTCACCACGCCTCACGGCCCCGCATCATAGATCACCTTCTACAAAGGACGGAAGACCCAGAGATCATCTTGTTAGGACCTGTAAGAGACTTCCCGCAGGACCGATGTCCGGCCAGACTCGGTCCAGGCGCTCGGCGAGACGCTCCCACATTGCGACTGCCCACCGGTGTCATTGGTGTGGGTTACCTGTTGGGGCTGGCGGGCCGTGCGTCGGTCAGGATGGTCGACGGTGGCGGCTCGTGCAGCCGTTGCCGTAGCCGGGCGGCGTGGTGGGAGTCGGTCATCATGACAGCGGCGCTGGTGGCCGTCAGGATGATCAGCGCCCAGAGCGGCGGCAGTAGGCTGGTTACCGGCGCAAGGATCGCCACGAGCAGGATACCGGTGACCCGGATCCAGCGGAGCTCGCGCCGGATGCGCCACCAGAATGCCTGGTTGGCGAGGAGATAGGCGAGCACTCCCGCGAAGAGGGCGGCGTGCCACAGCGGGGCGCGTGCCGGTCCTGACGGGTCGCTGACCACCTCGAGGGTCTTTCGCAGGCCGAAGGCAACCAGCATCAACCCGACGATCATGGGCAGGTGCAGGTAGGTGTATGCGTCGCGGGCCAGCTCCGCTCGCTGGTTGCCGGTCCGGTCCTGCATGGCGCGCTCTCCGACGATCGCGTCCGTGTCGAAGTACGCCCACCAGAGTGCGGCCAGTAGGACCATGCTGGTGGCGATGGCGGCGATCACCGACCAGGAAATCGGGCGGCCAGCGACGGCCACCCCTGCCGAGATGACCGACTCCCCCAGTGCGATGAGGATGATCAGGGCGTACCGGTCGGTCCAATGCTTGGCCGAAATCACCCGCCAGAACCGCTGGACGACCAGGTAACCCCCGGCGAGGTCGGCGACGATGGCTGTCAGCCAGAGACTCGCCACGAGCTGGCTCAGCCCCTCGGGGGCATGCGACCGCGAGGATGCCAGCGCGGCGAGCACCAGCAGGACGAGCGCGGCCACCGTCGGAGCACCCGCGCGCAGCATCTGGGCATGTGATGCCCGGTCCACGCGGACGACCAGCCGGAGCGTGGTCAGGTGCAGCACGCGCAGCACGATGTAGCAAAGCACGACGATCATCGGGCCGGGCAGCCCGTCGGGTACCACGTCGAAGGCCTGTGGGATGGCGATACCGATCATCAGGGTCAGCGCGACGACCACCAGGACACTCAACCGCACGGGGATGGACTCGCGGCGAAGGACGTTCCCCACCTGGGTATTGAGGGACCAGGCGACCCAGAGCAGGGTGAGCACCGCCAAGGCCCGCGCGACCCCGATCCCGGTGGTGTGGCGGGTCATCAACACGGTGACCTGGATGAACGTGTAGACGACCACCAGATCGAGGAAGAGTTCCTTTGGTGTGACTCCGGTGGTGGTGGCCCGGACCGACGCCTTCGCCGCCTTCGCATGCAGCAGGTGATGCCGCCGGCGGAAGACGGTGAGATCGGCCAGGACCATGCTCGTGAGGATCGCGGCGAGCAGCCCCACCGCGCCCACCGGCGGCAGGCGGACCGCGACCGGAGCCAAGGCGGTCACCAGGACGATCCCCAGCAGCGGGCTTCGACCGAGCAAGCGAATGGTACGGCGCTCGAGGGCCACCAGACCGAGCAGGTAAACCAGGGCACCTCCGTAGAGGACGAGCGTGCTCAGCCGGTCCCACCGGTACGCGGTGGCGGGCTCGACGGAACTCAACGCGCGTTTGAGCCCCAGCGCGATCAGGACGAGGCCGACGATCATGACAACGTGCAGGACGCTGTACGCGTCCCGGCCCAGTCGTGACCTGCTGGCTGGCGGCTGGTGCTCCAGCGCCTGCTCGGCGGCGAATCCGGCGATGTCGAAGTAACGCCACCAGAGCACCGCCACGACGACGAGGCTCAGGGCGGAGCCTCCGATGACTGACCAGGTGATCGGTGGGTCGCCGATGAGGCCACGGGCAGTGCCGATCGAGATAATCGTCTCGCCAAGCGCGATAAGCATGACCAGCCGGTGCCGCTCGACCCAGTGCGGCACGGACACGATCCGCCAGGTGCCCGCGCCGATCGCGCCCACGCCGATGAAATCGACGACGGCGGCGGCGAAGAAGAGGGCCAGTCGAACGGACCCACCGTCGACGTCTGGAGGCAGGTGGCGAGGGAGCAGCGCACCGCACAGCAGCAGGACCGCGCCGCCGGAGAACGGCAACCATGCGCGTAGAAGGGGTCCTCGGGTCCCGCCCGAAATGGTGTAGGTCAATATCATTAGCGCGCTGAACTGGGCCAGCGGGAACGCGACGACGAAGATCAACGGCCCGAACAAGCCACCTGGCCGATCCTTGAAGATCACCGGTGCGGCGATCCCGATCAGCAGAATGGTCGCGGCCACCCCGAAGATGAGCGGCCGCATGGACCCCCGGTCCAACCTGACGACGTTGCCGAGCAAGGTGTACGCGCTCCAGCATCGCCAGAGCAACAAAACCACCAGCACGCCCTGGAACAGGCCCTCGATTCGGAAGTTCTCCGCCATGAGGTCCGTCACGCTCAGGAACGCGTACACGAACACCAGATCGAGGAACAACTCCAACCGGGTCACCCCGGCGCCCCCGGTGGATCGCTGAATGCCTCCGAGGAATCGCGCGCCCGCCTGCAGCGCCGACCGGCTCCTGGTCACTTGTCCCACTGTGCCATTCGGTCCGAGCCGGAGGGCGGGTTTCGTTGGCCGGCTGCAGGGTGGCCGGGATCGCGTCCGTCATGTACCTGCACAGACGTGCAACGCTCTCCCGCGTAGACGAGCAACATCAGGCCCGACTCGGACGGGAACTCCTGCCCTCGTAGGTCAGGTCCAGCTTCCCACGGCCGGGTAGCGCAGCTGATTCTTCGACCGCGTCGCCACGCCGGCCGAGGTCGAGCTGCTCCTGGCCGGGCTGCCCCGGCCAGTCCAGGACCTCGTACCGATGCTGCGCAAGCCGGCCGAGGCGTCCTTCGCGGCACTCGGCGCCGCCTGACCGACCACCCACCACCGAGCGCAGGCCCGTCCGTCGACGGTGAACGAGGAGCAATGACCGACGACTTCGGTTTCGTGGTCCGACGACGCGCAGCAGGTGATGGCTGGTGATCTGGTCACCGCCCTGGCCTACGGCACGCCGGCCGGCCGGGCACTGGTCATCGCCGTCTACCCGACCGGCCTCGTCGATCGGCCCGGCCGGATCGGCAACACCGCATCCCCGGCGTTCGGCCCGCAGGTGCGGTTCTTTTTACCCCGAGGAGGGAAACGACTACTACAACCCGATCAACTTCGACCCGTCACCGGCGATGGCCTCGTCGGCGGGATAGCGTCCCCTCGGCCCTCATCGCGGGCGCGCCGAGCCAGGCAGCGGAGGGGCTGCGGGTAGCAGCCCCTCCGTTGCATTCGTTGCCGGTTACCGGAGCTTGAACAATGCGTTCAGGCTTGACCCGTCACGTGTCGTGGCGCTGAGTGTGTAGCAGGCGCCGGGTGTGACGGGGGCCTTCCAGGTGTAGACGAATTGGCCGACGGTCGAGTCATATCTCAACGAGGTAGCACCAGTGGCGAGCACCTCGATTTCGTCGGCCTGTGCGCCGGTACTGCACGTGACCTGCTTGGCGTTCATCGTGACGAGCGCGGGGTCGGTCAGCTCGGTGGTGCCCGAGAAGGCCTCGAACTTCATGGGCACGGTGCTGCCGCCCTTGACCGTGTTGTACACCCCGTCCATGTCGACCGGGCTGTAGAAGCCCTTCAGCGTCCACGGCAGCACGGTGTACGACTGGACGGCGGTGCCCACGTTGCCCGCGGCGTCGGTCGCCGTGGCAAGGAGGATGTGCGTGCCGACGTCGTTGCTGTAGCCGCTGACGACGCAACCCGCCGGACCGGAGAGGGCGTCGCTCGCCGTGCACGTGGGGGCGGGCGGAACCGAGCCGAAGTACACCTCGCCGATCGCCGAGGAGAACTTCGCCGTCGGCGCGATGGTGTCGACCTTGGCCGTGGACTCCTTGGGCTCCTCGACGTTGCCGCTGGTGTCGGTCGAGCGGAACTCCACCCGGGTGGTGCCGTCCCGGTCGATCGTGACGGGCGTACCCGGGTAGGCCGTCCACTGACCGCCGTCGAGCCGGTACTGGGTGCTGGCCACGGCGAACGCGTCCTGCGCCTGGAGGGTGAAGGACGGGGCCGTCGTGTACCACCCGTTGTCGCCGTTCGGCTCCGCCGGTGACCAGGTCAGGGTCGTCGTCGGGGCCACCGTGTCCTTGCCCACGGTGAGGGTCAACGTGGTCCGCGTGGTGCCGGCCTCGCTGACGTAGTCGGGCAGGATCAGGTCACCGACGACGGTGTGGCGGCCGGGGGTCTTGACGATGTTCTCGTCGAAGTTCCAGTCGACGCCGATCGCCTGGTTGTCCCGGGAGCCGTCGTTGTACGAGACCGCCACCTTGTCGGGAAGGTAGGGCAGCTCGCCCACCTCGATGGTCTGTTCGAATGTTTCGGCACCCTGGATCGAGATGCCGCCCTGGGACATCTCGGGCCGCACGTAGATGCGGGCCTCGGCGATCAGGCCGTAGGCGTCGTTCGTGCCGTAGACCACGAACGGATCGACGTTGGGCTCCGCGACCATCTCGGGCGTGATCTCCTGCCACTTGAACCCGACCTTCCCGCGGGCGCCGCTGGCGTAGACCGCGTCGAGCTCACTCGGCAGGGTGGGCACCTGGCCCACGCCGGTCCGCATCAGCACCGGCGAACGCACCGAGTCGACCGTCTCGCCGTTGGCGCGCCAGCGCAGCACGCCGGTGCCCGCGCCGCTACCCATGACGCCCCAGATGCGGATGCGCAACCGGCTCGTCGTGATCGGTTCGAAGTCGAAGTGGTTGTAGGCGTTGATGGCCACCCCGTTGGCGTACGTCGAGCCCTTGGTGAGGGTAACGGGGGTCCAGGTGGTGCCGTCCGAGGAGGTCTCGACGGCGTAGGTCGTGGCGGTCGGTCGGCGGGTGCCGCCGTTGTCGTCGTACCAGTAGATGTCGGTGGACGACAGCCGCACCGGCGAGGTCCAGCTGTACTGGATCCACGCCTCCCGCGCGACGCTGGTGCCGTTCTGCGTCTGGCCCCAGTTGCCCCAGCCGTTGCCGGCGCCCGGGTTCGAGCTGCTCGGGTTGCTGGCTTCGTTGACTCGCTGGTGGTTCTCCCACGACGCGGTACCGCTGGTGGTGACCGTTGCCGAGGAGCCGAATTCCGCGGCGACCGCCCGCTTGGTGAGGGTCACCGCGACGGTTGCCTCCGACCGCTTGTCTCCGTCGTTGGCGACGAATCGGAACACGTAGTCACCGGCGACCGTGCCGGTCACCCGGGTCGCCAGCGCCTTCGGGTCGGCGAAGATCACGCCCGCACCCTGGGGCGCCGAGACGGTCTCCCAGCCGAAGCTGAGCTCGCTGTCGTAGGGGATTCCGTCGTCGGAGGCCGTGCCGACCAGACGGGTGGACAGGTTGCCGTCCGAGGAGCCGTCGCGCGTGGCGGTGACCACGGGTGCCTGGTTAGAGACGGGGGGCACCTCACGGCCGGAGTTGAACGCCTGGATCTCGGCGATCGCGGTGTAGAAGGTCGGGCTGTTCGTGAACGCGATGCGCACCTTGTTCGACGTCACGGTCTTGAAGAGCGCCTCGTTGAACTTGGCTGCCGGAACCGTCGGGTTCTTGTACTGGTTCGGCACCTCCTTCCATCCCCCGCTGCCGTCGGGTACCTGGACCCACCAGCGCGAGGGCTCGTGGTAGCCCCCGGCCTGACGGTCGCTGACGAAGGTCACCTTCACGTTGTCGAACGCCTTGGCCGATCCCAGATCGAGCTCGACGTACCCGTTCTTGTCGGTGGTTCCGTAGTTGCCCCAGTACGGCTCGTTGGCGGTGACACCGTCGGTCACGGCGGCCAGCGACACCGGCCGCTCGGTCTCCGCGATGGCGCCGGGGGTGTAGTTCATCGTGGTGGTGCTCCAGCCGGGCGTGTGGAACTGGCGCCACGGCGTCGGCCGTGCGCCCTGCTGGGTGTACGACGAGTGCAGGGTGGCGCCCGTCGCGAGGTTCGGCGCGTCCTCGGTGAGGTCGATGCCGGTCGTCTTGAGGTACTCGACGACGCGGTCGTCCTTGATGGCGGTGTCCACCGCGCTCGGGAAGTTGGTCCCGGCCGTCGCGGTGAAGGTGACGGTCAGGCCGTCCTCGGCCTGGACCTTGTTGGTGTTCGGGTCGTAGGTGAGCTTGCCGAGCTTGTCGGTGCTGACCTTCTTCTCGCCGTCCAGGAACAGGCTGTAGCCGGCGCCCAGACCGTACCTGCTGCCGTCGGGGTCCCAGACGATCGTGACGTCGTGCCCGTGGTAGCGCAGGTTGTTGGCCATGAAGTGGTCGTAGCCGAACTTGATCGGTGACAGTTCGATCTTGTCGTCGGAGCGGGGCTGGAGGCCCGCCATGTCCTCGACGAAGATGTAGTTCATGTTCCCGAGCATCACGTGGTTCGGGTTGTTGCGGTTGTAGGTCTTGGCGGTCGGGTTCCAGTTGGAGTAGTACTCGGCCTGGTTCGGGGCGCGCAGATCCGCGTTCGGGTAGATGCTCCAGGCCATCCAGTCCAGCAGCCGCTTGGCGTACGCCGGGGTGATGTACTTCTGCTCCGGGTCGTAGTGGCGCAGCGCCGAGCGAACGGCGCGGTACTGCACGGTGAAGTTGATGTTGGAGAAGTTGTTGGAGCCGCCGATCCCGTAGGCGGCGCGGTCGTACTGGTTGGCGGTGTAGAACGGGAAGATCGGGAAGTTGTCGCCGTAGGTCAGGAACCGGAACCCGTCGACGTAGTTCTGCCACTGGTCGAACGGGATGAGGTCCTCGGCGTAGACGTCGTAGAGGTTCGACTCCTTGGCGGGGATCAGGGCACGGGCCGACGCGGGCAGCGGGTTGGCCTTGCCGTTGGAGCTGGCCGCGCTGGTCGCGCCGTAGGACGTGCGGGCCAGGAACATCCGCATGTCGGGACTCCACAGCTGGCTGAGGACCGCGTCCCGGGTGCCGTTGGCTGCGGTGGCCATCTCGTCGACCTTGGCCTGCTCCGCGCCGGCGATCTGGTAGAGCTGCCGGGCAGCGTCGAGCGCGCCCCACACGTACGCCGACTCGGGGCGTTCGATCGTGCGTGCGCCGGGGGCGCCGGCATTGGCCTTCGGGAACCCGAACGAGATGGCGTCGGCGTCGTTGCCGGGCATGAAGTTGGTGTCGTAGGCGATGAGCTTGTTCTTGTTGCCGTCGTAGTGCTCGAGCTGGCCGACCCCGTCGCCCTCGAAGTAGTGGGCGAACTTGCTGGCGATCTCCTTGCCCCCGCCGTGCACGTTGTAGGCCTCGAGCCCGGCGGTGCCCATGTACTGCGAGTAGTGGTTGTTCCAGCTGGTGTGACCGGGGCTGTCGAGGAACGCCGAAGATCCGGACAGCTCGCCGATGTTGAGGAGCTGGCCGTACGGCAGGTATGGCGTACGCAGCCACTTGGTGTCCTGCAGGTGCATCGGCTGGGTCAGCGCGATGGCGTTCTGGTAGAGGTTCGACCCCTCGACGGTGGTGGGGTACTGGTAGGCGTAGCCGGGCGCGTTGGCGTCGAGGGTGTTGTATCGCTCGCCCCACCAGCGGTAGACGATGGCCTTCTCGAGGGCGGGGTCGGGGACGTCGATGTAGGGGATGTCCTCGGCCCAGCGGCGGTTGAACTCGGTGATGCCGGTGCGCACGGCCTGGGCCGGCGGCATCGCGGCGTACTCCTGGTAGCTCTCGACCGTCTTGGGCAGCGTGGCCGAGGAGACGGCGCCGACGACCGACAGCGACATCGAGCCGCCGGCGGGCACGGTGATCTGGCGGTCGAGGTTGGCGCCGCTACGGGTGAAGCCGGCGCCGGTGAGGTCGATCGTGACGGTGTTCCACGGCGTGTCGATGAGGCCGTTGTTGGCGCCACTGGTGATGGTGCGGGTGCCGATCAGTTCGGCTGCGCTGTCTCCGGCCTGGGTGGCCAGTGGCGAGGCGGCCCGGACGGTGAACGTCGCCGCCGAGCCACCAGGGTTGGTGAAGTCGATGGCCGTGACTGCGACGTTGTCGTAGGTGATGAACTTCGTCAGATCGGCGGTGACTCCCGTGGCGCCGATCGTGTAGCGGCCCTTGGCGTGGCTCGGCGCGTTGAACCGGTTCGCGCTGACCTCGGTGACGGTCTGCCCGGGCACGGTGACCGTGTACAGGTTGCCGAGGTTGTTGGGGCCGCCGACGTAGGTGCTGCCGGCGAAGCCCATGGTGGTGAAGTTGTTGTTGCTCGCGCCGCGCATGTACAGCGAGCGGCCCCTGGTCATCAGCACCGCCGACCCGAGGGTGCCCCGTACGCCCAGCACGCGGTCGAGGTAATAGTCGGTGCCGCCGGCCGCGAGATCCTTGTCGAATATCGACTGGTGCATGCTCTTCGCGGTGAACGGCACGCCGGGCGCGAGCTGCGCAGCAACCTCGCCGACATTGGTGTAGACCGGGTCCCCGATCTCCATGGCGTGGCTCTGTCCGTTGGTGTAGAGCCCGATGTCGCCCTCATTGCCCGGCAGGATCGGGGTGTCGGCGTGCGCCGCGGACGGCAGGCCGACCACCCCTCCCACCACTAGCGCGGCCACGGCCGACCAGACGGGCACTCTCCTTCTGCGTCTACTGATCATGCTCAATCTCCTTGGTGGCGGTGCGGTCCCGCGGGAGATGTCACCGGCCAGCCGACCGGTGGGGTCGAAAGCTGACATGCGCCACCTCCGGCTGGTTAGCGTGACCCCGGTCACTAGCGCCCACCCTGACCTACGAAAACCTTTTCGGCAAGATGTCGGGCCAGGTCAGTTCATGGCCGTTGTCCGGACCGCTGACGAACGACGCCCGAAAGGGTTTGAGGCGAGCCGGTGGGAACGCACCAAGGGCACCCGAGCCGGTCGAGCGACCCAGCCGAACGGGGGAAGGCTCAGCTCACTGGCGGGCCACCGTGGAGCCACGGATGACCAGGCGCGGCGCCTGGGTGTGCACGCCCTTGCCCAGCTCCTCGCCGTCCAGGGCGGCGAACACCCGCTGAGCCGCGGACCGGCCGAGCAACTGCAGATTGGGGTCGATGCTCGTCAGCTCCGGCCGGGAGTTGGTGACCATCTCGTCCCAGTTGTCGAACCCGATGACGGCGATGTCGCCCGGAACCTTCCGCCCCTGGTCACGCGCAGTGTCCAACGCTCCCCTGGCGATCTGGTCCGAGCCGCACAGGACGGCGTCGATGTCCGGGTACCGCTCGAGCAGCACCGCGGTCGCGTCACGACCCCAGCGCTCCGACCACTCCGAGTACATCACCTCGCCGACCAGTTCCAGCCCGGCGGCGTCGAGCGCCGCCAGGGCGCCGGTGACCCGGTCCTGCGCGGCCGCGTAGGAGGGGTCACCCGTCACGTGCGCGATGCGGCTCCGCCCGCAGCTGATCAGGTGCTCGACGGCGAGCCTCCCCGCCGCCACGTTGTCGGGGACGAGCGACAGGTCCTCCGGGTCGTCGGACGGGGCGTAGACGTACACGACGGGGACCGGGAGGTCGTGGCCGACCGAGGGACGCGAGTCGGTCCGGCTCCCCACCACGATCAGACCGTCGACCCGCCGGCTCAACAGCGCCTTGAGCTGGTGCTGCTCGCGGATCGTGTCCCCGCGCGCGTCACACAGGAAGACGTTCACGCGGCCCGCGCCGAAGGCGTCCTCGGCGCCCATGAGGATGGGGATGACGAACCGGCCCTGGAGGTCGCTGGTGAGCAGACCGACCGTTCCGGTGCGCCCCACCAGCAAGCCCTGCGCAAGCGTGTTGGGGACGAAGGACAGCTGCTCGGCCGCTTGGAGCACGCGCGCCCGGGTGCGTGCGGCGACCTGGCTGCGGCCATTGAGAGCTTTCGACGCGGTGGCCACGGAAACACCGGCCAGCCGTGCCACCTCCGTCAGGGTCACCGCCTTGCCGCCACGGACATGGTCCTTGCCAGCCATGCGCCCTCCTCCATCGTTCCGGCCCCATGGTCCGCCGTGGGGCCGATCCCCGCGTCACGCCGCACCACGTGCTTGACGAGGGTGACGGCGGCCACTACTTTACACGAACAGAAAAGGGTTTCGGTCTTTTCAGAACGCCAGCGCCAATCACCGCCTGTCACGCGATCCTCCGACATCGACGGGGACCTGGACGCACTCCTGGGCCGCGACCCGCACGGCGTCGACCTGTCACCGACAAAACAACACGGCAAGGCTCTCACCACACCACCACCGGGGCCGTGCAGCGGCTCCCGCTCAACGATGGGCAGAGGAGTAGCGATGAAGATATTCCACCGGCGAGGCGGTCTACGTACCGTCATGGCAGTCGGCCTGAGTGCGGCGGTCCTCGCGCTGGCCGCGTGTGGCGGCGGGGGCGACGCGGCGCCGGGTGCAGCGGTCAGCGTCGGCGCGGACGGAACCGACGACGGCAGCCAGCTCACGCTGTGGACGCGAGCCCCCCTGGAGAAGCAGGCCAAGCTTCTGGTCGAGGCCTACAACAAGAGCCACAAGAACCAGGTCACTCTCACCGTCGTCCCCAACGACGACTACGTCGCCAAGGTGGGCGCCGCAGCAGGGTCGAAGGGGCTGCCGGACCTGTTCGCCGCCGACATCGTCTACGTGCCGAACTGGGTGAAGCAGGGTCTGTTCCAGGACATCAGCGCCAACATCGGCGGGCTGAGCTTCAAGGACTCGATCAACAAGGGTCACCTCGGTGCGGGCACCGTCGACGGCAAGGAGCACATCCTGCCGTTCGTCCTGGACCTGTCGATGCTCTTCTGGAACAAGGGGCTGTTCAAGGAAGCGGGCCTCGACCCGGAGAAGGCGCCCGCCACCCTCGAGGAGTACGCCGCCGACGCCAAGAAGATCCAGGCCCTGGGCAAGAAGGACGTGTACGGCACCGCGACCGGGCTCAACTGCGGGGGATGCCTCGTCTTCACCTGGTTCCCGACCATCTGGGCCGCGGGCGGCCAGGTGATGAACGGCGACGGGACGCAGGCCAACTACACCAGCGACGAGAGCAAGAAGGTCTTCGACACCTGGCGCGACCTCTGGAAGTCCGGCGCTGTTCTGCCCTCGTCGAAGGACGAGACCGGCGCCACCTGGACCGCGGGGTTCACCGAGGGCAAGGTGGGCCTGATGTTCTACCCGGCCACGCTGCTGTCGTCGACCAAGTTCGACGTCGGCGTGGCGGGCATCCCGGGACCCGCCGGCGGGGCGTCCACGTTCGTCGGCGGTGACGGCATCGGCATCTCCAAGGACTCCAAGAAGGCCGCCCAGGCCTGGAACTTCCTCAACTGGATGATGTCGGAGGAGGCACAGGTCGAGGTCCTGGCAAAGGACAACGACGTGGTCTCCCGCGGGGACCTGTCCAGCAACAAGTACGCCGCCAAGGACCCGCGGCTGGTGACCATCAACGAGGTGGCCGGCAAGGGTCAGACGCCCATCGCGATGAACTTCCAGCAGGCGTACAACGCCCCGAACAGCCCGTGGCTCAGCCTGGTCCGCGACGCCGTCCTCGGCGAGGGCAGCAAGCTGCAGTCGAACAACGAGCAGGTCACCTCGGTGCTGTCCCAGTAGTCCACCCACCCTGGTGCCGGACCCGGTCCGTCGAGCGGCCGGGTCCGGCAGCGGGGTGGTCCACTCCCCCGCACTGCGCACGTCTAATGGAGGGCCGCGTCGTGAGTATGTCCTTGATGTCCGGCCGAGCCGGACGCTCCCGTCGACGCTCGAGCCCAGCATCACCCACACGACGCGGTGAGGCGGTCAAGGGATGGCTCTACGTCTCGCCGACGGCGGTGTTCGTAGCGGTCCTGTTCATCCTGCCGCTGCTGCTGGTGGTCAGGATGTCGCTCTCGCGCTGGCCGCTGCTCACCGGCGACCAGGGCGTCAACGCCCCGGACAACTACACCAAGGTTCTCGACAACCGCTTCTTCGCCGACTCGGTGGTCTTCACCCTGGAGTACACCGTCCTGGCCACCGTCCTGCTCATCGCGCTCGGCCTGGGCCTGGCCCTGCTGGTGCAGGAGTCCAGCCGTTGGAAGGGCCTGCTGCGGGCGTCGTTCCTCATCCCCAGCGCCCTCGGCCTCGCCTCCGCGTCCCTGCTGTTCTACGTGCTTTACTCGCCGATCGCCGGGCCGGCCGCGGACCTCATGGAGAAGCTCGGCTGGACGTTTCTCGGCAGCCCCAACGCCGCCTTGTTCTCCACGGTGTTTCTCATCGTCTGGCGTTTCGCCGGCTTCTACATGCTCCTGATGCTGGTGGGCCTGCAAGGCATCCCCGCTGAGCTCTATGAGGCGGCGCGGATCGACGGCGCGTCCCGGTGGCAGACCTTTCGTCGGATCACCCTTCCGCTGCTGAGGCCGACGCTGGCGCTGACCACCATCATGTGCGTCACCGGCTCCCTGCTGGCCTTCGAGCAGTTCTACATCCTCACCAAGGGCGGCCCGGACAACAGCACCATCACCGTCGTCCAGCTCATCTACACGATGGCCTTCCAGGGACAGAACGACCTGGGAGTGGCCGCCGCGCTGTCGGTCATCGCCCTCATCGCCCTGGTCGTCATCAATGCCGTGCAGCTACGGGCCTTCCACAACCCGGACGAGAAGTGAGAGGGACATGAGCACGCACGCACCAACGCCCGCCGGCGCTCACACCGCGGAAGGCCCGGGAACCGGCCGATCCGACCGTTCCTCGGTAGGCGACGGCGCCGCCACCGGGAAGGCGATACCGGCACGCCCTCGTCCCGTGCGCCGTCCCCCCACGACAAGCATCGGTGGCCTGGTCCTGCGTACGCCCTACTGGATCTTCACCGGGAGCCTGGCCGTCATCTTCCTGTTCCCGCTGGCCTGGACAGCGGTCGCGTCCGTCTCGCCGCACGCCGGCACCAACCAGACCGCCGGGTGGGGCTTCGGCAACTACCGCACGCTGGCCCACTATCAGGCCGGCATCTGGCAGTACCTCGCCAACTCGGCCTTCGTGTCCCTGACCACGGTCTTCCTCACCCTGGCGATCTCCCTGCTGGGCGGATACGCGTTCGCACGGTTCAACTTTCCCGGCAAGAACGTCCTGTTCCTGACCACGCTGGCGATCCTCATGGTCCCCTACGCGACCATGCTGATCCCGCTCTACGTCCTGCTGAACCAGCTGAATCTGCAGGATTCGCTGATCGGCGTGGCCCTGGTCCTGACGATGTTCCAGCTGCCGTTCTCCACCTTCATGATGCGGATCTCGTTCGAGGCCATCCCCCGCGAGCTGGACGAGGCAGCCCTCGTCGACGGCTGCTCCTCCTGGGCCGCGCTGTGGCGGGTGCTACTGCCGGCGGTCAAGCCCGGTCTGATCACCGTCGGCCTCTTCGCCTTCCTGACGGCCTGGAACGACTTCATGGCACCGCTGATCCTGATCAATGACTCGAGCAGGTTCACCCTCCCGCTGGCCGTCTCCAACCTGCGCGTCCAGGTGCAGGGAGTCATCGACTACGGAGCCACGGAGGCCGGAGTCGTGGTGCTGGCCCTGCCCTGCATCGTCCTGTTCCTCCTCCTGCAACGCCACTACGTCCGCGGCTTCATGTCCGGCGCCTTCAAAGGATGAACCCCACGATGACGATCACAGATCCCAGGGCCGCCCACCGTCGGACCGGGTTCGTCCCCGCCGCCCCCAGGACCGGGCGACTGCGTCCGCTCGGCTTGGACGAGGTCCGCATCACCGGAGGTTTCTGGGCCCGGCGCCAGTCGGTCAACGGCGAGCGGACACTGGCGCACATCGGTCACTGGCTCGAGCGTGAAGGCTGGATCAGAAACTTCGAGCTCGCCGCCGCTGGCTCCCTGCCCGAGGGGCGGCGCGGGCGCGAGTTCTCCGACTCGGAGATCTACAAATATCTTGAGGCGCTGGCCTGGGAGATCGGCCGCACCGGCGACAACGACCTGGAGGCCGCCTTCCGGGACCTGGTCGACCGGGTCGCCCGGGCCCAGGAGCCCGACGGGTACCTCAACACCAACTTCGGGCGGCCCGGGCAGGCACCACGGTGGTCCGACCTCGAGTGGGGCCACGAGCTGTACTGCCTCGGCCACCTGTTCCAGGCCGCGGTGGCGCGAGCCCGCACGCGGCCGGACGCCGACGACGGCCTGTTGGCCATCGCCTGCCGCGCCGCCGACCTGCTCTGTGAGGTCTTCGGCGACGACGGCATCCAGAGCGTGTGCGGGCACGCCGAGATCGAGGCCGGCCTTGCGGAACTGGCGCGCGTCACCGGCGAGCGGCGGTACCTGCGGCAGGCCGAGCTGTTCGTCACCCGCCGCGGCACCGGCACGCTGCGCCCCATCGAGTGGGGCCAGCAGTACTTCCAGGACGACATTCCGGTGCGGCGGGCCGCGGTGTTGCGGGGTCACGCCGTCCGGGCCAACTACCTGGCGGCCGGCGCGGTCGACGTCGCGGTCGACACCGGCGACGACGAGCTCCTCTGCGCCCTGGTCACCCAGTGGGAGAACGCGGTGGCCCGGCGCACGTACATCACCGGCGGCCAGGGCTCCCACCACCAGGACGAAGCCTTCGGCGAGGACTGGGTGCTCCCACCGGACCGGGCCTACTCCGAGACCTGCGCCAGCATCGCATCGATCATGTTCAGCTGGCGGCTGCTGTTGGCCTGCGGCGAAACCCGCTACGGCGACCTCATCGAGCGGACGCTCTACAACGTGGTCGCCACGTCCCCCTCGGCGTCCGGGACCGCGTTCTACTACGCCAACACCCTGCACCAGCGCAGTCCTGCGGCCGTCCCGGACCCGGACACCGTCTCCATGCGCGCCGAATCATCCCTCCGGGCCCCCTGGTTCTCGGTCTCCTGCTGCCCGCCGAACGTGGCGCGCACCTTCGCCAGTCTCGACGCGCTGGTCGCCACCGCGGACGCGCACGGGGTCCAGATCCACCAGTTCGCCAGCTGCAGCATCCGGACCCGGCTGGACAACGGGGAGCTCGTCGCCCTCGACGTGCAGACCGACTACCCGCGCTCGGGATCCGTTCGCCTCACCGCCGCACGGGACGCCGCCGGCCCGTGGACCCTCTCGATCCGGATACCGCAGTGGGCCGACGGGGCCCAGCTGGTGACGACCACGGCATCCGGTGAGGTCAGCGCCACGGACGCCGACCCAGGGTGGGTCAGCGTGTGTCGCTCGTTCCACGCCGGGGACGTGGTCGAGCTGGTCCTGCCGATGCGGCCGCGCCTGACCCACCCCGATCCCCGCATCGACGGGGTGCGCGGCTGTGTCGCCGTCGAACGGGGGCCCGAGGTCTACTGCCTCGAGTCCATCGACCTGGACCTCGTCAGCAACGGAACCGTCACTGACGTCGCGGACATCCGGGTCGACGCCACGGCCCCCCTCGGAGACCACGATGGCCGGCCAGTGGTGCGTCTCGTGACGGCGGCAGCGGAACCTGGGCGGGGCCTCACCTGGCCCTACGCCGAGCGCTCGCTGGAGCCGGCGCCCTCGGCGTCGTTCGATGTGCCGCTGATCCCATATCACGACTGGGCGGAACGGGGCCCTTCGACTATGCGCGTGTGGTTGCCAGTGGCCACACGGCCGAGCCAGGCGGATACCACCCAATACCAGGACTCGGAGGCATCATGACGAGGAGATCGGAACCGTGAACAGCATCAGGTGCGGCGTCGCGTCACGAACCCGCGGACCGTTGCGCCGGCTCCGCGGCGCGATCGCCGCGGCGGCGGTAACCGGGCTCGTCGCCGGCGGCATGGTCGGCGTCGCCACACCGGCCTACGCCGCCGACTCGTACACCTTCACCAACACCCGCAATCCGATCCTCGGCGACGGCAGCTACTACTCCGCCGACCCGGCGCCCGTGGTCGTGCCGGCCGGCTCCCCGGGCAACGACAGCGGCAAGGACCAGCTCTACATCTACACGGGCCACGACCAGGCCGGACCGTCCACCAATGACTTCATCATGAACGAGTGGGGGGCGTTCCGGACCACCGACGTCGCGTCCGGGCAGTGGACCCATTTTCCGTCGCTGGCGCGCCCGGAAACGCTCTTTTCCTGGGCGAGCACGGGACGCGCCTACGCGGGCCAGATGATCCAGGGCGTGGACGGGCGCTATTACTGGTACGTCCCCGTCTTTGAGCGCAACAGCCCGGCGGCCGACAAGTTGGCCATCGGGTTGGCCGTCGCCGACACTCCGACCGGACCGTGGAGCGACTACGTGGGTGGACCACTGATCTCCCAGCGGGTGCCCACGACGAACAACATCCAGAACATCGACCCGACGATCCTCATCGACGGTGTGGCTCCCAACCAGCGGGTGTACGTCTACTGGGGCACGTTCGGCCAGTTGCGGATGCTCGAGTTCGGGCAGGACATGAAGACGCCGGTCGGCACCCAGCGCGCTGTCACCGGCCTGACCGGCTTCTTCGAGGCCCCCTGGATCTTCAAGCGGAACGGCACCTACTACCTGGCGTACGCCGGGAACAACGCCGGCCCGACCTCGGCGTGCACCCCGGCGAACTACCACGCCTGCATCGCCTACGCGACGGCGCAGTCGCCCATGGGGCCGTGGACCTATCGGGGGACCATCCTCCGGCCGGTCTCCTCGACGACGAGCCACCCAGGCATTCTGGAGTTCAACGGCCAGTGGTACCTGACGTACCACACCGCCGACGCCGTGGGCGGTGGCCACTTCCGTCGGTCGGTCGCCATCGACCGGGTCGAGTGGGACGACACGCTGACCCCGCCGCGGATGAAGCTCGTCACGCCGACCCCGGTCAAGGGACGGGACCTCTCGCCCCGGGCGAACATCGCTCAGGAGGCGAAGGTGACCGTCTCCAACGAGCCCGTCCCGACCCAGTACTGGGTGAAGGCGCTCAACGACGAGATCGTCCGGTCGAACCCGCTGCCGCCGGACATGTGGGGAACGTGGACCGGCAACAACCCGCCGCAGCAGTGGGTGCAGTACACGTGGGACCAGCCGATGAGGATCTCCGGTTCCCAGATCGACTTCTGGAACGACCAGCCCCAGGGCACCGGCGTCGGGGTCGCTGCGCCCGCCCGCTGGCGCATCCAATACTGGAACCTCACCACCGGGCAGTGGGCCGACGTACCGAACCCGAGCGGCTACCCGACCAGCACGCAGGGCTTCCAGAACACCACGTTCGACCCGTTGACCACCACGCAGGTGCGTGCGGTCTTCGACGGGTCGACGAACGGCAGCACCTACTCGGCGGTCGCGGTCGAGGAGTGGAAGATCCTCGCGGTCCAGCCGCAGTCCGTCACGCCGCCGCCGATGACGGTCGAGGTGGGCGAGGTTGACCTGCCCGGCACTCTCCCGGTCGCGTTCGGGAGCGAAACGCTGCAGGTGCCGGTCTTCTGGGACCCGGTGACGCCGGAGCAGGTCGCCAGCCCCGGTACGTTCACCATCCACGGCACGGTGCTCGGCTATGCCGCCGAACGCGTCTCGGCGCAGGTCACCGTCATCTCACCCGGCGACATCGAGGGCGACGAGACAGCGCCGACCCTGACGCTCGCGCCCACCGGCAGCGCCGGCGCCGCCGGCTGGTTCCGCTCCGCGGTGCGGGTGCGGGTCGCCGGCGTCGACGACCGTGGCGGGCGAATGAGCATCGAGTCGCGGGTGGACGCCGGCGAGCCGGTCGTCGCCACCGACGTGCGGTACGCCGACGTCACCGTCTCCGGAGACGGACAGCACACGGTCACGGCAACGGCCACCGACCGCGCGGGCAACGTCTCGGCAGCCAAGAGCCTCGCCGTACGGATCGACGCCACCGCGCCGGTCAGCACCGGCACCGTGGACAGCGCCACCCGCACGGTCACGGTGACCGTGAGCGACGCGACCTCCGGCGTCGCCCGCGTCGAGTACTCCATCGACACCGGGGAGTGGACCACCTACACCGGCCCGATCGAGGCACCGGACTGGAACAAGCACACCGCGTCGTTCCGCGCGACCGACGTGGCGGGAAACCTGGAGACCGCCAGGACGGTCACCATCCCGGCGGACCTGTCCGGGCCGCTCAGCGGCAACATCGCGCCGGTCGCGACGCCGTCCGCCTCCTACACCGCCGGTTGGAACAGCGTCACCGCGCTCAACGACGGCGCCGACCCGACGAACCCGAGCCAGGCGCAGATCTGGGGTACCTGGTCCGGCGATCGTCCGGCGACCCAGTGGGTCCAGTACGACTGGTCTCGCCCCGTGCGGATCACCGGAACGGAGCTGAAGTTCTGGCGGGACTCCAACCGCGGCAGCGGCGAGGGCGTAGCCGAGCCCGACGGGTGGGTGCTGCAGTACTGGGACGGGGCCACCTCCGCCTGGCGCGACGTGACCGGCGCATCCAGGTACGGCACGAGCACCACAGCGTTCAACACGGTCACCTTCGACGCCGTCACCACGCCGCGGGTGCGGGCCACGATCCGGGCCAACGGCAACGGCAGCACCTGGTCCGCGGTCGCGATCACCGACTGGCGGGTCTTCGCCGACGATCCGGGGGACACGGTTCCCCCGACGACGACGGTGGCCTGGTCGCCGGCGGAGCCTGACGGCGGCCAGGGGTGGTACAGGACGGTTCCGTCCTTCACGCTCGCCGCGAAGGACACGTTCGGCGTGGCCGGCACCCAGTACCGCCTGGACGGCGGTGAGTGGACGACCTACCCGGGTACGCCGGTCCGGGTCGGCCAGCAGGGCACCCACCAGGTGGAGTTCCGCTCGACCGACCGCCGCGGCAACGTCGAGGAGCCGAAGTCGGTAACGGTCAACGTAGACACCGTCGCCCCGACGGCGACGTTCGACTCCACCATCGGTGTCGTGTACTTCGGCGCGGTCCCGCCCGCCCCCACCTGCACGGCGAGCGACACCACCTCGGGTGCGGCGGGCTGCGTCATCACCGGCTACGGCACCACCGTCGGGACGCACACCGTCACGGCGACGGCGACGGACGCCGCGGGCAACACGGGCACGGCCACCCAGACGTACACGGTGCTGCCGTGGACCGCAAAGGGGTTCTACCAGCCGGTCGACATGGACGGCGTGCTCAACACGGTCAAGGCCGGCAGCACCGTACCCATGAAGTTCGAGCTGTTCGCGGCCAACGAAATCAGCGACACCAGCGCCGTGACCATGAGGGCGAAGGAGGTTGCCTGTTCCACCTCGGCCGCCACGGACGACATCGAGGTCGTCGCCTCCGGCTCCACCGTGCTGCGCTACGACACCACCGCCGGGCAGTTCGTCTACGACTGGAAGACGCCCGCCACACCCGGCGCGTGCTACGCGGTCATCGCCACCGCCGACGACGGGACCAGCTTCACCGCACTGTTCGAACTCCGATGACGGCGAGCTGACACCAGCGGAGGGGCTGCTTCCGGCAGCTCCTCCGCTGGTTCTGTACGGTATCGGGCCGTATCCGATGGCGGCCGGAATGGCCTTCACAGCGACGACCGTCCGTTCGCCTCTGCGGTGGACCAGGCGGACGGTGCGCGGCTGGAGTGGGACGAGCACGGCTGGTGAGCCCGTCAAAGCGCGAGCAGCTTCCGGAAGAATCCAGGTAGCCGGTCAGCCTTCCAGTTCCTGCTGTGCCCGGGCAGCGCCGACAAGGATCGCCTGCCGTTGCTGCTGGGTGTGGCGGCCGGCCGCGAGCCACTCGCTCGAGACCTCCTGCACCCGGCGGACGAACTGACCGTGGTTGGCGAACGGCGCCGCCTCCCAGATCCGATCCAGGAAGGTCTGACCGTCTGCGTCGCGAACGCTGTCGTTCGGCACGCCGGTGTTGATCGACCCGAACACGACCTCCGGCTCCACTCGCTTCACGTACGGGTGGTAGGTGTTGAATTCACCGGGGACCGGGTCGGAAATGTAGTACGGGGCCAGGGTGTAACCGTGCGTCGTGAACTGCATCGGCACGTTGGTCGGCGCAATGGCGGCGGCGAGGTCCCCGTCCAGCTTGAGGTCCTTGTAGAAGCTGAATTCCCGGTAGCTCGGGGTGCCATCGCGGACGACCATGAGGGTCGGCCCGTAGAGGATGGACTGGACAGCCTTGTCGTCGAGCGCCATCTCGGCTCGGAAGCTCAGGGGCATCGAGACATCGATGGTGTCCCCTGCCGTCCATTGCCGGTCCAGGGTGACGTACGTGCCAGGAGCAGCGTCGAAGGCCTGGCGGCCCCCGTTGACCGTCACCGTGTAGCCCTGCCGGGCCCAGGACGGCACCCGCAGTTTGATCTTCAGTCGACCGTCGCCCTGGTCGAACCTCAGCCGGGTGGCACCCTGGGTCGGATAGGCGGTTTCCTGGGTGATGACGAATCCTCGGCCCGGCCAGGTGAGCGTGGACGCGATGAAGAGGTTGACGTAGAGCGTGGACTCGTCGGCCGACTGGAAGTAGATCGACTCCTGGTACTTGGTGTGGCTCTCCAGGCCGGTCCCGTTGCAGCAGCTGCCGTTTCCGCCGTACCTGCTGTATTCGATGACGCTGCCGATCCTCCGCGACCTGCCCGGCCACATGTTCTGGTGATAGGTCACCTCGGTGCTGGTGACGCTGTCGATGTCCCGCCGTGAGCTCAGAATCTGGTTGTGGAGGGCCTTCTCGTAGTAGTCCATGTACGCCGGATTCTGGTCGTGGAAGAACAGATTCCTCGTCAGCCGGAGCATGTTGTATGCGCAGCACGTCTCGGCGTGCCGCGGATCGGACGAGGAGGTGAATCCGGAGGTGATCGAACCGCTCTGGCGGAAGTGCTCGCTTCGGCCCGCGCCACCGTTGCTGAAGATGCGGTGCGGAACGACCATGGACCAGAAGTTCTTGGCCGCCGCGTGGTAATCCGCGTCCTCGGTCTGCTCGAAGATCCGCAGGTATCCGATGTTCGGAGCCATGTACTGGTTGGCGTGGCGTCCGTTCAATTCGTCCCGTTTCGCGATCGAGGCGTCGAACAGCGTGGTGAAGGTGAACGCCTTTGCCGTGGCGAGGTAGCGGGCCTTCTGATCCTGGTCGGGCGCGAGCGCCGAGAGCTCCGCCATCACCTCATTCATCGACCCGGCCTCGCCCGCACTGTAGGTGTCCCACATGCGGTTCAGGTCGTCCCGGCTGATGCGACTCAGTCGCTCGTGGGCCCAGTCACCCATCCTGAACGCGATCTCGAGCGCCTCCTCGTTGCCGGTCAGGTCGTAGGCGTTCAGGAGGCCTCTCATGATCTTGTGGCAGGTGTACCACGGGGCCCAGACCGCGTTCGGGCCGCTGTTCGGTTGGAAGGTGGGCGCTTCGAGCCGGACGAACTGGCCCTCCGGGAACGCCGCCAGGAAGCCGGGATAGCCCGTGCCGATGATGCGCGCGTCGCGACGGTTGTCGGAGTGGTCGACGGCCGTATCGCCCTCGTCCTCGAAGCGGTACCACGTCACCAGGTCGGACGGGGCCGGCGACGGCGTGCCGTCCGAGCCGAGTGCCTGGACCTCCGCCGGGTCGAGCGCCCGGCGGTAGATCTGGAAGTCGTCCACGGTGGCGTTCAGGAAGGGATCGTTGTTGTTCTGGGATCGTCCGATCCAGTTGTTGACCGTCCGGCCCAGTGTGGCGGGGGTCAGGGCGAGAACCTTGGTGGCGGCCTCGACCCCGTTGATGTAGAGCCGACCGACACCCGCTGTGGAAAGCGATACCGCCAGATGCGTCCACTCGCCGACAGGCAGTGCCGTGCCGCTGGTGATCTGCTGCTCGTTGGCGCTGCCGGCGTTGGTGATGGCGAACCGCGGGCCGCTGTCGTTCGCTGTCAGGGACAGGTAGGAGTTGGAACCAGCGCCAAGGTGGCAGATCCTGGCCCCGTTCTGCGCCACTGCCAGGTTCACCCATACGGCGATGGTCAACTCGCTGACGCCCTCGAGAGTCCCCGGCGGCAGCAGAACGTACTGGTTCGGATGTGGGTCACCGAGCCGGACCGCCTTGCCGGACCTGCCCGGAACCCGGCCGAGTTCCCGCTTGTCCAGTTCCCGCTGGCACTTCCCGAGTTCCTCCACGAGGTAGTCGAGCTTGTCGATGAAGATTTCCTCGCCGGTGGCGGCGTAGGCCTGGGCGAGCAGCGTCAGGTAGTGACCGCTGAAGTGGCCGCGCAGCAGGTGCCGCGGTGTGTCCCAGCCGCCTGGGTAGGTGCCCGGAGCGGGGAGACCCGCGTTGGCGCGGAACAGATTCAGCATCCGGTCGGGCCCGTCGAAGACGCCTCCCGTGCCAGGGTAGTTTCGGGCGTAGTTGAGCATTCGGTCGCGCTTCTGCTGGAAGATGCCGTCATGCAGCGCGACCTGGTTGAGGGCGAACGGCTTGACCGACCAGTTCGGGCCAACCCAGCCGGGTCGGGGGACGGTCGCGGCCGGGTCTGGGGTGGAGCCTGCCCCCTGAGCGGCCGTGGCCGGAAGCACCGACGCCACCGCTGGGGCCGAGGCGGCCATCGCACCGAGACGCAGGGCCGTCCTTCGGGAGAACTGCTTGCTCATCTCACACTCCTAACGGGTGCAGATTTGACACGGGCAGGAGGTCGCGGGCGGAGCGGCAGACCAACAGGCTCGGGCGGTGCAGCAGTGAACTCGTCCAGGCACAGTCCCGCCACGACTGCCACGTCAACAGCCTGCCCGGCGGCCTGACCGACTCCGTCGGTCAGGCCGCCGTCAGGCCCAGGTACATAGGCCGCCGATGAATTCCTGACGACCGCGGCACTCCTACGGGGCGAGTTCCTTGCTTGCCCGGGCCGCGGTCGAGACCACGAGGTCCTTCTCCGCGTCGGTGAAGACCCCCGCCGCGACGAACGCCTCGGCGGTGCCGGCGACGGCCGAGACGAACTGGCCGTGGCTGGCGAAGGGCGCTTGGTCCCACACCAGGTCGAGGAAGGTCGGGCCGTCGTTACCGGGCGACGTGATGCCCGCCACGGGGACGTCGTAGTTCGGCAGCCCGTCGTTCCGCTTGCGGTTCGGCACGCCCGTGTCGATGGACCCGAACACGATCGTCGGCTCGACTCGGCGGAAGTACGACGAGACGGCCTGCGAATCGCTGATGTAGTAGGGCCGCAGGGTGAAACCGTGCGTGGTGAACAGCATGTCACCAGCCGCGGTGGTGCTCGCGTGCGTGATCGCCGAGCGGGCGTAGTCGCCGTCCCGCTTCAAGTGACGGTAGAGGGACAGTTCGCGGTAGCTGCCGCCCCCCGGGTTGCCCAGGATCTGCAGCACGACGGGACCCCAGAAGATCCCCTGCGTGTCAGGGCGGTCCAGGGCCCGCTCGATCCGAATGCTGAACGGCATCCGGATCTCGACGGTGTCGCCGGGCGCCCACGTCCGGCTCAACGTCAGGTAGCTGCCCGGCTTGGCGTCGGCCTCGACGGGAGCGCCGTTGACCGATACGAAGAAGCCCTTCTCCACCCATCCCGGTACGCGCACCTTGAGGTCGAGCGGGCCGCTGCCGTTCACGACCAGCTTTGTGCGGTCGCTTCTGGGGTAGCTCGTCTCCTGGGTGACGGTGAAGCCCTTCTCGGCCCAGGTCAGCGTCGACGGCACGAACAGGTTGACCCACAGGGCGCTGCCGTCGGCGGACTTGAAGTAGATCGTGTCCTGGTACTTCGTGTGGTTTTCCAGACCGGTCCCGCCACAGCAGGTACCGGTGTTGCCGTAGCTGCGGCTGGCACCCGGGGTCAACGGCTGGAAGTAGGTGACCTGCGGGTTGCTGACGCTGGCGGAGTCGGCCCGCGAGCCGGCGATCTGGTTGATCAGGCCCCGCTCGTAGTAGTCCATGTACGCCGGGTCGTGCTCGTGCAGGAAGAGGTTACGCGCCAGCTTGCCCAGGTTGTACGCGCTGCAGGTCTCCGCGCCGCCCTGGGCGATCGAGTTCGCGATGTTGTCCCGGTTCTGGAACATCTCGATGTTGTTGTTGGAGCCGGGGAAGTTGCCGCCGGTACCGCCGCTCACGTACATGCGGTGCGGGACGATCATCTTGAAAAAGTTCTTGGCGGCCTGGAAGTACTCGGGGTCCGCGCTGTGCTCGTAGACCCGCATGTATCCGACGAACTGCGGGACGTGCTGGTTGACGTGCAGCCGATCCGGGCGGCGCCGGCCAGGACGCGTCTGCGGCGTCGTGACCAGGATGTCGCGGTTCTCCACGCACGCCTGGAACAGCGACTCGCGGTTGTCGAAGCACTTGGCGGTCTCCAGGTGCTTCGCGTCGCCGGTGAGCTGGTAGATCTCCGGGAACACCTCGTTCGCGCCGCCGGACTCGCCGCCGATGTAGAGATCCCACATGTAGTTCAGGTTGTCCCGGGTGATCGGACCCGTGTAGTTCGGGTGGTTCTTGTCCCCGACGGTCAGCGCGAGATGGGCCCAGTTGGCCATCTTGACGACCACGTCGAGCGCCTTCTGGTTGCCGGTGTGGTAGTAGGCGTCGAGCAGCCCGCGCATGATCTTGTGCTGGGTGTACCAGGGGGCCCAGGTGTTGGTGTCCTTGTTGCCGCCGTAGACCGCCCACCTGGGCGGGCCGAGGCGGAGCACCGTGTCCTCCGGGAGAGCCCCCAGATAACCGGGGTGGGTGGGGATCCACAGCTTCCCGCTGTCCTGCTTCACCACGACGCCGGCGTCGCGGCCGTTGGGCGACGCGTCCTTGAGGACGGTGCCACCGTCCTCGTCGAACCGGTACCACGCAATCGTCCCGCCGCTCGTGCTGCCGGCCGGCGAGTCGAGCAGCGCCCGGACCTCCTGCTGGCTCAGGGCCCGGTCGAAGATGTGGAACTCGTCGATGGTCGCGTCCAGCATCGGGTCGCCGTACTGCGACCGCCCGATCCACCGGTTGCCCGGATTTCCCAGATTGGATGGGTTGAGGGTCATGTTCGAGTTCTTGCCGGCCTCTTCGCCGTTCACGTACAGCGTGCCGGTGTTGTGCGACAGCGTGACGGCCAGGTGCACCCACTGGTTCGTCGGCAGCGCCGCGTTGCCGTTGATCTGCTGCTCCCCGCCCGAGCCGCTGACCGTGATGGCGAACCGCGGTACGTTGCCGGTGACGCCGGCGCGCGGGGCCAGGAACATGTTGACCGTGGTGTTCTGGCCGAAGTCGAACAGCCGGCTCCAGCTCTGGGTGGACGCGAGGTTCACCCAGGTGGCGAAGGTGAAGTCGCTGAGCTGGCTGATCGCCTCCTGAGGCAGGGTCACGTACTGCGCCGCGCTGGAGCCGTTCAGCCGGAGCCCGTTGCCGAACTTGCCCGACACCCGGCCGATCTGCGGCTGCGGCGGCTCCTGCGGGTTCCCGCCCGAGCCGTCGCCCATCCGGGCGGTAATCGCGTCCTGGCAGGCGGCAAGCTCGTCAACCATCCAGTCGAGCTTGGTCTTGAAGATCGGCTCGCGCTGGTCGGCGTAGGCCTGCGCCAGTGCGGTCATGAAGTGGCCGGCCCAGTGGCCGCTGAGCAGCCCACCGTCCTCCCAGCCGCCGGGAACAGCGACACCGGACGGGTTCGACCGGCCGGCCTCGTTGTTGAACAGCACGAGGAAGCGGCGCTGGTCGTACTGCCGGAGGAAGTTCTTCATCCGGTCCCGCTTCTCCTGGAGCAGGCCGTCGCCAAGCCGCACGTCGCCGAGCTGGAACGGCCGGACCGGGGCGGTACCGCCGGGACCGGGGTCGGGTGAGGTCAGGCTGAGCACTGCCGGTCCGGTCGCTGTTTCGGCTTCGGGCGCTGCGTACGCAGCCGTCGTCGGCAGGGTGGCGGAGGAGGCGACCGCAGCCGCACCGGCCGCCGACGCCTGCAGCAGCTGGCGCCGATTGACGGAGAGCTTGTCGGATTGGGCCACTTTTGAATCAGTCCTTCCACGTGGGTGTCTGGGCCAGATCGCCTGTCCAGACGGCTGATGGCGGCATCTGCATCGGCAGGATGAGTAGGCGTGCAACGCGGGTTTGCGTGCGGCGTGCTGGTCCGGTCTGGAGGGTGGGGGTACGAGCGGGCGGCTCACCACGTACAGGTCGGCCGGTCGGCTGCCGCCACGGTCGCTAGTGGCGTCGGGAGTGTCGACAAGCGACTAGCGGCGGGCTTCCGGGATTGGCCGATGCCAGGAGTGTGAGCGTTAACAAACCTCGTCGTCAATCCCCTACGGGCGAGTAGGTCTGAGGATTGACACGTCCCCGAAACATGCCTATGTTAACGCTCACCTTCCTAGGCGAAGCGGCGCTCGAGGCTGCCCTGCCATGGCCGCCACGCGGGCTCGGCCGGGCCGGAAGGCCCGAGGTGCACCAGTCCGGCGGGCATGACCGCATGGATTTCCTGAGCAAGGAGGCGGTGTGGCCGCGTTTGGTATGTCCGAGTTGTGGGATCCGGCGGTGCGCCGCGATCCGCACCCGTTCTACGACCGGGTACGAGACAGCGGGCAACCCGTCCTTCAGATCGATCCGGCGGGTAACCGGTTCTGGGTGGTGGCCGGGTATGGCGATGTCCTGACCGGACTGCGCCATCCGGCAATCGGGCACGAGATCCACCGCCACTGCCCTGGCCTGCCTGAGACGGCTCCGCACCACCTGCCCGACGTGGCCAGAATCGAGTCCCGCCAGCTCATCAACCTCGATCCGCCCGACCACACCCGACTGCGGGGTTTGGTCAGCGGCGGCTTCACCTCGCGAGCAGTGGCGCGCCTCGAGCCGTGGATCGGCGACCTCGCCGACCGGTTGGTCACTGACGCGCGCCGGCGTGGGCGCATCGACGGAATAACGCACCTCGCCGACCCGGTGCCGGTCAACGTCATCGCGGAGCTGGTCGGCATTCCGGAGCCGGACCGGCCGCGCTTCCGGGCCTGGTCCGCCGCGATCGTGTCGGCCAGCCCGGACGGCCCGTCGGCCACTCTCGAATTCGGGGCGTACCTCGACGAGCTGGCCGCCCGGCGCCGGGTGGCGCCCGAAGACGACCTGATATCCGACCTGGTGACACGGGCGGACCAGGGCGACCAGCTCGACCGCGACGAGTTGGTGGCCCTGGTGCAGCTGCTGCTCATCGCGGGTCAGGAAACGACGGTCGACCTGATCGTCAACGGGATCCGCCTCCTGCTCACGCACCCCGAACAGTGGCAGGCGTTGCGGGAGGATCCGTCGCTGGCGGCTGCGGTGGTCGAGGAGACACTGCGGTTCCGGGGACCGGTGGAGATCGTGCCGCCCCGGTTCACGTTCCAGGACGTCGAGCTAGGCGGCGGGCTGATCCCGGCGTACGACCGGGTGGGGTTGTCGTTGTGGGGAGCCAACCGGGACCCTGCGGTGTTCGACCGGCCGCACGCTTTCGACATCCATCGGTCCGACGTTCGCCGGCACATCGCCTTCGGCTACGGGATCCACTTCTGCCTCGGGGCACACCTGGCCCGGATGGAGAGCCGGATCATGTTCGAACGGATCGCGCGGGAGCTTCCGGGGCTTCGGCTCGCGGTCGACCCCGTCGACCTCGACTCGTTCCGGCTGCACCAGCGCGGGCTACCGCTTCACGTCTGAGCCCAGCCGCCAAGTGGTGGTCGAGCGGTACGTCTCGCCGGGGTTGAGTACCGGCGAGGGGAACGCGGGCTGGTTCGGGGCGTCGGAGTGCCGTTGAGTCTCCAGGGCTATTCCGTCGCTCTGCCGGAGCAGCCTGCCGTGACGTCCAATGAGCGTGCCGTCGAGGCGGTTACCGGCGTAGATCTGCAGTGACGGCTGGTCGGTTCTGATCTCCAGGAAGCGTCCACTGCCCGGGTGTTCCAGCCGCGCTGCTCGGCCGGCCATGCTCATGTGCGCACTTCTGCCCGGTGCGCGCCCACCCGCGGCGAGTCGCCGCCTCGGACGCCACCCTGATCGATCGCGCGGCTGGCGCGGCGAGGCGCGGCCGAGTTCCGGTCAAGGTCCCGTCGGGGAGCCCGGTGCCGAGCTCCGGGGATGGCGTTCCGGCGGCCGCTATGGTCTGCCTCGTGAGCGGCGGCTTTGATCTCCACGACGAACTCGCTCAGGGCGTTCGGGACGCCCCTGGCGCGTGGCGATTCATCCGACTGTTTGCAGCGCGGTATGCGAGTCCGATCGTGGCCGGCGATGGTCGCGATGAGGGCGAGTTGCGGGCGGCGGAAGCCCGGCTGGGTTTCGCCCTGCCGGCGTCCCTGCGTGAGGCATACGCGCTGGTCGGCAGGCGCTATGACCTGACCCGGAGTCAGGATCGCCTGCTTGCTCCGAATCAGGTCGGCGTCGACGACACAGGTGAGGTGCTGGTCTTCCGGGTGGAGAACCAGAATGTGGCGCAGTGGGGCGTTCCGCTGTCGGCGCTGACGGAGCCCGACCCGCCGGTAGTGTTCCGGGTTGAGTCCGCCAGCGAGGCCGAGCAGGACTGGCAGCCGTTCCTCGATCGGGTCTCGGTGGCGTGCGTGGAGATGGTGCTGTCGGAGTGGATTTTCTGCGGTGAAATGTTCGCCGACAACCGTGAGCTGGACGATGAGGCCATCGCGTTGCTGGAGCAGCAGTTCCGCCGGCTGCCGATGCCTGACTACCCGTTCTGGGCAGGACCCGCTGGCAGGCCGATGAGGTGGTTCGACGGGCTGGGGGCGGTCCTGCGTGCGGACGGCGGGACGTGGTTGTGGGTGCGCGCGGCGACGGCGGACGGTATCGCCGGGGTGCGGCGGGCGTTGCCCGGTGAGTGGTTGATGGACGAGGGGTAGCGGGCTGCGGCGACGGGTGGTCATCGAGACGGACCACCTCCGGTGTCCGTGAGGTCTTCCGGCGTCGGCTGGGCTTGCGGCCGGCGGAAGATCAGCAGGCTGTCCACCCCCGCACGCTGAGGCCCTCCCCCTGCTCCAGCGCGCATATCGACGAGACGTCATCCGCCGGTGGGACCGGGTGTGGCCAGCCTTGACTTCAGGCCAACCTGAAGTCAGAGGATCGCGTCATGACCAACCTGGACATCACGGATGCCACCGCACGGCTCATCGCGCGACTCGACGCAGCGGAGACCGAACCCGGCGCGGTGCGGCTACGGCAGCGCAGCTACGACCTGCTGGACCTCTCCCCCGGCGCCTCAATGGTTGACGTGGGCTGTGGTGCGGGACGCGCCGTGGCCGAGCTCAACGAGCGCGGCGTCACCGCGATCGGCGTCGATCGGGATGAGCTGATGGTCGACACGGCGCGCGAGCGCTGGCCGGGTGTCGAGTTCCGGATCGGGACCGCGCAATCCCTCCCGATTCCTGATCAGGCGGTGACGGGCTACCGAGCCGACAAGGTCCTGCACGAGGTGCCGGACCCTGCTGCGGCGCTGGCGGAGGCGCGTCGTGTCTTGGCCCCGGGTGGGCGGATCGTGCTTGTCGGACAGGACTGGGACGCACTGATGATCGACTCGTCTCACCCCGAGCTCACCAGAACCATCCTGCGCGCTTCCGCTGACTTGGTCCCGAACCCACAGGCCGCGCGGGCCTACCGGAATCTGCTCCTCGATGCCGGTTTCCAGGACGTCACCGTCGAGGCATACACCGGCATCTTCACCGAGCGTAATTTCCTGCCGATCGTCGAGGGATTCGCCGCAATGGCGGTCACCGCCGGCAGCATCACCCGTGAGCGGAGCGCCGAATGGGTACGGGACCAGCGTTCCCGGGCAAGCAAGGAACGTCTCTTCGTGGCGTTTCCTTTGTTCGTCGCCTCCGCCCGCCGACCGTGATGCTGGCGGTCTGACGTAACCAGGGCCGCGGCCAGGGCGACGTCACCCTCCCTCGACGTGCCAGCGGACGAGCGGTGATGGCAAGCCGCGATTGATCATCGGTTGACCATCGCCGCTGCGCCGTCCGGCGATGCTTGCGTCGGGCGTCATCCTGGCACGTGAGGCGCGGGCTGGCGCCCGATGCGCGCGCGCACTCTCGCTTGGTAGTGCGGGCACGCGGTGAAGTCCTCGTGCTCGCACTCCAGGCCCCCGTCGATGAACCGCAGGGAGTCCCGCAGCGCGTCGATACGCGCGGCGAGGTCCTCGCGGTGTCGCAGCAGGATCTCCCGCCGTGCCGACCCGGCGGCGGCCATGAGTTCACGGATCTGCTCCAGCGACAGTCCTGCCTCCTTCGCGCGCAGGATCGTCGCAACCCGATAGAGGTCCGTCGATCGGTAGCGGCGGCGCCCGGCGACCACCCGCGCCGGCGCGAGCAACCCGACCGACTCCCAGTGCCGCAACACGTGCGTGGCCAGCCCGAACTTGTCGGCGACCTCGCCGATCGTCATCACCGCGTCGTCGCCTGCCTGCATGCCGCCATTAGGCCGCAGGCCGCCCAACTCCGGCAAGCCGAACCGAGGTCGCGCCGGTGTGTCAACGGCCGGTCAGACCTGGCGGCACCTGCCCGTCTGCCTCACGGGTACCGCTGGAACGGGTTAACAGGGCTCCCGAGCGTGAACTGGCGGTAACCGGATCCTGGTTGCACCGCCGGTTCGTGGTGTTGGTGGGACGATGAAGGCGTGGGAATTGCGAAAACTGCCACCCCTGCCATCTCGCCGCTTTCTGGCGAGCCGATCAAGCGTGCCGATGCCGAGCGGCTCGCAGGAGTGCTTAAGGCATTCGCTGACCCGGCCCGGCTGCGACTGCTCAGTCTGATCCAGTCCGCTCCCGAGGGCGAGGCGTCGGTGAGTGACCTCACCGCGCCGCTTGGTCTTTCCCAGCCGACCGTCAGTCATCACCTTCGGATCCTTATCGAGGCGGGTCTGCTCGAGCGCGAGAAGCGGGGCGTCTGGGCGTACTACCGCCTCGTTCCGTCCGCGATCGCCGCGATCGCCGACTCGCTGACGCCGCCCCGCAAGCGGGCGACCAAGAAGGCCCGCTGAGCGCGTCCAGGCCCCCGCCCGGCGCCCGGGTCTGCGAGTGCCGGCGAGGACGTTCGCTCTGATCCCGGCCGATTCCGGCCCGCCGCGAAGGTCCGGCTGTGCTCCCGCTTCTACACCGACCGCTCGGACTGCGCGGCCGGGTCGACGCCGCGTGCGGCGGTGCGGGTTTGGTGGACAAGACGAGCAATCCGCGCGGCTGCGAGAAGCTCGCCACCGGTCCAGGTCGAGCGCCACCGTCAAACCCTGATCGGCGGAGACATCGGACGGCTCCACGGTGGTTATCGTCCCAGCGGCCGATCAGCGCCCGGTTGCCTCCCGCGTCGTACGTCTGGCTCGTTCGGCTGTCCTCCGTCAAGGCGGCCTGCATCGAACCGTTCTGGATGAGCCCGGTGGCAAACTCCGATCCAAGCTCGTGCGTGGCGGCGTAGATCTTGTCCACCTCCGGAGTGCGCCAGGCGCCGACCCGTGGGGTTGATGGCAAGTGATTGGCACCAGATACGCGCCGAAGCCGGCGGCCAGAGCGCGAGCCAGTCGGTCGGATAGGCGAAGCCCGGGATCGGCTGGTGCTCCATGACGTCCACGGAGGGCATCCCATGATGGCTAACTCGACTCCCCGCACCCCGCCGCCGCGTTGCCCGGGCCGCCGCAATGGTGTGGCAGCACCTCCCGGTTGGAACCTGCCAACTCAGTCCTCTGCCCAGCAACGGAAGCAGGCCCGCGATTGGTCGCCGCTCGTGATGTTCGGTGGAATCACCGCGCTGATTGCGTGCTTCGCCGTGATCATGGTCATGGTGGCCCGGTGAACACGGCGGACTCGTAGTGGATGCTGCACACCGGCGCCCAACAGAGCGCGTGGCCGATGCGGGGGACGGCTAGGCCTACTGCTCCTGCACGGACTGCCTGCGGCCGACCACCCGGAGCGCAGCGCGGCGGACGTGGCCCCATCGGGACTACGTCAATGCGTAGTCGTCGCCTCAGAGCCATCCGCTTGGCATGGGCCGGCAGCGACGGGCCATCGGCGTGCGGCTCAGCAGGGCGAGCTGGCTCCGCCGCTGACATGAACGGCGCGAATGCGGGAAGAAGCGGTTCTCCGTCGTGAGCGGATTGGGTCGAGGAGGCATTCGTACGAGCGACGGCTGGGGCCGGGAGTAACAGGACCGGGCGGCGACTTTGTCCTGTCCAGGCGCGCGGTGGTCCGGTTGCTGGTGGGGCCGGCCGCCGCGTCCGGGAGCCTCGACGTGTTCTGCCTGAACCGACTCGGTGCTTCCTTCGCCGGCGTGATCACTGGCAACCTTGTGCGGTGGCCATGCGGTCGCCACGGCGGAGACCCCCCTGGGCGTCGCCGTACGGGACTGGTGGGCGGTCGAGGCGGTGCTGCTGGTCTGTGTCGCAGCCCGGCTGGTCGAGCACGGCGCGGGCTGGATGCGGTAGGCCTGCGCCGCCGCAGAACGGCGACGCACACGGGGACGGCTTCGTCCTGACTCGCCAGTGAATAGACGCAAACGGGCCCAATCATCTCCGATGGCACCACGCGCTGGTCGGCGGGTCCCGGAGATGGCGATGCGAAAACCGACCGCTAATGGGCGAATAGGCGGTGCGGGAGGGGGTCTTGTGACTGGGAGGGCGCAGTCGGCCGACGCGGCGGTCAGGCCCGTACGAACCGCCGCGTGGTCGTGGTGGGCCGATGTGATCGCGTCGGTCGGCGCGGTCAGCCTGCTGATCGTCGTCGCGCTCTGGGTGCGGGGCGGCGGCGTGCAGGAGCTTCGTGGCTGGGCGGAGGGCCTGACGTCGCTGGGCCGGTTGACCGGTCTCGTCGCGGCGGACCTGCTGCTCATCCAGGTGCTGCTGATGGCGCGCGTGCCGTGGATCGAGCGCACCTACGGGCAGGACAGACTCGCCCGTTGGCACCGCGTCGTCGGGTTCATCTCCTTCAACCTCCTGCTCGCGCACATCGTGCTGATCACGGTCGGGTACGCCGAGACGGGTGGGGTTTCCGTGACAGCGGAGGCGTGGAGCCTCGTCACCACGTTCCCGGGAGTGCTGCTGGCGGTCGCCGGGGCGGTGGCCCTGACGATGGTCGTGCTCACCTCCCTGCGGGCCGCGCGGCGGCGGCTGCGCTACGAGGCGTGGCACCTGCTGCACCTGTACGCCTACCTCGGCGTCGGCCTGGCGCTGCCACATCAGCTCTGGACCGGGGCCGACTTCACCAGCTCCCGGGCCGCGACGCTGTACTGGTGGACCGCGTACGCCGCGTGCGCCGGCGCGGTTGTCGCCTTCCGGCTCGGCCTACCGGCCTGGCGGACGCTGCGGCACCGTCTCACAGTGGCCGCAATCGTCGCAGAGGCACCGGGCGTTCATTCGATCTACATGCAGGGACGCCACCTGGACCAGTTGCCGGCACACGCGGGGCAGTTCTTCCAGTGGCGCTTCCTCAACGGCCCGGGTTGGAGTCGCGGCCACCCGTACTCGTTGTCCGCTGTGCCGCATGACGACACGTTGCGGATCACGGTGCGATCCCGCGGCGAGGGCAGCGAGAAGGTGTCTGAGTTACGGCCGGGAACTCATGTGTTGATTGAGGGGCCGTACGGTCGGCTGACCGCCGCCCGGCGTACGGCTGCGCGGGTCACCATGATCGCGTCCGGGATTGGAATAACCCCGCTGCGGACCTTGTTGGAAGAGTTACCGTACGCGCCGGGCGAAGCCACGCTGCTATACCGGGCGCGCTCGGCGGAAGACCTGGTGTTCCGCCAGGAACTGGACCGCCTCTCGGCCGTCCGTGGCCTGCGTGTGGAGTACCTGTTGGGGTCCCGCGGGCGCAAGAACTCATGGTTGCCGGCCGGATTCGGCGATGATGCGAAAGCCTTGAGTGAGCTTGTTCCGGACATCGCGCAGCACGACGTGTTCGTGTGCGGACCGGACGAGTGGATGCAGACGGTGGTACGCGCGGCGCGACAGGCAGGCGTGCCCGAGAAGCGCATTCATCTTGAACGCTTCACCTGGTAGATCGCCACCCATCCTCATGGGCTCACACTCCGACCTGAGGAGGACGACATGCGTAAGATCACTTTGTGGTTGCTCGCCACGATCGCCGTGGTGGTACTTCTCTTCAGCTACAAGACGTCGACCGGATCCGACAGCTCGCCTCTGGCCGAGACTGTTAGTGGCGCAAACGCGCCGGCCGCGGAGACCGGCCTCGGCTCGGCGGCGACGCCCGGGACGTCACGGGGCACCGTCGCACGGTCCGGTTCCACCACCGTCGCCGACGGCCCGGTCGTGCAGACGAAGCGGGGGAACGTCCAGGTGCGGGCCAGCATCAACGGCGGCCGGATCACCGAGATCACGCCGGTGACGGTGCCGAGCACGAACAGCCGCTCCCGCGAGATCAACAAGCACGCGGTGCCGCAGCTGCGCACAGAGGCGCTCGCCGCGCAGAGCGCGCAGATCGATGCGGTGTCCGGTGCGACGCTGACCAGCGACGGCTACGCGAAGTCGCTCCAGGCCGCGCTGGACGGCGCGCACTTCAAGGCCAAGCCGTGACCCGGCAGGCGTTCGTCGAGCAGATCATGGGTCTGCCCGTCAGCGTGCACGTGCGCGGTCCCGGTGCCGACTCCCCGGCGGCGGCGAACGCCGTCGCCGGGGCCTTCGCCGAACTGCGCGCGATGGACGCCGTCTTCAGTCTGTACCGCCCGGACAGCCAGCTGAGCGCCCTGAACCGGGGAGAGCCGATACACGAACCGCTGGTCGACACGGTCCTCGACCTGTGCGAGCAGGCGCGCCAGCGTACGAACGGCTACTTCGACGCGTACCTGCCCGAACCCGGCGGTGGCACCCACTTCGACCCGTCCGGCCTCGTCAAGGGCTGGGCCGTCGAACGCGCCGCGGAGCACCTGGAGGGGTACGAGTTCTACCTGAACGCCGGTGGGGACATGACGGTAAGCGGATCCTGGCGCGTGGGCGTCGAGGATCCGGCACAGCCAGATCAGCTCCTCACCACCCTCGAGATCGTCGACCAGGCCCTCGCCACCTCGGGCACCGCACACCGCGGAGCACACATCGTAGATCCATACACCGGCGCCCCCGCCCGGGGCCTGCGCTCGGTCACCGTCATCGGCCCGTCTCTGACCTGGGTGGACGTGTACGCCACCGCAGCGGCTGCGCAGGGGCCCGCGGCGGTGACCTGGCTCGCGACGCTACCCGGGTACGAGGCCCTGCTCGTCGACGACGATGGCGCCCTACTGGCCACGCCCGGCTGGCCACTACCCGCGTAAGGGCGTGGCCGGCAGGTGGGCGCGTTGCTCGGTCGGCACAGCCGCGTCGTTTCGGCGCTGTCGGGTATCGCCCTGGTGGCCGCCTCGTTGGCGAACCGGTTCGGGGTCTTCGAGGGCCGCGTCGCGTCTGCCAGATGTTCGGCGGGGCGGTGGCGTGATGGCAAGGACGGCCGGATCATGACACGCAGACTTGGACAACTCCACCCGGCCCAACATGCGCCAACCCCGATGATATGGACCTTCCCCGACATACCGCCCAGCTTGACCAGTGCCGGGCCCACCTCGCAGCTCTGGATCGCAAGCAGCCGGACCGATGCGCTTCTGCACACGTTGTGCGCCCATGGACACGCCGCACGGCATCGGTGGGTGGCGCGGGCTACGCGGGTCAGTCGCCGGCCAGGGTGAGTAGCCCGTCGGCGGTGACCTCGAAGCGGGCTCCCAGGCGGCTGAGCAGGTCGGCGAGCCAGTGCGCCTCGAGCGCGGCAACCGCGACCACGGCAGCGCGACGCCTGAGTCGGGAGAAACGGACAGCGGCGGGCGTACTCGGCATGGTGGGGGCCCCTCATCAGGGGTAGACGGCAACCGTCTCCGACGATCATGTCGATCGAAGGGCATGCCTGTGAGGAGCTGCCGTCGGACATTGAGCATTCGGCTCCTCCTGCGCCCGCCTCGCACACCGCAAATCACAGAAGAGGAGGTGAGAGTTATTCGTCGTGTTTCCTGGCATGCCCTCCGGTGACCGCTGGCCGGCGGCGCGCCAGCCTCTCCGCCAGCACCGGCATCCTGCGGCCACCGCCCATGCGATGCTGGCTAGAACTGTCGAACAGTGCCGGAAGGACCGGGCTCGGTGTATGTGCCGGAGTGGTCACCGACCTCGACGACATGCCGCTTGGAATTCACGATCAGCGCCGAGGCCCGGCGGACCGAAACGGTGCTCGACCCGTCAGCGGCCGGTGACGTGCACACGGCTGCCCGGCAGCGGGCCGCGGTCAGCCGCGCAGTCGCACGCGGTAATTCAGGCCAGACCGGCGCAACTCGCCTGCTGGATCCGCGGTCACTGGTCAATCGAGAACCGGCCGGGCTCGCGGTGCGAAGCCGGCCGTCACGTCGAGCGGTGCTCAGGCGACGCGCAGCCCTCGTCGACGCCAAGCAGTAAGCCGTGCGCCCACGCACTCCTGCGGGCTGCGCCGGAATCGGCTCGGTGTCGAGGTCGGCCGTCAGGCGGGGATGTCGGCGACGCCGTTGGGGAACATGGATCGGGCGGCCTGGACCAGGTCGAGCGACTCACGGAGCAGCTTGATCTTGCCGTTCTCGGCGACCAGGCGTCCCATGTACAGCTGGCTGAAGGGGCGTCCCGTCGCGGTGGTCCGCTCCACCGACCACTCGCCGACGACCTGGTCCGGCGTCTCCATGAAGATCTTCACCTCGTCGAAGCCGAAGGTCGGCACCGCCTGCAGCAGGCCGACCAGCAACTGCCGAACGCCCTCGCGCCCCTCGAAGCGCCAGCTACCCCCGAACGACTCCAGATAGGGCAGTTCGACCGCGCCGTCCTCGGCGAACAACTCCGCCGCCGCGTCCGGGTTTGAAATGTTCCCCGTGTACGCCAGCAGCAGCTCACGCGCGTTCATCATGTCGATGTCCTCTTCTTTTGATGGGATGGCAGTTCCTGCACCGGCCGGCGGCGGCCTTCCGTCAGCCGCCGCCCTCGGCGGACTGTTCAAGCGACGGCCTCGCGCCGTCGGCGGCAAGCTGACGCTCCTCGGCACTCGCGGGGCGGCGTCAGGAGCCGCCGTAGCGGCTCCTGACGCCGGGTCTGGTCAGACCTGGTTCGCGCCGCCGTCGACGAAGATTTCGCCGCCGGTGATGAAGCTGCTCTGGTCGGAGGCGAGGAACAGGGCGGCGTTGGCGATCTCCTCCGGCTGGCCCATCCGGCCCATCGGCACGGTGGAGGCGAGCATCTGGATCAGGCCGGCGGCCTCCTCCGGGCTGTTGGCCAGCCCGGTGATGCCCGGTGTCTCGGTCGGGCCCGGAATGAGGGTGTTGACCCGGATCCGGCGGCCGGTCAGTTCGGCGGCCCAGGTACGGCCGAAGGAGCGGATGGCGGCCTTGGACGCGGCGTATACGCCGAAGGCGGGGGTGCCGCTGGTAGCGGCGGTCGAGCCGGACAGGATGACCGACGCGCCGTCGTTGAGCACTGGCAGGGCCTTCTGGACGGTGAACACGGTGCCGCGGACGTTGCGGTCGAAGATGTCGGTGTAGTGCTCGACGGTGATGTTGCCCAGGGGCGCGAACTCGCCCCCACCGGCGTTGGCGAAGAGCACGTCCAGGCCGGCGCCGTGGGCGGTGATCGCGTCGATGACGCGGTCGAGATCGTCGAGGTTGCTCACGTCGCTGCGGATGCCCGTGGCGGCCGGACCGATGGCCGCGACGGCCTCGTCCAACTGCTGCTGGCGGCGTCCGGTGACGAAGACGTGCGCGCCCTCGGCGGCGAAGCGGTGGGCCGCGGCCAGGCCGATGCCGGTGGTGCCACCGGTGACCAGGGCGGTCTTGCCGTTGAGCTGTGCCATCTGTCGTACTCCTTGGAACTTGGGTGGTGTGGGATGGGTTTCATGCATCGCCGATCCGGGTGTTGGCACCCGGGCTGGCCAGGGTTGGTCGGTGCGCGGTCCTCGCGGTGAAGCGGGGCAGTAGCGCGGCGAGTTCCCGCCACTGCTCCCGTGGCGGGCCGGCACCGTCGGTGTCGGGCCGCAGGACGTGGAGGGTGATGTGGTCAGCCCCGGCATCCAGGTGGGCCTGGACGCGGTCGGCGACGTCGTCGAGGTCGCCCCAGGCGACCAGCGCGTCGATGAGCCGGTCGCTGCCGCCGGGGACGAGGTCCTCCTCGCCGAAGCCGAGGCGGGCCAGGTTGGACCGGTAGGCGGGGAAACCGATGAACATTCCGACGCCGGCGCGGGCGGCCGCCCGCGCCCGGTCGGGGTCGCGGTCCAGGACGACCGCCAGGTGCGGCGTGATGAGCGGTCCGTCGCCCACCCGCGCCCGCTGGCGGGCCGAGTGCTCGGGAGTCACCAGAAAGGGGTGCCATCCCGAGGTCCGCGCGGCGGCCAGATCGACCATTTTCGGGCCCAGCGCACCCAACAGACGCCGCTCGGCAGGGATGGGTCGGGGTGCGGCGTCGAGGCCGTCGAGGAATCGTGCCATCGACACCGTCGGCTTGCCGTAGTCCTGCCCGGCATTGGCGGCGGAGTGGGCGTTGCTGACCCCCAGGCCCAGCACGGCCCGCGGCCCGTACGCCGCGTCCAGCGCGGCCCACCGGTCTCCGAGTGCGGCCGGGTCCTGGCCCCACATCGACAGCACGCCGAGCGCCACGGTGGCGCCGGGCGCGGCGGCCAGCAGGTGCTCGACGTCGTCGACCGCCCCCTGGCCGTCCAGCCCCGGGACCCAGAGCGCGGGAAAGCCGAGCTGGTCCAGCTCCGCAGCGGCCTCGCGGACCTCGGGCCGGGCAGCTTCGCGTAGCTCCATGCTCCAGATCCCGATCGCGCCGATCGTCCGCTTCATGTTCTCCATCTCGCCCCCTTCACAGTTCTGTACCGAGCGGTACACAACAAGCTAGCAGCCCCTGCCGGCATTCGCCAAACTTTTGTACCGATCGGTTTCACCTGCGGTAGTCTTGGCGTCAGGAGGGGGTGAACGGGATGACCCAGATGGGACGACCGCGCGAATTCGACACCGACCAGGCGCTGGATCGGGCGATGGAGGTGTTCTGGCGGCACGGCTACGAAGGAGCCTCGCTGGCCGACCTCACCGCGGCCATGGGCATCAACAAGCCGAGCCTGTACGCCGCCTACGGCAGCAAGGAGAGCCTGTTCCGCAAGGTCGTGGCCCGCTACGCGGACGTGGAGATGGCTTACGCGCGCAGCGCGCTCGATCAGCCGACGGCGCGCGAGGTGGCGGCGGCGTTGCTTCGGGACAACGTGGTGGCGCTGACCCGCCCGGACCGGCCGGCCGGATGCCTCTCTGTCCAGGGCGGCACTGCCTGTAGTACCGCGAATGCGGCGATCTCGCAGTTCCTCGCCGCCAGCCGGCAGGCCGGCGAGCAGGCCATCGCCGCTCGCTTCGCCCGCGCCGTCGACGAACGAGACTTGCCGCCGGACGCCGACCCGACCGCGCTGGCCCGCTTCCTGAGCGTCGTCACCGAGGGACATGCTGTCCACGCCGCAGCGGGCGCCCATCGCGGCCAACTGGAACAGTCCGCCGAGATCGCGCTGCGCGCCTTCACAGCGGCGGCGTATTCCGTCCGCGCTGCCAGGTGATCGACCCGGTCGAGGCGTTCGTTTCCCCATGCCAAGACGACGGCGGCTCGCTGTGGCACCACGTCACCGTCCAATCCGGCGGTGGCGTCAGGGCCAGTGGTGTGGATCCTGATCGACTTCGGTTACGCCTACATGACCTGCCTTCAGGACGTCTGATCCATCCGGCGCTAGCCGGGTGGTGACGGCGGCTCGGGTGGGCGTCCTCTCGCGCGGGCCGCGTCGGAGAAGGCGATCCCGGCCAGGACCGCGGTGGCGGAGAGGGCGGCCATGAGTGGCGGCATCAGGAGCATCACCGGCGTCAGGCAGGCCAACACGAGCAGCCCGATCGGTCGATCCCGGGACACCCGGGTGAAGACCGCGTACTCGAAGCGGGCTCGCCCGGCCAGGAACAGCGCGGGTCCGCCGAGGATGACGGCTGTCCAGGCCGGTTGGGTGTGCCCGGATGGATGGGCGATGACGAGTTTGGCGCCGACGGCGGTGACGACGACGCCGGCCACCATGACCAGGTGGGCGTAGAACGCCGACAGGCCAAGGCGGGCCGGGTCTCGGGATGCCGAGATGGCTGCGGCCGACAACTCCCCGGCCCGGTAGATGTAGATGCGCCAGAGCAGCACCGTGGTGGCGAGAGACACCAGGAACGCCGTCGTCGGCTCGCGTGCGAAACCGTTGCCCCCGAGGGTGGAAGCGGAGACCAGGATCAACTCGCCGAGCGCGATGATGAAGAACTGCCGGTGGCGCTCGGCTAGGTGCTCGGCCGCACTCGGCAACTCCGAGGTCGGCGAACGGCCCAGGCCCGGCGTGCGGTATCGGAGTTTGCCGGCCGCGTAGTCCAGCGCGACCGCCAGTGCCCAGAGTGCCTCACGGACGGTGCCTTGCACGAGCGCCCCCACGATCCACGGCACGGCAGATACGCAGAACCAGATGAGCACCCGTGCCGCGCCGCGCTGCAGTTCGTGGCCCCACAGGGCGATTAGAAGGACGAGGCTACGACCGATCTGGATGCTGACGTAGGCGCCGGCGAAGACCAGGCCCTGCGCGCCGAACGCCGCCGGAAGCGCGACAGCCATCAGCAGGCTGCCGACCAGGGTCGCGATGACCAGCAGCTGTATCGCCGGCCGCTGCGGGTCGAACCTGTCGGGGATTGTCGCCGTGCTGCACCAGACCCACCAGGCCGCCAGCAGCAACACGAGCGTGTGGAAGGCGCCGCGCCACGTGGCCTCCTGGCCGAGCACCTGCGAGAGCTGGGTGAGCACGTAGACGAACGCCAGGTCGAAGAACAGTTCCAGGAACGTCGCCCGTTGCGGATCCCCGGGTTTCCGCAGCAGTTGGGCTGCTCTGCTCGTCGTCATCGGCTCGCCCGTCCTGTGGCTTCGCGCCCGCATTGAGGCATTCGTACCATGCGGCAGTGTCGGCGAACACGGATCCGCGGCCGCATGCCGCGCGGGTGGGCGCCGCAACGTCGTCGAACGCTGCCTCACCCACCTCAAGCTCGAAGAGGGCTCTAGCGAGGTGCGGCGAGGATGTCCCGGAGCACGTCCTCCAGCGTGACCCGGGCCAACTCGCGCCTCAGGGTCTCCTCGATGCCCTCGTAGATGCCCTGCATCGCCGGCTGGATGCCGTAACCCACCACGCACCCCTGGTCCGGGGTCGCGCGGTGCATCGCGAACAGCGGGCCGGGTTCCACTGCCTCGTACACGTCGAGCAGGGTTATCGACTCCAGCTCGCGCGCCAGCGACCAGCCTGCGCCCACGCCCCGCCGGGACTCCACGAGCCCCGCCCTGCGCAGCTCGCCGAGCAGCCGCCTGATCACCACGGGGTTGGTGTTCGCGCTGGTCGCGATCTGCTCGGAAGTGGCGACCGCATGGCCCTGGCGCTGGTAGAGGCTGATCCAGGCCAGCGCGTGAGCGGCGATGGTCAATCTGCTGTTGGCGCTCATGAACCCTCCCCCTCGGCCGTAACGCTCCATGTTACGACCCTCACGTTGTAACAACAAATGTTGCGACCATCCTGTCGTAACTACTAGCGTTACGACTCTTGGACGGATCAATCAGCGAGGTGGAAAGAATGAACAAGCCGCTCACGAGCAAGGTCGCCCTGGTCACCGGCGGCTCCCGTGGGCTGGGAGCCGCGACCGTACGGCTGCTGGCCGAGCAGGGCGCCGACGTCGCGTTCACCTATGTCAGCTCAGGGAAGCAGGCGCAGGCCGTCGTCGAGGAGGTGCGTGGCAAGGGCGCGAAGGCCGTCGCCTTCAGGTCCGACCAGGCAGACACGAGCCTGGCGCCGGCGCTGATCGACGACGTGGTCGCGCATTTCGGCGGTCTGGACATCCTGGTCAACAACGCCGCGATCTCGCCCGAGCAGGGTCGGACCGTGGACGACCCGGACGTCGACACCGCCGCACTGGACCGCATGCACGCCACTAACTACCTCGGCGTGATCGCCATCATCCGGGCCGCCTCGCGGGTGCTGCGCGCGGACGGCCGCATCATCACGGTGAGCTCCGGACTGGGCTCCCGGGTCGGCGTCCCGGGCCTTGCCGACTACTCGGCGACCAAGTCGGGGATCGAGAGGTACACCATGGGCGTCGCGCGGGACCTCGGGCCCCGGGGCATCACGGCCAACGTCGTGGAGGCCGGGCTGATGGAGAGCGGAATGGAACCGCCGGACCCCGAGACCCTCAAGGCCCTGCTCAGCTCGCTGTCCCTGCAGCGCATGGGCCACCCCAGCGAGATCGCCGCGGCGATCGCCTTCCTCGCGAGCCCCGCCGCGTCGTACGTCACGGGCGCGGTGCTGGACGCCCACGGCGGCTACAACGCCTGAGCCCCTGCCGCGCACTCCAAAAAACCTGGCTCTGACCGCAAATCTGTGGCGTCGAGCAACTACTGCACATCCCATCAATCAGGAGAAATCATGAGGGTATTTCTGGCCGGCGCGTCCGGCGTGATCGGGCAACGGCTGATCCCCCGGTTGGTTCAGGCAGGGCACGTGGTGGGTGGCATGACGCGCTCGCCCAGCAAGACGGAGTTGCTGGGCCAGCTCGGTGCCGAGCCGATTCTGTGTGATGTCTTCGACCGGGACGCACTGATCCAGGCGGTTCGCGAGTTCAACCCCGACGTCATCCTGAACGAGCTGACTGATCTGCCGGATGAGGTGGAGAAGATCGGTGATCACGCGGAGCTGAACGCTCGCATCCGGACCGAGGGCAACCAGAATCTGATCGAGGCGGCACGGCAGAGCGGATCGCCGAAGATCCTGGCCCAGACCGTCGCCTGGCAGTTGCCTGACGGCCCCGATGCCCTGGCCGTCGCCGAGCTGGAGCGTTCCGTTCTCGCCGAGGGCGGCGTCGTGCTGAGCTACGGGCAGTTCTACGGGCCCGGCACCTACAACGAACAGCAGATCCCCGCGGAGCCGCGCGTGCAGATCGACCGTGCTGCCGAGCTCACAGTGGAACTGCTGGGTGAGCCGTCGGGCGTCGTCGTCGTCACCGACTAGAGCCGCCATCCGGCCGCCGAGCTGCGCTGCCAGCTGCGCCCGGCGGCCGGCCACCACCCGATTCTTCAACCACCGCACCCTTGCGCGTGGTCTCTCCAAGGAGCCGTCCTGTCCTCATCTCAGGTGATCACCGAGGCACCCGCGACCTCCGGCCGGCGCACTCTCCCCGCCGGACTGGCGTTGACGGGTGCGGCGCTCGCGTTCACAAGTCTGTATCTCGCGGCAGGCGCGCTGACGCCGCTGCTGGTGCTCTACAAGCAGCAGTGGGAGTTTGCGCCGTCGCTACTCACACTGGCGTTCGCTGTCTACGCGATCGGCTTCCTCGCCGCCGTCCTCACGCTGGGATCGCTGTCTGACCATGTCGGCCGGCGCCCGGTGCTGATCGGATCTCTGGTCATCCAGCTCGCGTCGAACGTCCTGTTCCTCGTCGCCGCCGATATCAGGTGGGTGATCGCCGGCCGCATCGTGCAAGGTGTCGCCAGCGGCGCGGCGACGGCTGCCTTCACCGCGGCGCTCGTCGAACTCGCCCCGCAGAACAAGAAGCGACTGGGCACGATCCTCGGCAGCGTCGGCCTGACAGGCGGCCTGGGCGTCGGCTCCTTGCTGGCTGGCCTCGCGATCCAGCTCACACCCACGGCGAATTCCATCATCTTCACCGTCCTGATCATCCTCACGATTCTCGGGGCCGCCGTCGTCGTCCTGTCTCCGGAGACCATCACACCCACACCCGGCGCGCTGCGCTCGATGGTCCCGCGCGTCGCGATCCCGCCCGCCGCCCGGAAGGAGTTCGCCGCTGCGGCGCCCGTGGTCGCCGCAGTCTGGATGCTCGCAGGCCTCTCCGGAGGACTGGCCCCGAGCATGGTTCGCAGCGTCTTCCATCTGGACAGCGGCCTGCTCAACGGCCTGGCCGGGTTCATCGCGCCGGCGGTATCGGCCGTCATCGGACTGTCGTTCGCACGCGTCGACCCCCGGCGCGCGATGACCATCGGCATCTACGCGTCGATCGTCGGGGCCATCGGCATCATCGGTGGCGTGTTCGCCGGAAGCCTGACAATCATGATTATCGGGCAGGCCATCGCCGGTGTCGGCTTCGGTGCATCCTTCACCGCAGCGCTGCGCCTCATCTTCCCGCTCGCGGCAGCGCATCAGCGCGCGGGCATCGTCGGCGGAATCTACGCCGTCTCCTACGTCGCCTTCGGAGTGCCCATCGTCATCGAGGGCCAGATCGCCGGACCTCTCGGCGAGGTGCCAGCAGTCGTCTACTACACGGCATTGACCGTCCTCCTCGCGTTCACCAGCCTCATCGCCCAGACCCACATCAAGCGCCGCGCCTGAAGCCAAGGACACCACGCGGGCAACTGAAGAATGGCTGAGCGCGAAGAGTGGTGGGGACATGCCCGCGGCCACCACCCGGAGTGACGGGATCATGGCCGCGGGCACGACGGGGGCGGGTCAGCCGCTGAGCAGCGTGCTCGCGTGCTGCGGATCGCCCGGGTCGCAGCTGCTGTGCATACATCGAGAGCAGCCCGCTGTCCTGCCACGCGGACTTCGCTGTCGGGCCACTGACTGGTGCCTGATCGCTCAACCACGCTGGGGTTCGGCCAGCCGGTTCAGTTCGGTGACGGCGAGCCGACGCACAGCTTGGTCGGAATCATTGGCATACCGGCGGAGGATGCCCGGGGCAGCTTCGGGCGCGAGATGTCGTGCCACGACCGCGACCCGCTGGCGGACCATCGGGTCCGGGTCGTCCGTCAACTCGACCAGGAGTTGGCTCCCGTGGGCTGGGCTGGTGCTGGCGAGTCCGCTGAGGGTAGCCGCTCGTACCGCGGCCTCGCCGTCTCGCGCCAGCATCGCGAGCTGCGGTGCCACGCGGGAATCCGAGTCGACCGCCTTCGGGAGCGCTTTGGCGGCCTGGACCCGCATCTGCGGGTCCTGCCGGGCAGCCAACGCCAGCAGTGCGTCGACCGCGGCCGGCCCGCCCACCGAGCCAAGGGCTTCCACGGCGTCCTCGCGGACATGCCGGTTCGGGTCGTCGAGCAGCTGCAGCAGAGCCGGCGTCGCCTCTTCATTGCCGAGTCGCCCGAGTGCGTACGCGACCATGGACCGTACCCGTGGGGATCGGTCGGCGGCGAGAGCAACCAGCGGCGCCACCGCGTCAGCCCGGCCGGTATACCCGAGCCTACTCACCGCCGACACCCGCACCTGCTCATCCAGGTCACCCAACGCGCCGGTGAGCGCGGCGAATGCCCAATCGTCGCCGACAGGGTCAGGGATTGAGCCGATCGCCAGGGACCTGACCCTCGGATCCGGGTCGGACGCGGCCGCAGCAAGCAGCTCCACATCTTGCGCTTCGACCACGAACCCAAGCGCCCACAGCCCCACGCGGCGAAGCTCGGGCGTATCGCCGGCGGCGAACTCACGCACCACGCGCCGGCTGGCCGCCCGATCCGCGTGCATCAGCTCGATAATCTCAGCCTGCAAGCTGTCCTGGTCGTCGCCCAGGTCACGGGCCGAGGCGCGCAGTAGCCCTGGCAGTGCCGCCACCCCGTGAATACCGGCCAGGACGGCGGCGACCAGGTCGCGGCCGTAGAAGTTCTCCTCATCAAGGAACCGGTCCAGCGCCTCCTGCAGCTGCGGCACCATACTGGTATCCCCGCACGCCGCCAACGCCGTAACGACAGGTGCCACCTCCTCGTAGTCGTCCTCCAGGTGTACGGCATGCCGAACCACGGCCTCCAACGCCCCACGACTGTCGATCATCCGCGCACCATGCCACACCGCTGGAACAGACCACAGCTCTGCCACCGCCACCAAGACCGCCCTGCGCAGCCTCGCCGCCGCTGGCTCGCGCTCCAGACCGAGATCAACGACCTCGACAGCCACCTGACCAGCCTGTTCACCGCCGTAGCCCCGGACCTGGTCGCCCTGCCCGGCGTCGGCGTCGACACCGCCGGCCAGCTCGTCACCGCCGGCGACAATCCTCACCGGCTGCGGTCTGAAGCCGCCTTTGCCCGACTCTGCGGAGTCGCCCCCATCCCCGCCAGCTCAGGACGCACCGACCGCCGCCGGCTGCATCGCGACGGCGACCGTGATGCCAACAGCGCCCTGTGGCGCATCACCCTGGTCCGCATGCGCTGCCACCAACCAACCAGGACTGCGTCGCCCGCAGGTTAGCGAGGGTAAGACCAAGACCGAGATCATGCGCTGCCTGAAGCGCCACATCGGAGAGACGCTCACCGACAGCTCACGAACTCGGCATAGCCAACAATCGGTCTCGACACCAGTAGCCAGATCCGGCACGCTGCACCGGTGGCGATCGACACCACCGGCAAATTCTGGCGCGGCGACGACTTCACCGACCTCGTCGACTACTTCCGCGAGTACCAGCCCGGCGGCTACCCGGTGACTCGGGTCAAGGAGATGATCTGCCAACAGTGCGACGGCAAGACCTTCACGGTCTCCGGACGGCGCGTGCGGACACCGCCGCCTGACTTGGCGGTCTCCGGCCCCCGCGGTCAATCCTCGATCGCCTGGTAGACAACGGTCCAGAAGTCGTGCGACATCGGCAGCCTCTGGTCGCCCGCGTGCGGCCGCTGCCTGATGAAGATCGTTGTCATATCCTCGGCGGGATCGTCGTACCAGGCGGTGCCGTAGAAGCCGGGCCATCCGTAGCTCCCGACCGAGGGGCCGAGGTGCGTGCGGCGGGTGCGGACCGACATCCCGAAACCCCAGCCCATGGTGTCGACGTACTCCGGCCAGAACCCGGAGACTGCCTTCTGCGCCGGGGTCAGGTGGTCGCTGGTCATCAGCGCCACCGATGGCCGCGAGAGCACCCGCTCGCCGTGGTGGGTGCCGCCGGCGAGCAGAGCCGAGGCGAAGGCGAGGTAGTCGTCAGCGGTCGAGACGAGCCCGCCGGCCACCTCCTTCGAACGCCGGCGGCCGGCTCCACTTCCCGTAACGGTGCTGGTAACTGGGTTCTCCTCGCCGTCATGCGGCCCCCAGCTCCGTGGTGAGGGTCGCGATCGCGAGGAGCGCTGAATAGCTGGCCAGCCCGACGGTGAACCAGGCGAAGCTCGAGTGCCGCTCGGGTGCCAGTTCGTCGACGAAGACGTTGAGCAGGATCCCGCCACCGAGAAACGCCGTGAGCAGATTCATCACCACGCTGGTGGGCTGGGCGACGACCGCGGTCAACCAGCCGGCACCGGCGCCGGCGACGAGAACAAGGCGCCACCGCGTGGTGAGGCTGACCGGGAAGTGCTCGGCCAGCACGCCGTCGGTGGCCAGCACGTGCAGCCCCATGGCGACGGCGAACAGCGCCGCCGGTGCGAGGCCCGCGTCCAGCTTCGTGGCCAAGGTGTACGTGATCAGGCCGCTGTAGAGCGCGAAGAAGCCGAGTTGACACGCGAAGACCAGCCGGGTGGGCTCCTGCTCGTGCCCTTTCGTCCGATGGGTGGCGCGTTCCAGGGCGTAGAACGTGAAGAAACCGATCAGCGCGACGAGGAACAGGATGAATCCGCGCACCCGGCCGGCGCGGACCTCTTCCTCCAGGACGTGGGCGACCGCCTCGTTGCCCTCGGCGAGGCGTGGCAGGAGGTAGAGGAAGACGTACGCTGCGGCGATGCCGCCGCCGAGCGAGGTCGCCGCCTGGGTGGGCACCGGCAGCGTCCGCCGGATGTACGGCGCCAGCAGGTGAAGGGCTCCCAGGACCAGCGTCACCGCGAGAGTCGCCCACAGACTGCCCGCTTGGCTCAGCGTCACCGCAGCGTACGGGGTTGGTTGTCTGCCTGGTACGGCCGCTGCCCGAGCATGGTTGCGATCCTACGAGCGGCACCCGGGCTGTCGGGTCGGAATGGGCAGCTACGTCGCCGGTTGAGGCGGGTTGAGCCAGGCCAGGTCGGACGTCAAGGACGTGCAGCTACAAACGCGGTCCCTGGCTTGTTGCACCGCGGTGCACGAGTGGTGCGCGGTCAGCCTGGAGGGCGGCCGTCAACTGATCCAAGCCCAGCGAACCCAGCTCCAGCGCGTGACGATGGAATGCACGCCGGTCGCCGGGGAAGGACGAGCGGCCTGCCAGCCACACGCGCTCACCCACCTTGTAGGCCAGCGCCTGCCCTGGCCGGCCCAGGTAACGCCCGAGTTCGGCGGAGGCGTACGGCCCCTGGTGACAGCGGTCCCGCAGCAGCTCCAGCGCAGCATCCGGCGTCCACACTGCTCCGTCGCCAGAGGGCATCGGCAGTCGCAGGTGCAGGCCGATGTCGAGCACAACCCGTGCCGCCCGCAGGAGCTGCATGTATAGATGTCCCAGTCGAGCACCCGGCTGTTCATAGAGCCCGAGCTCGTCTATGAACCGCTCGGCGTACAGTGCCCAGCCCTCCTGGCTGCCGGAGAGGCCGCCGAGCAGGTTCAGCCGCTGCCCGAGGCCTCCCCGGCAGACCTCGGAGCCGAGGTGGAGGTGGTGGCCGGGGACGCCCTCGTGATAGGCGGTGCTGTAGGCGTACCAAGTCGGGAAACTCGCTCCGTCCTCCGGGAGGGACCACCAGACCCGACCCGGCCGCGCCAGATCCGGCGACGGCCCGATATAGGCAATGCCGGACGACGTGGTCAACCGCGACTCGATGCGCCGCAGCGGGGCGGGAATGTCGAAGTACACGCCGTCCAGCCGCTCGGTGGCGGCCTCCAACAGCTCCTGCAGCCACGCGGCGAACGCCTCCCTGCTGTGCAGCGTGCCGGGTGCGTCGGGGCTGCCGAGCCAGGCAAGCACCTCTGGCACGCTCCCGCCCAGGGCCTTCGCTTCCGCGATCAGCTCTGCCTCTATCGCTCGGAACTCGTCCCAGCCCCAGTCGTACAGCTCGCGCAGGTCAGGCTGGGCCGCGAGGAAGGTGCGCACCCAGAGTGCGTACCGCTGCTGGCCGAACGCTTCCTCCTCAACGGCCCGCGGTGCCAGGTCCGCGGTCAGCATCTCGGCCAGTTTCTGGTACGCCCCGCGCGAGCCCGTCGCTGCGGCCTGCAACGACGCCCTCTGACGCCCCTCGCCGTAGCGATCCACCAGGGCGACATCGTCGTCGATCCAGTTGCGGCAGCGCTGCGTGACGAGCTCCACCTGACGCCACGCCGGCAAATTGCCGCGCTCCGCGGCGAGTAAGAGGCTGCGGGCATACCCGTCCAGGGCCGCGGGGATCGCGGCCAGGCGTGCGCCGACACGAGCCCAGCCCTCCTCGAATTCCGCGCCCTCGGCGCCGCGGCTGGGAACCGCGGCCTCGACGGCCTGGCGGATGAGCTGGAGCGGACCGGTGGCCGCCGTGTGCAGTTCGCGCAGGTCCTCCCCGGCGTCGTGAAAGGCGATACGCGAATGCAGCCGTTCGGCGAGGTGGGCGTGCAGCGGGGTCGCGGCCGGCAGTGCGTCACCCAAGATCTCGAGCTCGCGCAGGGCGCGGGCTGCGAGGTCGGCGCGGGCCTGGTGGCCCTCCGGGCCGTAGTCGGTAAGCCCGTCGACATCCTGCTCGCCAGCCTCGACGACCGCTGCGCAGGGGTCGAGGCGGGCCATGTCGCGCAGGAGCCGATCCGCGAAGTCCTCGATCATGGGGCCGATGCTAAGGGCCTTGCCCTAGCTGCCGTGATGCGAGCCTGCATCGATCGCGGCAAGCGGTTCAGAACCCATCTGACAACTTCCGCTCATCGGCACGACAGCACCTTGGGACACCGGGCACCCCGGTTACGGTCCGTAGCGACCGGTCGACGGGAGATCCGGATACCTGACCTTGACAAATCCGCACGGCGGCGGTGGCAACAGCCGTGACGGTGACATCCGGGTCGTGGATCAGGCCGGTCAGGAGGCCGGTTTGCTGGTGGGCGACCGGTGGCCTCCGTGGGACGCGACCAACGCGTCTGCCACGATTTGAGCGTCAGCTTCTGCGACGTCCGCTGGGTACTCCGGTAGCAGGTCGTCCCAGACGACCAGCCACGACCCGTACAATTGGGCCTGTCCTTCGGGCCGAGCGAAGAACCAGACGTGCAGGTGGGCGCCACCATCTCCGATGCGGTAGACGTGGGCCCGCGAGATGTGCGGCAGTGCCTGCATGTGGCGGACGATGCGAGTGCTCAATAGCCCCAGTTCGGCGGCCAGTTCGTCAGGTAGATCCGCCATGTCGTAGTGATCGCGCGGATACAGCATGAGCACCAACGGGACGCCCACTCCCGGAATCCGGACCAGCCGCCAGTGATCGTTGAACCAGATCCCTTCGTCCCGGTCGCGGCAAGCGTTGCAGTCCGACGGATCCTCGCCGTGCCGCGCGGGCTCCGGGAGTACCGGCGGGCGCAACGGCGCTACGCGCAGTCCGTCCGGCTCGAACGGACTGATCTCCCATCCTGTCATGCGTGCCAACGGGAGCCGGCGCTCGCCATCCGCGACGGCGACTGCGTGGTCATAGAACTCGTCCGGTCGCAAGGCCATGCGGCGAAGACTAGTACGACAAGATCCCGAGCGATCGATAGCCCCGTTGTGGCTGCCAGGCACCGCCCAATGGTCTCGTACTCGATGGCCCGGATGAACCCGAAGCATCCCCTCGTCGGCAGATCCGGTCGTTCAGCGACCGGTGAGCCGGCGCCCTGATCGCGGCAATGAGCGAATGCCGTGAGTAGTGCGCTGCTGGCGAGCACCGCAAGGGTCGCGGCTGTGTCAGAGGTTGTCGAGGTAGACGACCACCGCGTCGGGCGGTGGCGCCGATCGCAGGATGGATGCCGGCTCGGCGTCGGCGTACAGCCACGCATGGTGCGGTGTCCAGTTCAGGATCCCGCCGGTCTCGCGGTCGCCGGTATAGAGGCCACGTCTTGGCTCGAGTGGCCACCCGCGGCCGCGAAGGTGCTCGACGAGCCGGGTCACCGTCGTTGCCCGGCCGGCACCGTCGGCGGCCGTCACCACGAACTCGGCCGTGCAGTTGCCGCTGCTGCCGCCATCGGCGCAGGTGTCGGCTGATACCAGGCGCAGCAACGCCGGTAACGGAAGGATCTCATCGGCTCGGACGGCGACCCGCAGTGAACCATCGCCGTCGGTTTGGACCAGGCCGAGCCCGCAGCCGCACAGAAGCACCATGCTGGCGAGTGGCGCCACAGAGGCGACCCAGGCGACATAGAGCACTGTCGACCGCTGCGCAAGATGGCTGAGCACTCCGTGTGAAGCAGGACGCCGCACCGACTCTGACTGGACAAACGAAGACCCGCAGGTCATGGTGGGTGCGGTTGAGCGCCGTTCGGTGCCGTTGGGCGCGGTTCAACGCCGTTCAGTGCACCCGGCTGCTCCCACCCTGCTCCCCGCTCTCGGGCCCTCGAGACCGACGGCACTGATCGGCTGAACCGGCCTCGTGTTGGGCAGGCCGACGCCCGTGTGGACGCCGGTTACGCCGTGCTGGGGCCCTCCGCTGCGACGCAGTCGCTGCCCGGAGGTCAGCGCATTCCGAAGCTCCCAAACCGCTCCTCCGGGCATACGCCAGCCCGCTCGCCGAGCCGACCGCAGCCGCCCAAACTACCCGAGGCCTGAGATGCCAGGCACCCAGACGGATCCGAAAGGCGTCGCCGACGGATCCGACGGAGGGGTCGATGCCAGCGGAAGCGCCTTCCGAGTCATACTCGGCCTCCTACGGGTACGTCGTGATTACGACGTGCAGGTTGCGAGGGCCGTGGACGCCCTCGACCCGATTGAGTTCGATGTCGCTCGTGGCGGAGGGTCCGCTGATCCAGGTCAACGGCCGGTGCGGATCGACCCGGGCGAGGGCGTCCGGCACGGTGGCGACGACCTGGTCAGCCCGCAGTACGCAGACGTGCACGTCCGGCACGAGGCTGATGACCCGGCGGCCCTGGTCCGGAGCGGCGTCGAGAATGATGGTGCCGGTTTCGGCGATGGCCACTGCTGCCGCGGTGACCACCCCGTCCATGTCGTCGATTTGCTCGGCGGCGTGGTTCTCGTCGGCCGTCGCCGCGACGGTGGCGGGCAGCCAGTGCCGGGGAAGTCCGGGCGGGATCACGACGCGCCGGCCGCCGAGAACCTGGTCGACGACCTGCGCCACTTCGTCGTCGGTGCATCTGTGTACGGTCGCCCGGTAGTCGGTGAGCCGGCGCACCAGCACCTCAAGGTCGACGGCGGCACCAGCCGACCGGACGTCCCGGGGGACCGCAGCCGGAGCCGGTGGCGGCTCGCCGAAGGCCGCACGGATTCGGCCGAGGATGAGCTCGCGTGCGTTCACCGCTCGGCCCACCACTGGCGGAAGGTCTGCCGCGGTGCAGCCGGGATGTCCCGGCTGGTGGTCCAGCCGTTCAACGGTGGTGGTAGGGCGCGGCCGGCCAGCCGACCGAGGCCCGCAGCGCGCTGCGCGGCCGCGTACAGCGCCGGGTGGTCCATGGTGTATGCGGCTGCGGCCATGGCGATCGCCTCACTGCGCGGATGGGGGGCCTCGCTACGCAGGTGGACCAGGATCGACGGGATGTCGATCATGACGGGGCAGGCGTCGTAGCAGGCCCCGCAGAGCGACGACGCGTACGGCAGGGAGGCGTTGTCGGCGACGCCGGTGAGTTGCGGGGAGAGCACCGCCCCGATCGGTCCCGGATAGACCGAGCCGTACGCGTGCCCGCCGGTGCGCTCGTAGACGGGGCAGACGTTGAGGCAGGCGGAGCAGCGGATGCAGTGCAGCGCCTGCCGGCCCACCGGGTCGGCGAGCACGGCGCTGCGCCCGTTGTCCAGCAGCACCAGGTGCACCTGCTGCGGCCCGTCGCCCGGGGTGACCCCGGTCCACATCGAGGTGTAGGGGTTCATCCGCTCCCCGGTCGAGGCCCGGGGCAGCAGTTGCAGGAACACCCCGAGGTCGGCCCAGGTGGGGATGACCTTCTCGATGCCCATCACGGTGATCAGGGTCTCGGGCAGGGTCAGGCACATCCGCCCGTTGCCCTCGGACTCGACCACGGCGAGGGTGCCGGTCTCGGCGACGGCGAAGTTCGCCCCGGAGACGGCCACCCGCGTGCTCAGGAACGTCTGGCGCAGGTGCCGGCGCGCGGCGGCGGCCAGGGCCGCCGGCTCGTCGGTGAGGTCGGGGTCGACGCCGGGCATCGCCCGCAGGAAGATCTCCCGGATCTCCGCCCGGTTGCGGTGGATCGCCGGCACCAGGATGTGGCTGGGCCGGTCGTCGCCCAGCTGCACGATCAGCTCCGCCAGATCCGTCTCCACGGGTTCGATCCCGGCCGCCTCGAGGGCCTCGTTGAGACCGATCTCCTGGGTGGCCATCGACTTCACCTTCATCACCCGGTCAGCGCCGGTGGCCCGGACCAGGTCGGTGACGATCCGGTTCGCCTCCACCGCGTCGGCGGCCCAGTGCACCGTGCCGCCGGCCGCGGTGACCGCCGCCTCCAACTGTTCGAGCAGCTCGGGCAGGCGGGCCATGGTGTCGGTCTTGATGGCCCGGCCGGCGGCGCGCAGTTCCTGCCAGTCCGGCACCTCACCGATCACCGCGCCGGACTTGGCGCGGATCGTGCTGGTGGCGTGCCGCAGGTTGCGGCGTAGCTGCGCGTCGCCCAAGGCCCGCCGGGCGGCGACCGGGAACGGCTCGTCTCCGCGCAGGTGCCCCACGCCGGCCGGGGCGGTCGCCGGCATGCCGAGGAACGTCCGGGTCATGGCCGCACCCCCAACCGGTCCCGGTCCCCCGCCGTCTCGCTGCCCTCCGTGCTGGCCAGGATCTCCGCCAGGTGCACCGTCCGCACCCCCGCCCGCAGCCGGGACAGCCCGCCGCCGATGTGCATCAGGCAGGAAGCGTCCCCGGCGGTGCAGACATCGGCGCGGGTGGCCAGGACGTTGCGCATTTTGTCGGCCAGCATGGCCGTGGAGGTGTCGGCGTTCTTCACCGCGAAGGTGCCGCCGAACCCGCAGCACTGCTCGGCCTGCGGCAGCTCCACAAGGTCCAGGCCGCGCACCGCGCGCAGCAGCCGCAGCGGCCGGTCCCCCACCCGGATCATCCGCAGTGAATGGCAGGTCGGATGGTACGTCACCCGGTGCGGGAAGTACGCCCCCACGTCCGTCACCCCCAGCACGTCGACGAGCAGTTCGGACAGTTCGTAGGTGCGCCGGGCCACCTCCTCCGCCCGGCTGGCCAGCCGCTCGTCCCCCGCCCGGCGGGCCACCATCGCATGCTGGTGCCGCACCGATCCCACACACGAACCCGAGGGCGCCACCACCACGTCATACGAAGCGAACACCCGCACGTGCCGGCGCACCAGCCGCAACGCCTCGTCGGGATAGCCGGTGTTCACATGCATCTGCCCGCAGCACGTCTGATCAGGCGGGAAGATCACCTCGTGGCCGAGGCGCTCCAACAGCCGTACCGTCGCCTTCGCCGCCTCGGGGAAGAGCGTGTCCGCGAGGCAGGTGACGAACAGGGCGATACGCATGCTCAGCCGCCTATCTGGTCCATGGCAGCCCGCCAGGCCGCCCCGTCCGACGCCCGGTGTGCCGGAGCTCATCCGAGCCCGTCCTGAATCGTTTCATGTACTGGCTTGGACCGTAGGGGGAGGCATTCGCGAGCGTCAAGGCTTTCCCTGGGATTTCTTGCCTGCTGCTGGACCGAGCCTGTGGCATGTTCGAGACCCTCTCGCTTCAGGGCGACCCGGGCGCCGGCCACCCGGGACCGGTTCGATGAAACGTTTTAGGCGCTATAGACTGCGCGTCACCAGCCGGTCGAACCGGTTCCGGCCGGTGCCCGTACAGCTGCGGACACAGCGCCCGCACCGGCGGCGGGCCCGCAAGCCAGCCCGAGCGGTCGAGGGGAGCTATGGCAACGGCGAACATCAAGCAGGTAGCCCGGCACGCCGGCGTCTCCCTCGGTACCGTCAGCAACGTGCTCAACCGGCCCGACACGGTTGCCCCCGCGACCCGGCAGCGGGTACTCGATGCCATCACCGAACTCGGCTACGTCCGCAACGACTCCGCTCGCCAGCTGCGCGCCGGCCACAGCCGCACCGTCGCCATCGTCGTGCTGGACGTGGCCAACCCCTTCTTCACCGACCTGGTGCGCGGCGCCGAGCAGGTGGTCGAGGACGCCGGTGCCATGCTCGTCGTCTGCAACAGCGGCGAGGACAGCGCCCGGGAACGCCGGCACCTGGACCTGCTGCAGGAGCAGCGGGTACGGGGGGTGCTCATCACCCCGGTCGGCCACGGGTCCCAACCCCACCTGGACATGCTCATCGACCGCGGCATCCCGGTGGTGCTCGTCGACCGGGGCACGGGCCAGGCCAGCCGCTGCTCAGTGGCCGTCGACGACGTGCGCGGCGGCCGGCTGGCCGTGGACCACCTGCTGGAGCGGGGCCACCGCCGCATCGCATACGTTGGCGGCCCGTTCTCCATCGCCCAGGTCGCCGACCGGCATGCCGGGGCCGCGGCCGCGCTCGAGGACCACGGCGACGCCGAGCTGCGGGTCGCAACCACCACCAGCCTCACCGTGGCCGCCGGACGGCACGCCGCCGAGGACCTGCTGGCCCTGCCCGCTCTGCAGCGACCCACCGCCGTCTTCTGCGCCAACGACCTGATCGCGCTCGGCGTGCTGCAGGAGATGACCGCGCGCGGTCTGCGGGTGCCCGCCGACGTGGCCATCGTCGGCTACGACGACATCGAGTTCGCCGGTGCGGCGGCGGTGCCGCTGTCCTCGGTGCGTCAGCCCCGCGAGCAGCTCGGCCGTACCGCGGCCCAACTGCTGCTGGAGGAGGCCTCCTCGGGCGAGACACATCGGCACCGGCACGTGGTGTTCCAGCCGGAGCTGGTCGTACGCCGCTCCAGCGACCAGCCCCGGCGCTGACCCGCGAGCGCGCCCACGATGGCGCGGATCGCGGTCCCGGCGTCGTCGGCGCTCCCGCACTGCGGCGCCGGCCACGCTCCTCGCGTAGCCGGCGCCGTCGATGTGCTTCAGGCGGTCGGCGCGGAACTGCTCACGAACCGCCAGGTACCGGAGCCCACCGTGTGCACCAGGTAGCCGTCCGCCATCCGCCGGGCGGTCACCAGCCCGCCGGGCGACGCCTCGACATCCTCGGCGCGCGCCGCCGGTACGTGCACCTCGGCGGTGGCGCCGACCGGCACCTGCACGGTCAGCTCGAACGCACCGTCCTGGAGTCGCCAGGCCGACGACGCCCGGCCGCGGACCGTGTCGACCGCCGCCGACGCGGCGGACAGCTCGGCGCGGGCGTCCGGGCGGACAAGGACGCTCCCCCAGCCGTCGGCGATCGGGCGTAGGCCGGCCACGTGCTGGTAGAGCCACTGCACGACCGTGCCGTGGAAGTAGTGCTGCCGGGAGCGCGTCGACGTGGGCCACATCTCCCACATCGTGTCGGCGCCGTTGTCCACCCAGTAGCCCCAGCTCGGATACGTCCGCTGCAGCGCCACGCGGGCCGCCACGTCGGCGTGGCCGCGCTCGGTGAGCACCGGCAGCAGGACGCTGGTGCCGAGGCAGCCGGTGTTGAGGTGCCAGCCCCGCTCGCGGATGTCGGCGACCAGGTTGTCCACCACGGCGCCGACCAGATCGTCGGGCACCAGCCCGAATGCCAGCGGCACCGCGTTGGAGGTCTGCCGGTAGCCGGGGTCCCGGGCGGTGCGGTACAGCCCGCGCGCCCGGTCCAGGAAGGTCTCGTTGAGCCGGTCCCGCAGCCCGGCCGCCGCCGTCCGGAACCGGGCGGCCCGCGCGTCCTGGCCGGTCAGCTCGCCGACCTCGGCCGTGGCCACCAGCGCCCGGTACAGGTAGGCGGTGGCGGTCAGGCGGGTGTCCTCCGGCGGGTTGCCGCCGGTGCCCGGCGACAGGTAGTCCCCGAGTGCCGTCACCGCCAACCCGTCGCGCAGCCGGCCCAGCTCCCACTCCAGGTAGTCGGCCACCGGCTCCCAGTGCTGCCGCAGCAGCCGGTCGTCGCCGTACCACCGGTGCATCTCGCGCAGCAGGAACGGGTAGACGGTCGTCCACTCCGGCGCCGGGGCCAGCTCCTGGTAGCCCCAGCCTCCGCTGGGCACGATCACCGGCACCTGCCCCGAGGAGATCTGGCTGTCGCGCAGGTCTCCGAGCCACTTGGTGAAGAACCGGGACAGGTCGAGCAGGCCCGCCATGGTGGGCGCGGCCACCTGCGCGTCGCCGGTCCAGCCGTTCTTCTCGTACATCGGGGTGTCGGTGGGGATGCCGTGCAGGTTGTTGCGCACTGTGCGGCGCATCATCCGCTCGAACTGCTCGAACAGCGGTTCGCTGCAGTGGAACTCGCCGACGTCGCGGACGTCGGAGTGCACCACCTGCATGGTGACGGTGCCGGTGGTGGCCGCGCCGGGCAGTCCGTCGAGTTGGACGTACCGGAAGCCCTTGTAGGAGAAGCGGGGCTCCCACACCTCCTCGCCGCCGCCCCTGGCGACGTACTCGTCCTGCTGGAATCGGGCGGTCAGCACGTTGCCGTTGGCCGCCTCGACGGTGCCGTCGGCGCGCAGCTTCTCGCCGTAGAGGATGCGGATCGTGGTGCCGGCGGGGGCGGTGACGTTCAGCCGCACCCAGCCGGCGGTGGTCCGGCCGAAGTCGGCCACCCAGACGCCGCCGGTCGGCGAGGTGAGCGTGACCGGGGCGACGGACTCGACCACCCGGATGGGTTCGTGCTCCTGCGCGCGCACGGTGCCGGCCGGGGCCTCCAGGACGCTTGCCTTGGCCCATTCGGAGTCGTCGAAACCGGCCGTCGACCAGCCCGCCGGCTCCCGCCGGGCGTCGTAGGTCTCTCCCTCGTAGAGGGAGTTGGAGAGGGTGGGGCTGTCGCTGACCCGCCAGGCGTCGTCGCTGACGATCTCGGTACGCGACCCGTCGGGGTGGTCGACGACGAGGCGGGCGAGCAGCCGGGGCTCCCCGTGCCACGGCGGCTGCTGCCAGCGCCACACGTTGCGGGTGATCATGCCGTAGAAGCCGCGGCCCAGTTCCCCGCCGAGGACGTTCTGCCCCTCGGTAAGCAGATCCGTGACGTCGTGGGTCGCGTACAGCACGGTGTCGGCGTAGTCGGTGAACCCGGGGTCCAGCACCGCGTCTCCGACCCGCTTTCCGTTCAGGTGGAGCACCTGGTAGGCGAGGCCGCTGGCGTACAGCCGGGCCCGGGCCACCGGCTTGGTCAGCCGGAACGCGCGGCGCAGCAGCGGTGCGGGCCGCTCCTGCACCGGCGGTTCGATGCCGCTGCCCCACGGCCCCTGCCCGTACGGGGCGAGCACCACCACGGGCGACCAGCCGCCGTCATCGTGTCCCGGCTGCTCCCAGCCGGACTCGACGGTGCCGGTGGTCCGCCAGCCGGCGGCGGTGACCAGCACCAGCTCCTGGCTGTCGGCGGTCCGGACGACGAGTTTCGCGATGAGGCCGCCCGGGTTGACTGACGGGCCGGGCCGGTTGGTGGCGATCACGGCCAGCACCAGGTCGCCGCCGACGGCGCCCCGGGCCAGTTCGGTGACGTCCGCGACCCGGCCGGTGCGCCAGCCGTCGGTCTGCTGGGGCGCGGAGAGGGTGAGCTGGCCGGCCAGGTACGCGGTGAAGTCGTCGTCGGCGCTCATGATCAGCCGGGCGGAGGTGACGTCAAGCCCGGCGGGCAGGGCCAGCCTGCCCCGGAACCAGCGCGGGCCGGCGGGAGCGTTGTTCACCGTCGCGCCCGGACCCCAGACCCACGACGCACCGGCCAAATCCAGGGCGTGCGGCTGCGGCACCGTGACGTTGCTGCTCCATGGTCCCTGCCCGTAGGGGGCGAGCACCGCCACCCCGGCCCAGCCGGCGTCGTCGTAGCCGACCTCCTGCCAGCCGGGCTGCTCGGTGTCGCTGCTGCGCCAGGAGCCGTCGGTCACCAGCACGAACCGCTCGCCGGTGGAGGTGACCACGACCAGCTTGGCGAGCAGGCCGGCCGGGTTGACCGTGGCCCCGGGCCGGTTGACGGCCACCGCCGCCAGGGTGAGCGTACGGCCGGCGGCGGCGCGGGCCAGTTCGGTGACCTCGGCCAGTTTCGCCTTCTGCCAACCGTTGCTCTCCTGTGGGGCGTGCAGCACCTGTCGCCCGTCGAGGTAGGCGGTGAAGTCGTCGTCCGCGGTGACGACGAGGTGCGCGACCGCGATCTCGACCCCGGCGGGAACCGCGAGCCGGCCGCGGAACCAGCGGGTACCGACGGGGGCGTTGCTCGCGGTGGCCCCCGGAGACCAGATCCACGAGGCGCCGGCGACGTCCACCGGGGCGTCCGCCACGTCGGGCTTGGCACCGACCCAGCGGGCCGGGCCGAAGCCCTCGTCGAGCAGGCCGGTCTCGAACCAGGTGGGGGTACTCCATCCGGTCTCCCGGCCGGCGCCGTCCCACAGCCGGACGGTCCAGTGGTAGCGGGTGCGCGGGGCCAGCCTCGGCCCGTCGTACGCCACGCCGACGGAGCGAGGCGAGACCACCCGGCCCGAGTCCCAGACATCGGCCATGTCCGAGGTGAGCCGGTCCGGGCTGGTGGCCACGAGCACCTGGTACGCGCTTTGGGTGGCGCCGTGGCCGGGGGCGGTGCCGGTCCAGGAGAAGCGGGGCTGCGCGACGTCGGTGCCGAGCGGGTGGTCGGCGTACTCGGTGCGCGGACGGCCGACCGCGAGCGGCCCGGCGCCGGCGCCCGGAGGCGGGGCGGCGGCGGCCGGCGCGGCGGTGGTCGCGCCGAGCGCGACGGCTCCCGCGCCGGCGACGCCCCAGCCGAGCAGTGACCGGCGGCTGAGTTCCGTCCCGTGTCCAGGAACCGGTGGTGGTGTCTGCGCCATGGGCGTGCTCCTTGCGGTGGTGGTGTGGCGGTCAGGACGGCAGAGGCGCGGACCAGACGTCGGCGACGGATGGGTCGTAGCCGTCCCCGGTGTCGCGGAGGCGCACCCGGATCACGCCGTCGCGGGTCTGGTCAGGCAGGTCGACGACGAACTGGTAGCTGACGGTGCCCGCGCCGCTTTCGAGGCGCTGCCAGGAGCGGGCGTGCGCCACCACGCCGTCGACGACGATCTCGTAGTCCTTCAGCTGTGCCTGGTCGTACGTCTCGACGGCGCGCAGCACAAACGGTTGGCCGGGTGCCACGGCGAGGTCGAACTCGAACCAGCCGCCCGGGTAGCTGACGTTGGTGTAGCGGCGGGTCAGCCCGGCCTCGGTGTTGGTACTCGAGTGGGTCGAGGCGGTCAGGTGGTGCGCCTGCTCGGAGGCCGAGTCGCCGAGGTCGACGTGGTCGTACGCGTCCGGCGGCGGATTGGTGAACCGGACCGGGACGGCGAGCGTTCGCCGTTCCGCGTCGGTGACGCCGGTGGCGATGGTGACCTGCGCGGGCCCTTCGGTCACCGCGATCGGTGCGGTGAGGACGGCCGACACGGTGGTCTCCGCGCCGGCGGCGAGGTCGTACCCGGCGGTGGCCGGCGCCGCCCGCCAGCCGTCCGGGCCGGTGGTGGTGAGCTGCCCGGACACCGGCACCGTGGCCCGGTTGCGGAGCAGCGCGGTGACCGTGGTGGTGGCGCCGGGCGCCACGGCGGCGGGGGTCGCGGACGCCGACACGACGACCACCGCCGGAGCGGTGGTGATCGTGCCCGCGACCGGCAGCGTCGCGGTGCCGCCCTCGTGCCGGTAGCTGACGGACCCGTCGACGGAGACGGTCGCCGGGGACTGCCCGGCGGGGATGCGCAGGTCGTAGCGGTGGGCCGCGGTGGCGCCGGGGGCGACGGTGGTGGCCTGGTCGCCAACCGGCGTCGCCGTCCAGCCCTCGGGTACGCGCAGGGTGGAGGTCACCCCGGTCAGCGGCTTCGTGCCGCCGTTGGTGACCGCGACGGTCGCGGGTACGACGTCGCCGGGCAGCCGCTCACCCACCGGCAGGTCGAGCTTGACGACCGCGCCGATCAGGTCCGACGAGGCGGCGGAGAGCAACTGGTCGACCCGGGTGAGCGGGGCGGTGAATCGCTCGGCGTTCGCTGCGGCGACCCGACCCACCTTGACCTGGGTTCGCAGCCAGCGGTCCAGGTCGGCGGCGGTGGCCAGGGCCCGGTGCACGCGGGTGGCGGCGTCGGTGGCGTCGCCGGCCAGGTGCGCGGTGCGCGCCGCGGCGGTCTCGTCGCTGAGCTTCCCGAGCTGGGCGTTCAGGTGCGCGACGACCGGCTGGCCCAGGTCGTCCGCGAGGTCGCCGGTCAGCGTCGCGAGCGCCTGCACCGCGTCGGCGGTGTCGCCGAGCTCGCCGAGCACCCGGTCGACGGCGAAGGAGTAGGAGCCGGATCCGATCTCGTAGACGGCGACGTCGCCGTCCATCCGGACGAACCGCACGCTGTCGGCCGTCACCGCCGGTCGGCCGCCCTCGGTGACCGCGTGCCGGCTGGGCGTGGGGATGCGGACGGTCGCGGTGGTGTTCGCCGGGACGGTGAGGCGAAGCTGCATGTCGCCGCGGGCGTCGAGGCTCCAGTCGCTGCCGATCGTGCCCTGCGCCGACCGGTACGACGCGCGCGCCGAGGTGAGGCCGCCGCCCGGCTGAGGCGCGAAGGTGAGATGGCTGTAGCCGGGGTTGCCGGAGTCGGGTTCGATGCCGGCGACGGTCCGGTACATCCAGTCCCCCACCGCACCGTAGGCGTAGTGGTTGAAGGAGTTCATCGACACGTCGCCGAAGCTGCCGTCCGGCATGACCGAGTTCCAGCGTTCCCAGACGGTGGTGGCGCCCCGGGCGATCTCGTAGCCCCACGACGGGTAGGTGTCGTTGAGCAGCAGCCGGTAGGCGACGTCGAGGTGTCCGGTGTCGCTGAGCGCTGGCAGCAGGTCAGGGGTGCCGAGGAAGCCGGTGGACAGGTGCCAGTCGTGCCGGCGGACGTTGGCGACGAGCTTGTCGGCGGCCTTCGCGCGCAGCGGTGCCGGCAGCAGGTTCATGCCGATGGCCAGCACGTACCCGGTCTGGCTGTCCCCCTGGACGGTGCCGTCGGCCGAGACGTACGTGTCGACGAAGGCCTGGGCGATGTCCGTGGCCAGCGCCGCGTCGCGGGCGGCGTCGGCGTCCCGGCCGATGGCGGCGGCCATCTCGCCCAGCAGCCGGATGCTGTGGGCGTAGTAGGCGGTGCCGATGACCCCCGCGGGCGTCGGGTCGTTGAGGTTGAGCCAGTCCAGGTACGGGCCGGCGTTGGGGCGCCGGTTGCCGGAGCTGGTGCTCTGCAGCCAGGACGCGTACCGCACCATCGACGCGTAGTGCTCCTCGATGACCCGGGTGTCCCCGTAGCGTTGCCACAGCGTGTACGGGACGGTGATGCCAGCGTCGCCCCAGCCGGTCGCGCCGTCGCCGCAGCAGACGCGGGGGGCGACGTCCGGGTACGCCCCGTTGGCCGACTGCCCGTCGCGCAGGTCCCGCAGCCACTTGGTGAGGAACGTCAGGCTGTCCATGTTGAACGTCGCGGTCTCGGCGAAGACGTTGATGTCGCCGGTCCAGCCGAGCCGCTCGTCCCGGGCCGGGGTGTCGGTGGGGATGGACAGGAAGTTGCCGCGCTGGCCCCAGGTGATGTTGCTGTGCAGCTGGTTCACCATTGCGTTGGAGGTCTCGAACTCGCTGGTGAGCGCCCCGTCGGTGTGCATGACCAGGCCGGTGACCGTGGCCAGGGTGGGGGTGCTTGGGTAGCCGGTCAGCTCGACGTATCGGAAGCCGTGGAAGGTGAACGTCGGCTCGTAGACCTCGGCTCCGCCACCGCGCAGGGTGTAGCGGTCGGTGGCCTGGGCCGAACGGAGGTTGGCGGTGTACGCGGTGCCGTCGGGGTTCAGTACCTCGGCGTGCCGAATGCGGACCGTGGTGCCGGCGGGGCCGTCGACCGTCAGCCGAACCTTGCCGACCATGTTCTGGCCGAGGTCGAAGATCCAGGTGCCGGGGGTGGGCTGGGTCAGCGTCCGGGCCGGCAGCTCCTGCACCACCCGCACGGGCGGGTCGGCCTGAGCGACGACCGGGCCGGTGGCGGCGGGGTCGTCCACGGTGGCCGGCGACCAGCCGGCGTCGTCGAAGCCCGGGGTGTCCCAGCCGGCGGGCAGCCGGCGCGCGTCGTACGTCTCGCCGTGGATCAGGTCGCTCTGCAGGAACGGCCCGGGCGTGGCGCGCCAGGAGCCGTCGCTGCGGATCGTCTCGGTGCGCCCGTCGGTGTACTCGACGATCAGTTGCGCGCCGAGGTGGGGCCGGGAGCCGTAGTGGTCGGTGCCGAAGGAGGCGATGGTGCCGGAGTACCAGCCGTCGCCGAGCAGGGCGCCGAGCGCGTTGTCGCCCTGGCGGAGCTGGCGGGTCACGTCGTACGTCTGGTACTGCACTCGCTTGCTGTAGTCGGTCCAGCCGGGCGCCAACTCCTGGTCGCCGACCCGTTGGCCGTTGAGCGAGAGCCGGTAGACGCCGAGCGCGGTGGCGTAGATGCGGGCGCGGGCGATCTCCCCGTCGACGCGGAAGCCGCGACGCAGCAGCGGGTTCGCGTCCAGCGCGGTGAGCATCGCCTCGGTGGTGCCGGTGACCCGCAGCCCGCCGGCCGTGGGGGTGCCGCCGGCGAACGGGTTCTGGCCATCGGTGAGCGGGGCGGTGAAGAGGGTGTCGGTGCCGCGGGTGACGGAGAAGTCGGAGAAGACGCCGGTCTCGGCTCCGTCGGTGCGCAGGCCGACCGAGCCGCCCTGGTGCCGGGTGTCGCGGGTGACGTCGACCTGGGTGCCGTCGACCCAGGTGGTGATGGTGTCGCCGGCGGCGGTGATGCGCAGGGTGTGCGGGGCGGTCAGCTTGTCGGCCGGCACCACCGCGTCGAGGGGCACCTCCTTGAGCACGCTCCACGCCCCGTTGACCCGGGCGTGCGGGCGCAGCTTCGCAGTCCCGCCCGCGATCGAGAACTGCCACATGTAGGCGTTGGTCGGGCCGTGGGCACGCAGGTAGATGCCGGCCGCGTCCCGTTCCACGCGCACCGTGGTCTGCACCGTGTAGTCGGCCCAGGACTCGGTGGGCGACGGCAGCCCGATCCAGTCGGCCCGCCAGCCCTCGGCGCCGCCCAGACCGGTCTCCCAGGAGGCGGGGGCGCTCCAGCCCGAGGCACGGCCCGCGGTGTCCCACACCCGGACCTGCCACAAATAGCGGGTGCGGGGTTGCAGCGCCGGACCGGTGTAGGGCACGAGGGTGCTGCGCCGCGACCTGACCCGGCCGCTGTCCCAGACGTCGGCGTTTTCCAAGCGGGCCTGGCTGGTGGCGACCCGTACCTGGTAGGACTCCTGGATCACTCCCCGGGCGGCGGACTCGATCCGCCAGCCGAGGCGAGGCTGCGCCACGTCCAGGCCGATCGGGTCGGTCGCCCGTTCGGTGGTCAGACCGACCGCCGCGAGCCCCGAAGCGTCCGGCTCGGCGGCGGCCGCCGGAGCCGCCGTCACCACCGTCGGCGTCAGCCCGAGAAGTAGTGCGACGACCGCGGAGAACACGGGTCTGCACCACGTCATGCGCGTCATGGGTCCTCGCCCTTCTGTGCGGCGGTCCGCACCGACGTCGTGGCCGTCCAGCGGCCGGGGGGGATCAGCGGGGCTGGGCGGCGGTGTCGGCGACCGGGCGGAAGCTGGACCGGCCGGAGCCCACCTCGAACACGGCGCGGCCGCCCTGGATCCCGATGAAGGTGGCCTTGCTGGGACCGGCCGCTCGATAGGACTTGCCGTCGATGACCGGCAGGCCGACCCGGGCGGTGACGTTGACCGGCACCTCAAGGTCGACCCGCAGGCCGTCACCGGTGCGCCACCAGTCGAGGCGGACCGGGCCGCGCTGGGTGGGCACGGTACCGGCCGCGTGGTCGAGCCCCACGGCGGGCGGCACTACGTCCACCACGGCCGCGCCCGGGGTGGCGGTGCGGACGCCGAGCAGCGTCTCCTGCACATCGACGGTGGCCTGGGAGCCCCAGCCGTGGGACTGGCTGAAGTTGGTGCCAGGGTCGAGGGTCCAGGCCTCCCAGGTGAAGGTGCCGCCCTGGTCGAGGATGTTCGCCCAGCCGAGGTCGTCCGGGTTGGTCAGCAGCCGCAGCACCGCGTCGGGTCGGCCGGCGTCGGCGAGCGCCCGCAGCAGCCAGTGTGCGGTCATCGGACCCTGCTTCATGCCCATCGCGGCGAGGTGGTCGGCCAGCGCCGGCAGGTCGGCCCGGGGGGCCACGCCGTGGGCGATGGCGTACGAGGTGGCGTGCTGGCCGGCGTGGCCGCTCTGCTCGCCGGTGGCCGACAGCCCGTCGACGTAGGTGCCGTCGGCGCGGCGCAGCTTGGCGTTCATCGCGTGGGTGAGGTCCGCGGCCCGGCCGTCGTACGCGGCAACCTCGGCGGCGGGCCGGCCGAGCGCCTCACCCATGAGGGCGGTGGTCCGCAGCACATCGACACCCTGGGCGTTGATCGTGGTGCGGGCGGCCGCGGACATGTCGTAGCCGAACCGGCCGGGCTCGGGCCAGTCGACGATGCCGTAGCGGTAGGCGCCGCTGCCTCCGGCCAGCTCGGTGACCAGCCCGGCGGTCGGGCCGGTGGCCGGAATGTGGCGCAACACGTAGTCGGCGGTGTCCCGGATGCCGGGGTACGCCTCGGCCAGCAGCGCCCGGTCGCCGGTCTCGGTCCAGTACCGCCACACCCAGTCGACGAACATCAGCGAATAGTCGGGGATGTCCCGCTTGCCGTCGCCGTTGGGGTAGACGGCGTTGTAGCGGCCCCGGTCGTCGCCCGTGGTCCAGTAGCGGGCGGCGGAGCGGACGAACTCGCGGATGGCCTGCTGGGTGGCGTCGCGCTCGCCGAAGGCACCCATGGTCGCATAGGAGATGTTCGCGGCGTCGCCGAGGAACTGGCCCTTCTCCCGGGTGGGCGTGTCGACGAACCCCTCCTGCACGGAGAACAGCGCGGACCGCTTCAGCATCGTCCACACCGCGTCGAGGGTGGCATCCGAGCTGGTGAAGGTGGCTTCCCGGCCCGCGGGGACGTCGGTGTGCACAACGACGGCGGAGATGTCCTCGAGGGCGATGTCCTCACCGGCGTCGGGGATCTCCAGGTAGCGGAAGCCGAGGTGGGTGAACGCCCGGAACTCCTGCGGGCCGTCCTTTTGCAGGTAGGGGAAGCTCATGTTGGTGCCCTGCGACTCCAGGGTGGACGTGGCGACCCGGCCGTCGTCGGTGAGGGTGTAGCCGGCCCGCAGGGTGACGGTGCGGCCGGCCACGCCGGCATCGAACCGTACCGCCGGGCGGGCCGGGATGACGACGCCGAAGTCGACGACCAGCGTGCCGTCGTCGGCGGTGCGCAGCGCGACCGGCGCGACGGTGGTCTCGGCCAGCCGCGTCTCCTGGCCGATCAGGTGCGGGTACGTCGCGTTCGGGTGCGCCCCGACCACCTGGGGCGCGGTGAACGGCGCGATGCTGTCGTCGTAGCCGGGCCGGGTCCAGCCGGTCACCTCGGCGCGGGCGTCCTGCCGCTCGACCCGGTCGCCCTCGCCGTTGCGGCGTTCGGCGCCGGCGACGAACTGGGTGTCCCGGGCGACCCGCCACGATCCGTCGGTGACGAACACCTCCCGGGTGCCGTCGGCGTGCTCGACGACCAGCTTCATCAGCAGACCCCGGTTGCCGGCGGGGCGACCCTGGCCGCTGCCGTACCAGTGGTAGCGCACCCCGATGGCCAGCGGCTCGCCGGCGGTCACCAGATCGGTGACGTCCGCGGCCTGGTAATAGTCCTCGCCCGGGTAGCCGAAGGAGGTGCCCCGGTCGGCGCGCGTGCCGTTCAGGTACAGCTCGTAGGTGTGGTCGGCGGCGGTGTACGCGCGGGCGCGGACCACCGGACTGGCGTTGGGGCGCACCTCGGTGCGGGCCAGGGTGTAGTCGTCGGCTTCGGTGGTGGCGCGGCGGATCCAGCTGGCCCCGTCCCACTGGCTGTCGGAGATGCCCGTCTCAAACGCGCCGGTGCTGGGCGGCGACTGCTGGTCGGTGCGGTCCCAGGTGCGGGCCGTCCACTCGTACGCCGCGCCGCCACGCAGGGCCGGTCCGCCGTACGGCACATAGGACTGCTGGTCGGAGGCGACCTTGCCGGAGTCCCAGATCAGGTCACCACCAGCCGCCGTGACGGTGATCCGGTAGGCGGTCTGGGTCTCCCCCGGGTCGGCGTCACGCGGCAGCCAGCCGAAGCCCGGGCTGCCCTCGACGTTGAGGGGGCGGCTCTGGTCGTCGACCGTCAGCCCGGCCGGCGCCTCCGGCGCGTGGCCGGGGGCGGCCGAGGCCGGTGGCGCACCGGCGAGGACCGTCGCGACGACGGTCGCGGCCGCCGCGATCACCGTCCTCCGGCGCCGGTACAACGGCTGGGGTCCGGAAGTCCAAGATGTCACGGCTGCCTCCGCGCGGTCGTGAATCGTTTCAGGCAGGCTACGTGCAGGCGTGACTCGTGTGAAGAGATCCTTCGTGGCCGGATGCGGACATGAAGGCGGGTGCCGGCCCGCCGGGCGATGACCGCGAGTTGACGGGCACGCCTCAGCGGGCACGGAGTCGACAGGGGTGGAACATCGATCCTTGACATCGACAGCGGCCGAGCTAGCGGAGCCCCGCCACTTCCGTCGGCGTCAGAGCCCGATCGAAGAGGCGCACGTCGGCAATGGCGCCGGTGAAGAGTTCCGCGTATCCGAGGTGGCTGCCGATAGTCAAAGCGTTCGGGCTCGACCCGACGAGAGGTGCGCTGGGCGGCAGCCTCAGCCCCATGTCGGTGACCTTTCCCAGCGTGTTGAGCGTCTGCCCCAGCGGTCGCGCTCGCCCATCGACCACCAGCTGGATCAACTCGTCGCTCCGGTTCACCACCAGCACCACGTGGTGCCACCGGTCGTCGTTGAACCCGCCCTCTCGGCTGAACATCTCCACTGCGCCAACGGCGCCGGGGCGCTGGCCGGCTCCGATACCCACCCCGATGTGACCGGGACCCCCGTGGCCGACGCTGATGAAGTAGCCGGGCGTCCAGATGTAGCTGCCCTTGCTGACGATCCGCCCGATGCCCGGCATCGTGGTGCGCATCCACAGCGAGATGGAGAAGTCGCGTGCGGCGAAGTTCAACTCCGACGCGTTTCCGGCCGTCGCGAACCCGCGCCCGTCGAGCACCAGCGCATGCCCCGAGCCACCGGGCGGGCCACCGGCGTCGCCGCCGGTCCTCGCCGTGCCGTACAAGGTGACTGCGTGGCGGGAGCCGCTCTCATCGGGCGCCGGATTGCTCGCATCGCCGAAGGACCACCGTGCCACCAAGCCGCGGGAGCGCACCGGCAGCGCCAGCGACGGGATTGCCGGGAAAAAGGTCAGATCCTGGCCGAAGTTCTCCATCGCGATGACCTGGTCGCCGCGCAGCCGTACGCGAATTCCGTTGGACCGGTGTCCCAGGTCGATCTCCCGTTCGGGCAGCGGCAATGTGATGGAGATCGCCCTGAGGGCAGGGGCGTTCGCCAGCACCAGCGAGCCGTCCGCGTCGATCGCAGGCGCTGGTCCGTCGGTCACCCTTACCGCAGACCTGTCCACCCAGTGCGGCAGCGGCACCCGGACGGTTCCGCCCTCCTTCGGGGTGACCTTCAGGACCCCCTTCCGCCCATACGGCGACTTGATCGTCGCGTGTGGGGTGACAGCATCGAAGAGGAGCTGCACAGTGAGCACGTCCCCGTCGCGACGCGTCAGTTGGCGGTAGGCCTCACACAGAGAGGCGGTCGCACCGCCCACGATGTCCATGTTGAACGACACAGCGTAGTGCCACTGGGGATGGTGGCCGTACGGCGCAGGAAAACCGAAGGCCCCCTTGGATCGCTGGGGAACATCGCGCACGCTGTCGTCCCACGGCCGCTGCAGGCCCTCGATGAAGTCGGTATCGATGAGCTGGCTGGGCAGTATATGTGCCCGGGTGATGCGATCGGCGTCCGCGAGGCACTCGACGTGCCCGTGCCTGCCGAGGATCAGTGCGATCTCCAGGATGTCCCCGGAGTTGTTCACCTCGCCGCGGTCGGTATTGTCGCCGAGGTTCTCGATCGACCAGCCAATCTCGTCTCGGATGTCGGTCAGCCCGACCTGGTAGTACGCCCACACTCGATCCATCAGTTCCTGGTCGCCGGCGAAGTCGGCTAGCTGAGCCAGTCCGGACAGCGCGCAGGTGATGGAGTGTGTGTGGGTACCGGTGTCGAAGCCGACACCGGTCGGGCCGAAGTGCTCCAGCGCTTTCGTCCGCAGATGCCCGAGCAGTTCCCGAGCTTTGAGGGACTCCTCACCCCTCTCCCGGGTCACGTTCCAGTACTTGGCCAACGGCCCGATGGCACGCGCCATGCCGGTCATGAAGGCCCCACCCCACTCGGCGAGTTCCAAGTCCGGCTGGGCAGCTACGAGCGCCGGGCGGGACCACGCCCGCTGCGGCGTCCAGAACTGATTGATCGCGTCGATCATCCGCTCCATGCGCGCCTGGGCATCCGACGCATCGGCTGGCGAGTGGTGGTAGAGCGCGTAGAGCGCGTGCATGGCCTCTCGGACGTTGTGCGGCAGGAACAGGGACGGTCGCGACGCGCTCAACGACCGCCGCCCCTGAGGCAGCGGGACCTCCCGGCTGAGGCTGAAGTAGGCCGCGTCGCGGTGCCGGGCGATGGACAGATCGTCCACCGGCACGCCGAGCGACCGGGCGGCAAGTAGCGCATTGAGGTGCCGCCCCGGCACGTGGGCCTCCTGGAACTCGGGGCTGAACAGGAAGCGCGCCTGGGCCGCGTCGTAGGGCACCACGTGGTGGCCGAACCATGGAATGTAGTTGTCGTCAGGGTTGAAGACGCTCTGCATGGTGCCGCAGGCGAGGCGGATGGCGGCGATGATGTCGTCGTCGTTGACCGACCTTGCGGCAACGGCCGGTCCGGCCTTGCCCACGAGGGTCGCGCCAGCCGTGCTCAATGCCGTAGCGGCGGTGGCGGCAAGGATGAAGTTGCGGCGCGGCAAGGACCCCGGGATTCTGTCGGACATCGTTTTCCTTGTTCTTTCTGTGTCGTGGTGGGAGACGTGCCGTGCCAGCCGGGCTGCCTTGAGAGCGGTGGTAGGCGCTGATGGGCTAGCGGTTGATGGCCTTGTGTGCGGGCGGCGACCAGGAGTTCAGGGCGGTGCGGTCACGTCGATGGCCATTGAGCCGGCGACGATGCGGCAGAAATCCGCTGTTCGGTGATCCTGCCATCCGGCACCTCGTTGGCATAGGTAGTGCTCGGAGACTTAGCGGGAACATATGCAGCAGCGAGATGAAAGTCAACGGGATGAATGGAAAAAGCCCTTGTCGACTGGCGCTTGAAAAGCCATTGGGTTTCGATGCCCGTCACCGATGACTACGCTGGACCAACGACGTTCGTGCAGCATGACGAGGTGGCTGATGAGCCCGGACAGCACGCCTGCACATCACGAGCGCGTGTTCGCCGCCCCAACGTATGCTCGCAGCCCGGCCCGGCCACCGGAATTCGAACTGCCCGCGGACCGTCTGACGACGCCCATAGTGCTGGACGATGTGACGACGACCCTTCCGCATAGGAGGAACTGACGTCCGTTCGTGAATTGTACGAACAGGTTATTTCCTCGCCGGCTATTCTTCGATGCCCATCCTCCGATCAAAGATCAGGTGCAATATCTGCAGCCGGGGTGCGGTTGCCGGCCTCAGCCCGCCGGGTCGGCCCGCCCGATCCGGGCCGACATGTACGCGTGCGCGTGGGCGGCGAGATCGTCGGGGTCCTCCCACAGGTCCCGCCACACGCCCAACCGGTCGGACAGGTCGGCGGAGACCACCGCCCGGGAGAACGACTCAAACGTCACGGTGCCGCCGTAGCCGACCTGCCGCAGGGCCTGGAAGAGCCCGTCGAGGTCGGCCGACCCGGTGCCCAGGTAGCCCCGGTGCGACTCGCCCACGTGGACGTACCCCAGGTGGTCGCCGCAGTCGGCGACCGCCTGGGCGATCGAGTTCTCCTCGATGTTGGCGTGATAGACGTCGAGATGGACCACGACGTTGCCCGCCCCGACGTCCTTGATTACCTGGACCGCCTGCGCACAGGTGTTGATGACGTTCGACTCGTAACGGTTCACTGCCTCCAAGCCGAGCGTCACGCCCAGGTCGGAGGCCCGCCCGGCCAGCCGGCGCAGGATGGCCACCATCGAGTCACGCCCGCGCGGGTCCATCGGCCGGCCGTACTTGCCGAGCGCGCTGTAGATCACGCCGCCCATGAATCCCCCGCCAAGGCCGGCCGCCACGTCGAGGGCCGCCAGCAACCGCGCCTCGCCGCGGGCGGCGATCTGGGGATCGGGGCTGGAGATGTCCGCGTCGAAGTCGAGGCCCAGCGAGCAGACCCCGGCCAGCCCGTGCTCATCCAGCACGGCGCGGGTGTCGGCGATGTCGACGGCCGCGGGGTCCAGCGCGGGGATCTCCAGCACGTCGTAGCCGGCCCGACGGGCCCGAGCGGCGGCGCTGCGGCGTTCCTCGGGGCTCCAGCCGCCGACGAAGACGGCGGCGTGGATGCCGAGCGGGTTGCGGACGCTCATCGCAGGAACGCCTGGGGAACGCCGCCGTCCACGGGGACGAGCAGACCGGTGGTCAGGGGCAGGGAACCGTCGACGAGAGCGACGACCGCGGCGGCGACGTGTTCCGGCAGCACCTCCTGCTTGAGCAGGGTCCGCTGCGCGTAGTACTCGCCGAGCTTCTCCTCGGGGACGCCGTAGACCGCGGCGCGCTGGGCGCCCCAGCCGCCGGCGAAGATCCCCGACCCGCGCACGACGCCGTCCGGGTTGACGCCGTTGACCCGTACCCCGTCGGGGCCGAGTTCGGCCGCCAGGAGGCGTACCTGGTGTGCCTGCGCGGCCTTCGCCGACGAGTAGGCGATGTTGGCGGGACCGGCGAAGACGGCGTTCTTGCTGGCGATGTAGACGATGTCCCCGCCGTGGGCTTGGGCGCGCAGCACCCGCGCGGCCTCCCGCGAGACGAGGAACGAACCGCGGGCCATCACGTCGAACTGCAGGTCCCACGTCTCGGTGGTGGTCTCCTCCAGCGGCGCCGAGCGGGACAAGCCGGCGTTGTTCACCACGATGTCCAGCCCGCCGAACGAGAGGCAGGCGGCCTCGATCGCCTCCCGCACCGAGGCTTCGTCGGACACGTCGACGCGGACGCAGCCGGCGACGTCCGGGCCGCCGAGTTCCTTCGCGAACTGCCGGGCCCCCTCGTGGTCGAGGTCGACGATCACGACGCAGGCGCCCTTGGCGGCCAGCGCCGTGCAGGTGGCGCGTCCGATCCCGGAGGCGCCGCCGGTGACCAGGGCGACCCGGCCGGCGAGCGCCTTCGGCTTCGGCCGGCGGCGCAGCTTGCGTTCCTCGAGCTCCCAGTACTCGACCCGGAACTTCTCGCTCTCGTCAACCGGGGCGTACGTCGACACGGCCTCCGCTCCGCGCATCACGTTGATCGCGTTGACGTAGAACTCGCCGGCGATGCGGGCGGTCTGCTTGTCTCCGCCGAAGGAGAACATGCCCACGCCCGGGACGAGCACGATGGCCGGGTCGGCACCGCGCATCGGCGGGCTGTCCGGGGTGGCGTGCCGGTGATAGTAGGCGGCGTACTCCTCGCGGTACTCCGCGTGCAGCTCCCGCAGCCGCGTCACCACCTCCTCCAGCGGCGCGTCCGGGGCGGTGTCCAGCAGGAGCGGACGTACCTTCGTGCGCAGGAAGTGGTCCGGGCAGGAGGTGCCTAGCGGCACGAGCCGGTCGAGCGCCTCGCGGCCGAGGAAGTCCAGTACCACCTCGTCGTCCCGGAAGTGGCCGACGACGCGGCTGTCGGTGCCCGCGATGCCGCGCAGGATCGGCGCGAGTTGCGCGGCGCGCGCCCGGCGTTCCGCCTCGGGCAGCGGGCCGCGGTCGGCGCGTACGGCGCCGAACGGCTCGGCCTTGCCGGTGCGCTCGATGAACTCGGCGGCCTCGCGGATGAGCCGCAGCGCCCGCTCCTCGCACTGCTCGCTGGTCGCTCCCCAGGTGGTCAGTCCGTGCCCGCCGAGGACCACGCCCTCGGCCCGCGGCTGGGTCCGGACGATCTCAGCGATCATCTTTCCGAGTTCCCAGCCCGGCCGGATCCACGGCACCCAGCGCACCCGGTCGCCGTAGCACTCCTGCACGAGCCGCTCGCCGTCGGCCGCCGCGGCGAGGGCGATGACGCTGTCCGGGTGCAGGTGGTCGACATGCGTGGCCTCGACCAGGCCGTGCATCGGGGTGTCGATCGACGGTGCGGCCCCGCCCGGGCCGAAGGAGCAGAAGGTGAAGAGGTCGACCATGTCGTCCTCGTGCTCGACCCCCTGGTACCGGTCGTCCAGGCGGCGCAGTCGGTCGAGTTCGAGCACGGCGAGCCCGGGGTAGCGCAGGGTCCCGAGGTCGCCGCCGGATCCCTTGACGTAGAGCAGGGTCGTGGTCTCGCCGGTCGCCGGGTGTACGACCTCCGCCTTGCACGACGAGTTCCCACCGCCGTAGTTGGTCACCGTCGGGTCCGCTCCGAGTTGGTTCGCCCTGTCGAGCATGGCGGTCACCTCGGCGGACACACCGGCGGGAACGTCATCTCGGGTGCTGTTCACGGTCATACCTCAATCTGCTCCGGGGAGATCCTTCGGTCCTGGGTGGTGGTGGTCGGGTGCGGGGAGAGCCAGCCGCGGCGCACGAGCGCGTCGACGAACCGGGCGTATCCCCCGTCGAGCTGGGCCTTCTCGGTGGGGTCCGGCTCGACCGTGCGGGCGAGGGTCACCATCGCGTCGACGGCCGCGGCCAGATCGGAGTGCACGGCGGACGACGCGGCCAGGACGGCTACGCCGAAGGCGCTGGACGCCTCGGCCGGCACCACGAGCGGACGGCCCAGCACGGTGGCCCGGATCCGCAGCCAGGGCAGGCTACGGCTACCGCCGCCGACGGCGCGCACCGCGCCGCGGCTGGCAGCGCCGGCCCCGGCGAGGACGTCGAGGGCCAGCCGTTCGACGTACGCGACGCCGTCGAGCAGCGCGCGGTAGTGCTCGCCTGGGTCGGCGGCCTCGTCGTCGAGCGGGCCGCCGGCGTCGGGCGCGACGAACGGGAACCGCTCGCCGCGGCCCGGCACGGGGTAGCGCAGCGTCCGTGCGGGCCCGTGCGCTGCGGCCGCGAGGTCGAGGGCCGCCAGGTCGGCGTCCGGGAACGCGTTGCGCAGCGCCCCGGCGCCGGCGTTGCTCGCTCCCCCGGCCCACCAGTAGCGGTCCGGCGCGAGGTGGCTGTAGACACCGAGGGCGGAGTCGGCCACGCGGCGCGGAGCGGCCACCTTGACCACCAGCGTGGTGCCGAGCACGCCGACGGTGTCACCAGTCCGCACGGCGCCCGCCGCGATCTGGCCGGTGCATCCGTCGGTCATCCCGAGCACCACCGGTACACCGGCGGCCAGGCCGGTCGCCGACGCGGTGCCCGCCGAGAGGCCGCCGACCGGGGTTCCGGGCGACGCCAGGCGCGGCAGCCTCGATTCCGGGACCTCCGCCGCGTCGAGCAGGTGCGCGGACCAGCGCAGCGTCTGCGGGTCGGCACCGGTCTTGAGCGCGTGGCTGGTGTCGGTGGGAACGTCCTCGCCGGTGAGCCGCGCAACAACGAGGTCGCTGACGTGGCGGTAACGGGGCGCGGGCCGGTGCCGGTGCAGCCACGCGACGCGGGCGAGCGCCGGCGCGGCCGCCACCAGCCCGGGATCGATCCCGACTCCCGGTTGCCCGGCCCGGCGGTCGTTGTACAGCAGGGCCTGCCCGACCGGGGCGAGGTCGTCCGAGCAGGGAACGACGGTGCCGGAGGTCGCGGTTACCGCCACTGCCCGGACCGGGCAGCGCAGGTCGGCGCCGAGCCGGGCGAGGACCGCCACCGCCACGTCGGCGTGGACCGGCGACTGCTCAGCGCGTCCGTTACCGGCCCGCTCCGGCGGCGGAAGTGGTTGCGCCGCCCGCGCCACCACGTTCCCGTCGGGGGTGACCGCGACGGCGCGTACGTCGGCGGTGGCGACGTCCAGGCCGATGACCACCTCGTTCATGCGCGCCGGTCCCCGTCGCCGGGCCGGGTGCCGAGCAGCAGCCGGGGAAGCGTACGTAGGTCGGGGAGGGCGACGTCGGGCTCGGCGAGTTGCTCGGCCGTCGGCTCCGGAGGGGCTTCGCCGCGCAACACCCAGACCGTTCCGAGGCCGAGGGCACGGGCGGGCCGAACGTCGGTGTCGAGGCGGTTGCCGACGTGGACGGCGTTCGCGGGGCTGGTCCCCGCCTCCTTGACCGCCCACTCGAACAGCGCCGGGTCGGGCTTCTCGTGGCCGACCAGCGCGGAGACCGCCCAGACCTGGATGAACGGGGCTACGCCGTCGCGGCGCAGCGCGTCGAGGACGTCGGCTTCCTGGTTGGCCAGCGCTCCGATGCGTACCCGCCCGTGCAGGGCCCGCAGGCAGGGCAGCACGTCGGGGTGGAGAGTGCCCGGCCCGTGCCGCCAGTACCGCCGGGTACGGGCGTGCAGGTCGTCGCGCCGCCGCTCGTCACCGAGGAACTCCGCAGCGAGGGCGCGCCGCAGTGACCCGGACTGCGCTGCCCGGACGCCGTCGTAAACGGCCCGGAACCGGGCCCGGTCGGCCGGCGGACGGCCCTGCTCGGCGAGCAGGTCGTCGAGCGCCGCCAGCACGGCGGTCGCGAAGTTCTCGTCGTCGTAGATCGGGCCCCCGATGTCGAAGAAGACCGCCTGCACGGTGCGCCCGGCGAACGGCGGGTCCGTCCGGGTCATACCGTTTTCCCGGCGAGCAGGGCGCGCCGGGCGACCTCGTCGGCGCGGGAGGCGAGCGCGTTCCCGCCGGCGGCGTCCAGGTAGCGCGGGGTGCCGACGGCGTGGGCCAGCGCGCGGGTGCGGGCGGCCTTCACCGCCATCGCGGTGACCGCCTCGACCTCCTCGGGCGAGCGGCCCAGCGCGACCATGCCGTGGTTGCCGAGCAGCACCAGCCGGGGCGGCGCCCCGTGCCGTTCGGCGTGCTCGGTGATCGAGCGGGCCACGGCGCGACCGAGCGCGAGGCCCGGCTCGTGGTAGTCGACCCAGGCGGGGCGGCCGACCACCACGGCCTCGTCGGGGAAGAGCGGCGCCTGCCACAGCCGTTCCCCCTCGACGATCGAGACGAGCCCGACGATCGCGGTGGGATGGGTGTGGGCGACCCAGGTGGCTCCGCCGGCGTGCACCGCGGCGACGTGAACGAGCGTCTCGATCGAGGCGCGCCGCCCGCGCGGGTCGTCCGCCACGGCCAGCAGCGCGGAGAGTTCGTCCTGCGTGGCGCGGGGGTCGCCGAGGACCCGGGCTGCGGCGTCGAGATCGACGACCACGAAGTCCTCGGGCTTCGCGCGGTCCATCCGGGCGCCGCTCGCCTTGACCACCAGCTCGCCGTCGGCGACGGTCGAGGTGTTGCCTTCGGCGAGGCTGACCAGGTCCCGGGCCGGGTCGCCGATGCGCAGCGTCAGCTCGACCAGCTCGGCGGGGACGGCGCCTGCGTCGCTGCGCACGCTCACCGCACACCGCCGCGGCGGCGCAGGGTGATCGCGTTGAGCAGCGCGGAGAGGACGAGGACGGCACCGAGCGCGAGGAGTTGGAACTGGCTGCCGTCCGAGCCCTCGAAGGCGAGCAGGATGCCGGCGTTGAGCCAGATGATGAGCAGGGCGGCGATCACCACCCCGGCCACCCGGCCCAGGCCGCCGGTGATCGCCACGCCGCCGAGCACGGCGATGGTGATTGCCGGCAGGGCCATCCCGTTGCCGACGCTGCCCGCGTCAGGGCGGGCGGAGGCGAACTGGGCGACCGTCACCACGGCGACCACCCCCGAAAGTAGGCCGGAGGCGACGTAGGCGCGGAACCGGGTCTGCCGGACGTCGAGGTTGGCGAACCGGGCGGCCACGTCGTTCGTGCCGATCGCGTACAGCTTGCGGCCGTATGTGCTGCGGTTGATCACCAGCCACACCACGAGGACGCACGGCACGAGGAACGTCAGCATCTGCGCCGGCAGGTCCGGCACCACGGGCAGGTCGAGCGGCCGGGTCAGCGAGTGCAGGTCCTGGATGGGCCTGGTGGAGATCGGCGCCCGGTCGTTGCTGACCAGCGCGAGCGACCCGTACGCGTAGTAGGTGGCGAGCGTGGCGATCAGGGCCGGGAACCCGAGGTACGCGACCAGCAGCCCGTTCGCCGCGCCGAGCACCCCGCCGACCAGGATGGTCAGCGCCAGCGCGGGGAGGACGGGCCACCCCCATTGGCCGACCATGAAGCCGAAGGCCATGCCGGAGAGGCTGACGATCGATCCCACGGACAGGTCGATCCCGCCGCGCCCGGAGACGATGACGATGAACTCGGCGAGGCCGAGGAGGCAGAGCGGGACCATCGTCTCCAGCGCCGAGGCGAGGTAGTCGGCGTCGTACGGCGCGACGAGGTAGTCGTTGCGACCCAGGTACCAGAACCACACCACGACGATGACAAGCAGCACGCTCAGCAGCGCGACCCGTTCGGAGAGCACGAACCGCAGTGCCCGCGCGATCCTCGCACCGACCGCGACCGGCTCGGTCTTGTCGTCCTTGAGCTGTTCCGGTTCGGCTGTTCTGGTCGTCATCGTGCCCTCCTGCGGCGCTCACGGACCAGGTCGACGCCAACCGCGACCAGGATGAACGCGCCGATGAACAGTTCGGTCAGCTCGCTGGGCCAGCCGAGCAGGGTGATGGCGCTGGTCACGGTGCCGACCAGCAGCGCGCCCAGCAACGTCCCCAGCACCGTGCCGCGGCCGCCGAGGATGCTCGTCCCTCCGATCACGACGGCCGCGATGACCTGCAACTCCAGCCCGGTGCCGGCGTTCTGCTGCACCAGGCCGCCGCTGCCAACCAGGACGCAGGCCGCCAGGCCGACGAAGAAGCCGGTCAGGGCGTACGCGGAGACGATGCGCTGGCGGACGTGGATGCCGGCGAGACGGGCCGCGTCGGCGTCGTTGCCGATCGCGTACCAGTGGCGGCCGGTCGCCCAGTAGCGCATGTAGCACCAGGTGAGTGCGGCGAGCACCATGGCGAGCCACCAGGCGTGCGGCACGCCCAGCAGGCCCAGCCCGGCCTGGCCGCCGCCGAACCATCCCAGGGTGTCCGGCACTCCCGCCACCTGCTTGTTCTCGAAGATGCGCAGCGCCACGAAGCGGAACACGTTCAGGGTGCCGAACGTGACGATGATCGGGTGGATGCCGCCGAGGCTGACCAGCAGCCCGTTGACGCAGCCGAGCGCGAGCCCGAGCGCGACCGCCACCAGCACCGCCAGCGGCGCGGGCGCTCCGGCGTCGCGGACGAGCTTGGCCACCACCACCATGACGACGGCGGCCATGCTGCCGACGGAGACGTCGATGCCGCCGGTCACGATGACGGGCGTCATCCCGATGCCGATGATCGCGGTCGCCGCGACGGCGAACAGGATGTTGCGCAGGTTCGAGCCGGTGAGGAAGGTACTCGTGCCGAAGGACAGCGCGAGCCAGAGGGCCGCGATGACGACGACGAGCGCGAGTTCCTGGCCTTCGACCGCGCGGGCGATCGGGCGCCGCCGGCGCAGCGGTACGGTCTGGACAAGTCCGGTCATGCCGCTCCTACCTCCGTCGTCGAGTCGCGGCCTGCCGCGGACGCCCGACCCGATCCGTCGTCGCCGGCGGCGGCCGCCAGGACGTCGGCCTGGCGTGCACCCCGGTCGAAGCTCGCCGCGATCCGCCCCGCGCGCACCACCAGCACCCGGTCGGCGAGCTGCAGGACCTCCGGCAGGTCGGAGGACACGACGAGGACGGCGCTGCCGGCGTCGGCGAGGTCGACGATGATCCGGTGGATCTCGTCCTTGGCCCCCACGTCGACACCCTGGGTGGGTTCCTCCAGCAGGAGGATGCGGGGCCGTTCGACGAGCTGGCGGGCGAGGACGACCTTCTGCTGGTTGCCGCCTGAGAGGTTGCCGACGAGGGTCGCCGGGCCGGGTGCCTTGATGGCGATGCGCTTGATGAAGTCCTGCGCGACGGACCGCTCCCGGCCGCGGTTCACCCACAGCCGGGCGCGGCTGAGCAGTCGCAGGTGTGCGCTGGAGATGTTGAAGGCGATGCTCTTGGAGCTGAAGACGCCCTGCACCTTCCGGTTGGCGGGCAGCATGGTGATGCCGTGCCGTACCGCGTCGGCCGGGGATTTGAGCGCGACGTCGCGGCCGTTGATCCGGACGGCGCCGGAGTCTGCCGGGTCGATCCCGTACAGTGCCCGGGCGATGCTGGCGGCGCCGGAGCCGACCAGGCCGTAGAGGGCGACCACCTCGCCGGGGCGCACGGCCAGATTGACGTCGGCGAAGACGTCCTGGCGCCCAAGGCCGGACGCCGCGAGCGCCGGCTCGGCGTCGGCCACGGTCCGATTCACCTGCCCGGTTTCGAGCTTGTGCCCGACCATCAGCTCGGCGACGGCGCGGACGCTGAGCTCCCGGGTGGGACGGCTCGCCACCACCTGCCCGTCCCGCAGCACGGTGACGCGGTCGGTGATCTGGGCCAGCTCGTCGAGCCGGTGGCTGATGTAGATGACCGCGACGCCACTGTCGCACATCCCGCGGACCGCCGCGAAGAGCGTCTCGATCTCCCGGTCGGTGAGGATGGCGGAGGGCTCGTCGAGGATGAGGATCCGCGGCTGGCTCGCGAAGGCCTTGGCGATGCTGACCAGCTGCTGCTCGGCGACCGACAGGTCGGCCACCCGTACGTCGGCGACCGCGGCGTCTAGGCCCATGCGCTCGAGGAGCGAGACGACCTCCTCGTGCTGGCGGCCGCGCTGGACGATCCCGGCCCGCCGCCGTTCTCGCCCGATGAAGACGTTCTCCGCCACGGTGAGTTCGCCGAAGAGCTGCGGCTCCTGGTACACCGTGGCGATGCCGGCGCCGAGCGCCGAGGTGGTGCTGCCGGTGGCGAGCGTCTCGCCGTTGATCTCGATCCGTCCGGCGTCCGGCGTCTCCGCCCCGGATACGATCTTGATGAGCGTCGACTTGCCCGCGCCGTTCTCCCCGACGAGCGCGTGCACCTCTCCGCGGGCCAGTTCGAAGTCGACGCCGCGCAACGCGTGCACGCCGCCGTACCGCTTGTCGATGCCGGTGAGTCTCAGCACCGGGGGCGCGGTCGCCGACGCGGTCGCGCCTGGCCGAGTGTCCGCCGTGGTCATGCTGGCCTCCGGTGGGGCGGGCCGGGCCGAGGGCCCGACCCGCCGCGCCTGCTAGTAGTTGAACTGGTCGACGTTGTCCTTGGTGATCCGCAGCGGGTCGCCGAGCAGCAGTTCCTTCTTGTCGCTGGAGTACTTGACGCCGCTGAGGTCGCTGCTGACCTGGTTGTCGCTCGCGAACGTCTTGCCCTCGGCGAGCTGCTTGCCCGCCCACGCGGTCAGGTAGCCGAGGTTCTCCACGTTCCACAGGATCGCCGCGCTGGACGAGCCGTCGGCCAGGTACGGCTTCATCGCCTGCGGCGTGCCGAGGCCGACCGTGAAGACCTTGCCGACCTTGCCGGCCTCGCGGACGGCCTTCGCGACGCCCGGCGCCGAGCTGGTGCACTCACCGACCAGGCCGGTCAGGTCGGGGTGGGCGTTCATCAGGTCCTTGGCCATCGAGACCGCCTTGGCCTCGTCCTCACCCGCGTAGACGGTGTCGACGATCTGCGCCTTGGGGTACTTCTCCGCGGTGTACTTCTTCTGCACATCGATCCAGGCGTTCAGGTTCGCGGCGGTCTGGCCGCAGGAGACGATGGCGTACTTGCCCTGGCCGCCCATCTTCTCCAGGAGCGAGTCCGTGAGCGCCTGGCCGATGCCCTCGGTGTTGGCTTGGTTGACGAACACCTCGCGCACCGAGTTCGGCGCGTCGGTGTCCGACGTCATGACGTGGATGCCCTTGGCCTTCGCGTCGGCGAGCACCGGCGCCATCGAGTCGGGGTCGTTGGGTGCGACGACGAGGACGTCGACCTTCTGCTGGATCAGGGACTTGACGATGTCCGTCTGCGCCCCCGGGTCCGCCGTGGTGGACCCCTTGTAGATCCAGTTGATACCGAGGTCCTTGGCGGCCTTCTGGCCGCCGGTGTTCATCGCCTCGAAGTACGGGATGCCCTGCAGCTTCGGAACGAACGCGACGCTGATCTGCTTCTGGCCGCCGCCGGACTCGCTCGACGACCCGCTGCCGCCACCCTTCTTGCTGCAGCCGGCCATCGCGAGCGCGCCGACGAGCCCGACGGCGAGCAGTGTCGTCGCCCTCTTCGACATCCGCATGGATACTCCTCTCTAGCCTGCCCCCGCCCGGCGGGTGCAGGACGCCGCCCCGGGGCGGCGGATTTGGAATGGTTACTCGACCAGGTCTTGCCCGGGCGAAACCGACGCGACGACGTCGCGGAATCGGGTGTAGTGCTCCCCCCACATGGCGGGGTCGCGCGGTTCGACGAGGCGACCGTGGTCGTCCTGTCGGACCACCTCTCGTATGTCATCCAGTCCCGCGAGCTCGCCGAGCGCCATGAGCTGGACGAGCAGGTTGCCCATGGAGGTGGCCTCGACGGGCCCCGTGCGGACGGGTAGTCCGGTGGTGTCGGCGGTCAACTGGTTGAGCAGATCGTTGCGGGATCCACCGCCAACGATGTGCACGGCGGTCATCGGCCGCCCCGTCACCTTCACGATCGACTCGAAGGCCACGCGATAGCGCAGGGCCAGGCCTTCCAGGACGCACCGGGCCACCTCACCCATGCCGGCGGGCACCGGCTGGCCGGTGGCCCGGCAGTAGGCCCGGATCCGCGCGGGCATGTCGCCGGGGCGTACGAACGAGGGGTGATCGACGTCGACGACGCTGCGCGCCGCCGGCGCCTCGGCGGCCAGCGCGACCAGCGCCGGGTAGTCGATGTCATGGCCCTCCCGCGCCCACTGGCGCCGGCACTCCTGCAGCACCCAGAGCCCCATCACGTTGCGCAACAGCCGGACCGTCCCGGCCACACCGCCCTCGTTGGTGAGGTTCGCCTCGCGCGAGCCCTCGTCCACCACGGGGTGCGCCAGCTCCACGCCGGCGAGCGACCAGGTGCCGGAGGAGACGTAGCCGGCGTATGGATTGTCAAACGGCACGGCCGCGACGGCGCTGGCGGTGTCGTGGCTGCCGGGTGTGATGACCCGGGCGCCGGCCAGGCCGGGCAACGCGGCCAGCGGGGACACGACCGGACCAAGGTCGGTGCCGGCGTCCACCACCTCGGGCAGCAGATCGGTTCGGACGCCGAGGTCGTCGAGGAGCTTGGTGGCCCAGGTCCGGCCCGCGACGTCGTACGCCCCGGTGGTGCTGGCGGCCGTGAACTCCGCGACGCTGGCGCCGGACATCAGGTGGTGGAACAGGTCCGGCATCATGAGCAGGCGGCGGGCTTGCGGCGGCGGGCCGCCGGCGCGGGACTCGGCGAGGAGCTGAAAGACGGAGTTGATCTCCATGAGCTGGACGCCGGTGCTGCCGTAGAGCCGGTCGCGTCCGACGATCCGCGTGGCTTCCGCGAGCATCCCCTCCGTACGGGCGTCCCGGTGCGACACCGGGTCGGCGACGAGGTCGCCCCGCTCGTCCACGTAGCCGTAGTCGATCCCCCAGGTGTCCACGCCCACCGAGTCGACCCGGCCGCTGGCTCCGGCGCGGCCGAGGCCTGCCAGGATCTCGTGCCACAGCGCGGTCATGTCCCAGCGCAGGTGCCCGTCGACCACGTGCGGCTGGTTCGGGAAGCGGTGCACGATCTCCGTCTCCAGCCGCCGCCCGTCGAAGGTGCCCACGACGATGCGGCCGCTCTCCGCACCGAGGTCCACGGCGACGCAGCGGCGGCGGCGGCTCATGATTCTCCTCCCCTGGTGACCGGTACGCGCTCCACCGGCACCCCCCGGGACGACCACTGTCGTGCGACGTCGTCCGGGGTGCCGTCGTCGGTGACGAGACCGGTGAGGTGATCGGTGGCGACGAAGGGGTGCAGGCCGAAGCGCCCGAGCTTCGAGGAGTCGAAGAGCCCGTAGACGCGGTCGCAGGCCGCGGCGAGCCGCCGCTTGACCGTGGTCTCCTCCAGGCTCAACTCCATCAGCCCGTGCGTGGGGCTGAGAGACCGCAGCCCGAAGAAGCCGACGCTGAGCCGGCCCCGCGACGACAGGTCGTCGCCGAAGTCACCGACGAGGGACTGGGACGAGCGGCGTACGGTGCCGCCGAGCACGACGACGGTGATCGCGTCGGACTCGCTGAGCACGTCGGCGGCGCGCAACCCGTTGGTCACCACGACCAGGCCGCGCCGGGCCCGCAGTTCCACCGCGAGGTAGTAGCAGGTCGTGCTGCAGTCCAGGCAGATGGCGTCGCCGTCCTTGACCTGCGCCGCAGCGGCGCGGGCGATCGCCTGCTTCGCAGCCTCGCTGTGACGCAGTCGCATCTCGAAGGCGCCCTCGTCGGCGCCGTCGTGGGGCACGGCGCCGCCGCGGACGCGCCGCAGCAGCCGGCGCCGTTCGAGCGATTCGAGGTCCTTGCGGATCGTCACGGCCGAGACACCGAACCGTTCGATCAGGTCCCCGATGCTGACCCGGCCCTGGCCGTCGAGCAGGCGCAGCACGTGTTGCTGGCGCTCGTGCTCGGCAATCCCCGGCATGGTTCCGCGATCCCTCCGTTGCGGTGGTGAGGTGACGCTAGACACAGTCAGCGGGACGGTCAATAAAGGAAAGAGAAGTCGCCGTCGTAACAGTTTCGATTGACTCACGTTCGGTTTCGGTTTCGGTTCGGTTACCGCGCCGGGGCAACAGCGAACGGACCGTGCCGCGGTGACACCACAAGTGACGGCGGAGGAACAGACGCCCGCCACACGGCTTCGGACGACGACGTTCCGGCGGACCGCCCGTCCAATGGCGCCGGTCGGCGGGCCCGGGTTGCGGCGGTGTCAGTCGTCGGCGGGGTGAGCGCTGATCGTGTGGGCTCCGGCGGGCACGCCGGTGGGTAGACATACCGGCCGTCGCTGTGCGCCCCGTACGCATTGGCCTTGTCGCGTGTCAGGCCAGCCGCCCGGCGACAGTGACCGTCGTCAGCCCGTCGGCGAGGACGGCGATCCTGCCGGTGGTGCCGCCCGGCCCGATCACCTCCATGAACGGGCAGACCATCTGCGGCATCGAGCCGGTGCCGGGCTTCGCGCCGTACGGCGTCCAGAGCTGGCTCCAGCCTCTCAAGGACCCGATCGGTCCGGTTCGGCCGAGGCGACTCCGGACAGCACCGCGAAACGCTGCCCTCCGGTGGAATGGTCCGGAGCTGCCCGGCGGACTGGCGGCGAACCTTGCGGGCTCGTTCCACACCTGGTCATTGACGCCGCGGGTCACCTCGGCGACCAGCCCCGCCTGGAAACATCGATGCAACCCCGTGTCCGGATCCGGCCAGCCGCGTCGGGCGCCAGGGCTCGACTGGCGGCCGGCGGGCCACCGCATCGGGCCACCGGTCGCGGGTCAGATCAGACTGCGCCGCGCGGCCCAGACCACCGCCTCGATCGCCGTGTTCACCCCCAGCCGGTCACAGATAGTCCGGGTCCGGCGGCGCACCGTCCGCTCCGATGTCTCTAGCCGGCGGGCGACGGCCTCCAGCGACAGTCCGCGGGCGAGCAGTGAGAGGAGAGCCACGTCCTCGTCGGACAGCTCAGGACGTGGCTCGGCAACGCGGTTCACCTGCCGCACCCCTTTCGGGTCGTACCAGTCAGGCGCCCCAGCCAGCCTGAGCGCCGCCGCGGCGCTCGGCGACCAGTCGCTCGTGATGGCCGGAGCGGTGGTAGGCGGCGATGGGGTCCGGGTCGATCCCCATCTCCTCGCGCAGTTCGGCCAGCAGCGGCCGCACGTCGGTGTTGAACGCGTCCATCAGCAGTGCGTTAGCACCGAGCACGTCCCCGTTCTCCTGCGCCACGCGCAGCGCGTCGGAGTCGACCAGCAGCGCCTTGGCCGTGGCCTCCTGTACGTTCAGCACCGACCGGATCATCGCGGGGATCTTCGGCTCGATGTTGTGGCACTGGTCGAGCATGAACGCCACGTCGGCCTCCGGGTCCAGGCCGCCAGCCTGCACGATCTCGTGCATGATCCGGAACAGCTGGAACGGGTCGGCGGCGCCGACCATCAGGTCGTCGTCGGCGTAGAAGCGGCTGTTGAAGTGGAAACCGCCGAGCCGTCGCGCCCGCAGCAGGAACGCCACGATGAACTCGATGTTCGTCCCCGGCGCATGGTGTCCGGTGTCGACCAGTACCTGGGCCCGCTCCCCCAGCGTCAGGCAGTGCGCGTACGACGTGCCCCAGTCCGGGACGTCCATGGTGTAGAAGGCGGGCTCGAAGAGCTTGTACTCCAGCAGCATCCGCATGTTCGCGGGCATCGCGGCGTACGTCGCCGCCAGCGCCTCGGCCAGCCGGTCCTGTCGGGCCTGGATGCTGTCCTGGCCCGGATAGTTCGTGCCGTCGGCGAACCACAGGCTCAGGATCGTCGAGCCGGTCGCCACACCGATCTCCACGCATTCCAGCAGATGGTCCAGCGCCTTGCGGCGCACCGCCGGATCGGGGTTGCAGACGCTGCCCAGGCGGTAGTCGTCCTCCTGGAACACGTTCGGATTGATGGCGCCCAGCCGGATCCCCACCTCCTGCGCGTGCTTGGCGAGGTCGGCGTGGTCGTCCACCCGGTCCCACGGGATGTGCAGCGCCACGCTCGGTGCCACGCCGGTGAACCGGTGCACCGTCGCGGCGTCGTCCACCTTCTCGTACGCGTTTCGCGGCACGCCTTCCTGGGCGAACACCTTGAAGCGGGTGCCGGAGTTGCCGTAGGCCCACGAGGGCGTCTCGATCCGCTGCGCCCGCAAGGCCGCCGTCACCGCTGCCCGGTCGGTCATCAGTACTGCTCCCATCTATCGCAGATGTCAGAGGCCCCGTCGTAGGCGGGCTCGTACGCGAATAGCGAGCGACACCCGGGCGCGCTGAATCGTTTCAATCGCCTGTTCTGGGAAACTAAGCCAAAGTTCGAGTACGTGTCAAGGCTCACATCGCCACTACCGGGCACGCGCGCCCGGAACTCCATCGCCCAACTCGGCTACGTCCGCAACGAGTCCGCCCGCCTGATGCCTGCCGGCCAGAACCACACCATCGCTATCGTCGGCCTCGATGTCACCGCTCTCTTCACCGACGTCGTCCTCGCCGAGGCGGCCCGCGCCGCGGCCGCCGCCGACGCCCCCCAGCGACGATGATCCCTCGAACTAGCCTTGGCGTCGGGGCTGATAATCGCCTTTGCCTTCGCCGAGAAGATTGTGCTTGTCGCTCCGCAACTCTTCGGGCTCGCCGACGAACTCACCGAGCAACAGGCCCCAGGTCAGGAGATTGCCAGTGGGACTCAAGCTTCAGACCCCGATATAAGGGCCGACGCCAGCCCAACAACGCCAGAGGCGCATGTCGATGCCGCGAGGCCCTTCTACCGACGCCAGCAAAGGCGAGAACAACGGCCGTCAGCAGCCAGGACGCGCCCGTCAGTGATGGCTCAACGCCACTCGCGCTGCTGCTGTCCCCACCCGCGCTGCAGTGCCGGGGCACCGTCGCGCACCCCTGGTCGCAGCCGCTGCCCGCGAGCTGGAGCGGGCAGCTGGACCGACCCGAGTCACTGCGCTAGCCAACCAGGTCACCGTCGCGATCCGAGCCTGCCCAGTCGGCAGGCAAGCGGCCCGCTGACGAGACGCCGATGCCGCCGCACCACCTGGGCTCGGCACAGCTTTCAACGGTCAGGCAGGCCGATGCCGTAACGCCACGGGAACGGGCATAGCCCACGGTGTGCGGCATGAGCGCGCATCGGTACCCGTACGCGTGCCGGGCAAACGGTTACGGGGTTCGCGAGCACTCGGCCGGGCGGCTGCTGATGTTGTAGGAGTTCTTGGCGGCGACCACGGCCGACTGGATGTGCTCGGGGTTGACGCCGTGTACGTTGAGTGGCGGGTGCACACGCCGGACAAGTTCGGCCTCGATGGTCGCCGGCTCCGCGTCTTCCACCCAGGTCAAGCGCAGGTGCGCGTACATCCACGTGGTCAGCCGCGCCTCATCCTCAGGGACCAGGACAACTCGATCGGTCCAGGTTGTTCGGTAGCCCTCGGACACAAGAAGCCCGGCCAAAGTACGGCGCAGAGTCGAGCTGCCCGAACGCCTCAGGTGGTTGCGCAGGATCCGGCCCCGCAGGCTGGTCGCCCGTCCGAGATACAGCAGCCGTAGCGACGGGACGCTTTCATTCGGCGGCCCGGGAAGGTCGGGGAAGACCGAAGGACCAGCCCACCAGGCGTATACACCGCTGCCACGGCTGAGCCGTTTGACGGCGACATCGAGTGTGACCGGCGCGCCGGCGAGCAGGCGCAGGGCCTCTTCGACCCGGGCTCCGTTGGTTAGGACGTCGTCGTGTCGTGTTTCGGGAATGGTCATCGAGACCATCGTAGGCGTCCCGGCAGATCGAGGCCTGGGCTGCGAGGACACTGGATGCTCCACGCAAGATTCGGCAGCGCCGCGATCAGCGGCCACGGATATTCACAGACCGATCAGCGGGCCGCGCCCGGTCGGCGGCAGACGCGGATGCCGGCATGACCCCGATCTGCTGATGGACGTAGGGCACGATGAACGTTCCGCTCGCCGGTTCTTCCTCTGCTTAGATCGTTCTGACGATCGAGGAAGGGAACGGTACGCCGTGACGCCGGAGCTTCGGGAGCAGGAAGAACGCCTCCAGTTCGACCGCTTTGACCATGACGACGCCTGGGCCCTGGGAACTCGCCTGGTCGGGCTGGCCAGAGAGCGCGGCCACGCTGTCACCGTCGACATCCGCCTCGGCGACCACCAACTCTTCCACTACGCACTGCACGGCACCTCCGCCGACAACGACGACTGGATCGAACGCAAGATCCGCGTCGTCCGCCGGTTCGGACACAGCTCCTACCTCGTGGGCCAGACCTACCGCGACCGCGGCACCACCTTCGAGGAACAATCCCACCTCGAAGCGGCCCTGTACGCCGCGCACGGCGGCAGCTTCCCGATCATCCTCAGGGACACCGGCCCGGTCGGCACCGTCACCGTCTCAGGACTGCCCCAACTCGACGACCACCGCCTCGTCGTCGAGGCCCTCGAACTCTTCCTGAACTCCAAGGGCTCCAAGACGGGGACCGTCTCGTGAACGGCTCCTTCCCACTTTCGGCCGTCTCACTCTCGGCGGTGACGGAGGGCAACCTCAGCCGAGCAGCATGCGGTGTCGTAGGAGTCGGAAGCCGACACGCCTGGACATCTGACGCTTCACCAACTGGTCTTGGTGTTGACCCCTCCGATCGCCTCCACGCCACCGCTGCTGACACCTGAGCAACCAGCAACCAGCGACCACCGGCCGAGACAGCCGACGCCCGCTGGTTACCGTGCGTGACGCGCGGTCTGCGGCAGATGAGGATGCCTACGGCGAGTCGGACGTCGATCCCAGATATGTTCGGCGGATGAACGACCAGTTACCCAGCGGCGGTATCGAGGTATCGCCCGGCGACGTCGAGGCACTCGAAGCCCGCTGGGCGGAATGCTGGAAGCCGCACGATGTCGCACGCCGCCTGGCCGGGATCTCCGCGCCTTGGTACATTGCGGCAGGCTGGGCTCTGGACCTGTTCCGCGGTGAGCAGACCCGCGAGCACCACGACATCGAGATCGGCGTGCCAGCCGGGCAGTTCCCGGAGATTCGCGAACGCTTTGCCGAGTTTACTTTCGGCGCAGTTGGCGCCGCTCGGATCTGGGAATCGGTGACGCCACAGGTGCTGGGTGCCACTCGCCAGACTTGGCTGCGCGAGCCGGCGACGGGACGCTACCTGCTTGATGTCTTCCGTGAGCCGCACGACGGCGAGGTGTGGATCTGCCGGAGAGACGAGACGATCAGGCTGCCCTACGCCGAAATCATCCGGCATACCTCGGACCGGATCCCATACTTGAGCCCTGAGCTCGTTCTTCTCTTCAAGGCCAAGCACGTACGCCCAAAGGATCAGGCTGACTTCGACGGCGTTCTCCCGCTGCTCACTCATACTCAACGCGAGACGCTGTCCAGGCTACTGACGCGAGTGCATCCGGGACATGCCTGGCTGGCGGCCTTGTAGCCGCGTCCTACGGCGAACCGCGGCAACAGTGACCCAGCACGGCTCCGCCCCCTCATTCCAACAGATTCGCGTAGGAGCGGCCCCGGCACGCCATCACGCCGGGTAGCGCGCGACTCGCGGCATGAGCGTGCGTCCCGCAGTACGCCATAACACGGCCGAGCACGCGCTGGCGGATCTCTGGCAAGGCTTGATCGTCGGGCGGATTCGCCCCTCACGCCGCTGCGACGCTGGCGGATCAGCGCAGCTCGGCTTCAGCCAGGCACCGACCCGATGAACGACGTGACGAGGCGGAGCAGGTCTGCTCGGCTCGCCAGCGTTATTGGAATGCCATTGGCTATCCGGCGGTGTGGTGCAGGACGCTGTCGAGGACGGTGACGGCGTGGCCGGTGAGATGGACACGGTCGCCGTGGACGGCGGTGTAAACCAGGCCGGTGCGGGTGGAAGCCTGCAGCCCGGTGAGGCGGTCGCGGCCGAGGCGGTGCGACCAGTACGGGGCCAGGGCGGTGTGGGCGCTGCCGGTGACCGGGTCCTCGGGGATGCCATTGGCAGGTGCGAAGTAGCGGGAGACGAAGTCGTAGCCGCCGTCCCGGTGCGCCGCGGGGGCGGTAGCGATGACGCCGCGGATGACCTCGCGGCGGGTCAGGTGGGCCAGGGCGGCGAAGTCCGGGCTCAGGGCGCAAACCGTGGCCTCGTCACCGACAACGGCGAGCAGGTCGCCGAGGGCGCCGGTGCGGTACGTGGCTTCGGGTTCGGCGCCGAGGGCGTCGGCGATGCCGTCGGGGGCCGGTGCCTCGGTGGGGGGCGCGGCCGGGAAGTCGAGGGTAATGGTGCCGTCGTGGCGGGTGTTGGCGATCAGGATGCCGCCGGGGCTGGCGAAGCGGACGGTGCTGGGGGTTGCGTGGTCGCTGTACAGGGCATGGGCGGTGGCCAGGGTGGCGTGGCCGCACAGGTTGGCTTCGCCAGCGGGGGTGAACCAGCGCAGTGCCCAGTCGGCGTTGGAGGTCTCGGGTAGGGGGTGGGCGAAGGCGGTCTCGAGGTTCATCTCGGCGGCGACCCGACGCATCCACGCCTCGTCGGGCCAGGCACCGGCGTCGAGCAGGCAGACGGCGGCGGGGTTGCCGGCGAACGGCCGGTCGGTGAACGCGTCGATGACCCGGATCCGCATGGGGGAACTGTAGGACGGCGCGATGGAGCGGGTCTACGGCGTACTCGGGCAGGTGCACCGGTGGCGGGAGCACGGATTGGCACGTCGCAGGGGAGTCGATTCTCCGGATTCGATGAGCGCGCCCAGCCACGCGACGGCGACTTCGCCGTGCCGACCGCCGACCCGCGCTTGATGTTCCGCGCCTCTGCTGGTGCGGGAGTCCAGCAGCGGCGAGCTCGGCATCGTGCTGGGCATCGCGCTGCTGCGCCCCGCTGTAATCGCGTCCTCTCATCGGCAGATCAGAATGTTTCACGGCCAGCGCCTCACAGGCGAGCCGGGTTAGCCCATCGCGCCGGTTTCACCGAGTCGGCTATGACGCCGGCTGCTACCGGTGCGGATGATCATGGGGCAGACGGTTCTGGGTGCCTACTTTCCCGGAGTACACACGCACGAGTACCCGATCGAGCATCTTCCCGCCGACCTGTTGACCCACCTGTTCTATGGCATTTGCCACGATCGAGGACGGCCGCCTGACGCTTCCTTCCGCGGCGCCGGCGCAGCTCGCCGTGATCAAGCAGGCGCATCCGCACCTGCGCATCGTGATCTCGATCGGCGGCTGGGGTGCCGGCGGGTTCTCCGATGCCGCGCTGACCCCGCGCACGCGCGCCGACCTGGTCGTCCCGCTGCCCAAACGCCGGCCAGGACCTCGGTGGACGGATGCTCTCCTGGGCCTGCGGGGCCCACGGCGCCGGGTTGACGTGGCTGCGGTTGGACGCGTGGACCACGAACCCCCGCCTGCACGACTACTACCGCCGCCACGACTTCCAGCACGTGCGCACCATCGGCTCGCGGGTGTCCGATGCCTGCTTCCAACGGCCGGTTCATCCGTACACCTCCGGCCGGCACCGTTCCGTACGTCGCAGCCGATTACGTGACCGCCACCCGTGAGGTGGTCGAGCGCCTGTTCGCCCTCGGCCACGAGCGCGTCGGATTCCTCGGGGACCTCCGCCGGGACGAGCCGTCGGTCGACCGCGCGCGAGGCTACCGACAAGCCGTCCAGGGCGCCGGCCGCCGGCCGGTCGTACTCGACGGGACGGGATGGCCTCTCCAATCCTGGCTGCCGCCCTACAAGCTCCCGCCCGCTGCCGCTACGTCAACGCGAGCCGTGCTCAACGGGCCCGTTTCGCGTACGAGGGGCCGGTTGACCAGGCGTCCCCCAGCTAGTGCCGGGCCGCAGTCGTTCAATCAGCGCCTGCTGGCGCTGGTCAAGGAGCAGTGCTGGCACCTTGTCGGGGACCGGATTCAGTACCGCTGGGGCAACGCGGTGTCGGCCGGCCGGACGTTCGCCGACGAGCTGCGGCTACGACAGCCTGACGTGGACGCCGATCGACTCGGCCCCGGACTGGGTGCAGAGCGGCTACGTGACCGTGCTCGCCCGGGTCGGGCTGCGGGCCCTGGCGAAGGAGAACAGCCTGCCCGACGACCCCACGATGCAGGTCCTCGACGAGTACGTGGACGAGAGCACCGTGATCGTGTCCGTGGAGCGGGACGTTGTGCTGCGCTGGCACTGCGTCGTGGTGCCGGGCAAGGACCCGGATCTGCTCTTCGGACGGGCGGAGCCGCAGGCGGCCGGGCATCTTTGCCCGGCCAGGTAGTCGACGGCCAGGAGTTCGAGTGCCCGCCACCGCTGGTCGGCGGGCACTTCGCCGCTCTGCACGAGCTTGTTGACGGCGCGGGCCAGCACGGCGGCGGCGTCGGCCGCCTGGGCACCGATACAGCGGCGGCTCTCGAAGGTGAGGTGAACGCCGGGCGTGCGGCGCGGTGATCCGCCGGGCACGGGATAGCCCGGCGGATCACCGCAGCCCAAAAGCCGCCACCCGGCCAGGATCAGCCGAGGTCCCGCACCCGTACGTTGCGGAAGGCGATGACTGAGCCGCCGTCGTGGTTCTGCAGGCCGATGTAGCCCTGCGCGTACTGCCGTCCACTGGTGCCCGGGTCGGTCGGACGGCCCGGGAACGGCAGGCCGGGCACGTTGTCGAACTCGTTGATCACCATCCCGTTGCGGATTACGGCGTAATGCTGGCCGACGACCCGGATCTCGAGGTCGTTCCAGACCCCCTTGCCCGTCGGGCGGGCCTGGGCGAGGTTCAGGTCGGCGAACCCGTACACGGATCCGGTCTTCCGCGGGTCGTTGCTGCCGATTTCCGGCGAGTCGTTGATCTGGATCTCGTGGCCGCAGTTCACGGCAACCCATGCCGGATCGGTCGTGTTGCATTGGGGGGTGGTGGCCGGATCGACGCCGGGGAACCGCACCAAGACTCCGCTGTTCGACCGCGCGTTCGCGTCCCCACCCCGCTCGTCGCGAAACTGCAGGCGCAGTGAGAAGTCGCCGAACTGGGCGGCCCGGTACCACAGCATGCCGAGCCCGCCGCCGGCGGGCGAGTTGGTCGTCACCATCGACCCGTCGTCGCGCAGGGCGAACCCACGGCCGCCGACGTAGCCCCAGTTCGCGTACGACTCGGCCGTCCCGTCGAACAGGCTGACATAGCTCATCGTCTTCCCCACGTCGGAGTGTGCCGCGGTTTCGGTCAGCGCGGCGGCCTCCTCGGTGGTGATCACGTCGGCGCCGACCAGATTCCGGGCGAGATGCGTCACGTGCGCCACGAATCCGCCGTGGTTGGCCCAGGCACGCTCGTCGTCGATCAGGTCGTTGATCGAGCAGCCGCCGTCGACGGTCCGGTTCGCCACGCCGCTGTCGTAGTCGAGGAAGCGGACGGTCGGCCGGCTGTCCGCCGCGACGCACGACGATTGCGATGCGATGGCCGGCGCCGCCGCGAAACCTGCGCCCAGGACCGCGGCGGCGAGGATCGACGTACCCGCGAGGAAACGATTCTTGCTACCCACGCTGAACCTCCTTGTCTCACCGATGGAGGCGGCGCTGCCGGTCCTAGCGCGTCAGCTTCCCGTCTGCATCGGACTCTCGTTCCCGGCGAGGTCTGGCGCCTCCCAGAGGGCGTTACATGACAAGTGCTCCTCGCCCGAACCTAGGTTCTTTTCATCGATACATCAAGAAGTTCCGTCACGGCACACGCATCTTTTGCGTCGACCGGCAGAAGGCCGAGTCCAGAGAGGTGTCTCGCGGGGCCGCGGTGATCGCCGGTGAGTACGGCACAGAGCCGACGACCGTGGTCGACCTGTCGCGGCCGCCGGAGGTCCTGCGCCGCAGCACTGGGGACGTCACGCATCGACTCGCCGCGGGACCGCTCGTCGCGCAGCACCTGCCGATCACCGCTCACGCCCGTCCGCTGGCCGCTGGTCGACGGTCGACAGCTTTGCCTCCCGCCACCCGCAGGAAACGATCGGGATCGTTCCGTCCGGACCGTGAAGGGCCGCGCGGCGCGGCGTGCCCCGCGGTCACGGAGGAGGAGTCATGAGGAGATTGTCGGCGATCAGCGCCGCCGTGGCGGTCGGGCTCGCGTTGGCCGGGGTGGCCGGACCCGCGGCCGTCGCGGCCCCCGACTCGGCGGCAGCCGGCGTCGTCGCCGCCGCGCCCATCCAGGCCTCCGACGGCGCGTACGTGGCCGAGGAGACGGCTGTCGGGCCACGCCTGGTCGATCTGACGATCCAGTCGCCGGCGCTCGGCACCGCCGCCAAGGTACGGCTGTTGACGCCCGACGGGTGGGAGCAGCGGGCGCCCGGGGACCACTGGCCGGTGCTCTACCTGCTGCACGGCTGCTGCGACTCGTACGTCAGCTGGACCCGCTCCACCGACGTGGCGAGCATCCCGGAACTTCGGGACGTCCTGGTCGTGATGCCGGAGGCGGGTGCCGCCGGCTGGTACAGCGACTGGTGGAATGGCGGTCAGGGCGGCGCCCCGGCCTGGGAGAGGTTCCATCTGACCGAGGTGCGGCAGATCATCGAGCGCGGGTACGGCGCGGGCCCGAAGCGCGTCATCGCCGGCCTGTCCATGGGCGGCTTCGGGGCGATGTCGTACGCGGCCCGCAACCCGGGCATGTTCCGCGCGGCAGCCTCGTTCAGCGGGGTCGTGCACCCGCTGAAGGACCCGTCCTACTGGCTGCCGTTCTTCGGACGCACCGGGCTGGACCCGTACGCGCTGTGGGGCGACCCGGTCGCGCAACGGGACATCTGGCAGGCCCACGACCCGTACTACCTGGCGAAGCAGCTGCGGCACACAGCGCTCTTCGTGGCCACCGGCGATGGCACGGCCGGCGGACCATTCGACCCGCCGGGCCAGACCAACAGTCTGGAGGCGCTCATCCACCAGGAGAACATGGACTTCGTCGCCCAGCTGCGCGAGCTCGGCGTTTCCGTCACGACGGACTTCTACGGCCCCGGCACGCACAGCTGGCCGTACTGGCAGCGGGAGTTGCATCGATCGCTGCCGATGCTGCTCGGGGCGCTCGAGACGGGGCGCGGTGTGGCGACCCACTCCCTCGAGCAGTAACGCACGAGCGCCCGCTGGTGACCGACCCGGTCACCAGCGGGGGATGTTCCGCGACCTCGCGGTAGGTGTAGCCGCCGTAGTAGGCAAGCGTGACCGCCTCCCGCTGTAAGGCGGTCAGCCCTTGCAGGCAGCGGCGGACCTGCTCGCGATCCATGCGGGCAGCGACACTCTCGGCCACCTCGTCGAACGGCACTTCCATCCTCGCCACTGCCGCGCGCTGTGTGCGGTCGGCCAGTGCCTGCTCCGCGCGGACCCGGAACAGCGCAGCCTCACTCAGATCCGCCAATGTGTTGCTGTAGGACACCGATGACGGTGGCCAACACGCGTCGCGCTTGCTCATGAGAGTCGGTCCGCGAGTGCTGGGCGAGGGGGTCCCCGATGGCTTCGACTAGGGGCTCCTCCTGGAGGGCCATGTACTCCATCCTGACAGCGCCCCTTGGTAGCCATCTGATCCTTAGACTCCCAAGACCAGCCGTCCGGTCCGGTCCGCCTGGTCCTGGTCCTCAGACGCGCGGCAACTCGATCCGTTCTGGTCCGTCCGGCCCAGTTCGCCCCGGTGGCTCCCACTTGTGGCTCCCAGGCGGCCATCTTGGAATCGCAGAGATCGGGCTCTTGGTACCGCGTTTCGCCGGGTCGGCGCAGCGCCGGTTGGCCTGGTTCACTCTGAAGTCACACCGGCCTATGGCCCGTGGGTGGCCCGCCGGCTTGTGCAAACGGATCGGCAATTGACTACTACCCGCCCTAGCCTTGCTCAACATGAGCGTTGGCAATGAACATTGACCCGTGGACGCGGATGTGGTGATTGCCGGATGTGGACCGGTCGGAGCCGTGCTCGCCGCATTGCTCGGCGACCGTGGCAGCCGCGTCGTCGTCGTGGACCCGGCGTCCGACGCTCGGTCTGGGCTGCACGCCCACCCGCGGGCGGCGGTCCTCGATTCGCACGTGCAGCGGATCCTCCGCCGCATTAACGGCCTAGACGACTGGGACGAGTGGGCGACGCCGTTGCGCCGTTCGCAACTGCTCGGCCCCGATCGCCGCCCGCTGCTCACGCTTCGCCTGGCGGATGGCGTCCCGGCTGGCGTCATGCTCGACCAGCCCCGCCTGGAGCGGGCACTACGCAACCGACTGGCGCGGATGCCCACGGTGCACCTCCACACCGGTCGGTCGGTGACGGCGCTGGAGCAGTCGGGCGACATCGTCGCCGTCACGCTCGACGACGGCTCGACTCTGACCGCCTCATGGCTCGTCGGCTGCGACGGGGCGTCGAGCACCGTGCGGGGCCTGATCGGGGCCTCCTACGACGGCGTCAGCTACCCGCAGCCGTGGCTGGTGGTCGACGCCCGCACCGATGAGCCCGACACTGGCGACCCGACGTTCTCCCACGTGCTCGACCCGGCCCGGCCGATGGTGACATTCGAGCGACCCGGCGTTCGGAGGTGGGAGTGGATGCTGCTGCCCGACGAGGACCCGGTCGGCATGGTGGCGCGGATTGACGAGCTGATCCAGCCATGGGCGGATCCTGCGGCGCTGCGCGTCGAGCGGGCCGCGGTGTTCACGTTCCACGCCCGCACGGCCTCGGCATGGCGCCACGGCCGAGTGCTGCTCGCCGGCGACGCCGCGCACTCGATGCCGCCGTTCACCGGTCAGGGCCTCGGCGCCGGCCTACGCGACGTCGCGACCCTGTCCTGGCTGCTGGCCGACGCGCCCGGCGACGTGGACCGCTACGAGCGCGAGCGGCGGCCGGCCGTGGCACGGATGACCCGCACGGCGTTACTCACCGGCCGGGTCATGCTCGGCCGCAACCGTTTCATGGCAGCCGCGCTGCGCGGGTTCGTGCGGACCGCAGGGTTGCTCCCAGGCCTCGACGCGCGCGTAGCCAGGGCAGCCGCAGCGCCTGAGCGCCTCCCCGACGGCACCCGGCAGCTGCCCGATGCCCCGCTCGTCGTTGACGGCCGGAGCACCAACCTCGACGCGCTGCTGGGCAACCGGTGGGGCGTTATCTCCGGCGAGGCCGGCAGCCTCGACCCCGGCACCAGGGCGTGGCTCACCGCGCACGGCGCCGTCTTCGCCGACGTGGATAGGTTTGCAAAAGGGCAAGCGACGATCGTGCGCCCCGACCGCTTCATCGCGACCACCGTCCCGTTCGCCTGAGGGGCATCGTCATCTCAGGTCGGTGTCCTGCGGGCCGTCGAGGGCGGCGACGAGGAGCAGGCCGGTGAGGAGCCTGTGTTTCTCGACCACGACCAGGTAGCGAGGCTCGCGGAGGCATCCGGGCGCTACGGGCTGCTGGTCCGGTTTTTGTGTACACGGGTCGGGGAGGGGTGAGGCGTCGGCGCTGCGGGTGTCGCGACTGGATCTGCTGCGGCGTCGGGTGACGGTGGCCGTGGCGCTAGCGGAGGTCGGTGGGGAGCTGGTCGAGGGGACGCCCAAGAACACCAGCGCCGGTCGGTTCCGATTCCGCGGTTTCTCGTCGACGAGCTGGCTGCGCACATCGCTGGGAAGGGCCGGGACGAGCTCATTTCTGACCGCCCCGAACGCCGGCCCGCTGCGCAAGTTCGCTTTACATTCGGCGACCGTTCTCAGAGATGACTCGCGCTCGGACGTGCCGAAGAGCGGACACCGCGTCGCCAACTGGGACGGTCCGGTCTCGTCCGCACCCGTTCGCCCAGGTGGCTCCCAACCGTGGCTCCCACCGACCGACAGCCTGAGCCGCTGGGCCGTTGCGACGCATTGTCGGATGGTGCGCAGGGTGTCGCGGGTCCAGTCGACGCGTCGTCCGGTGAAGCCTTGGTCGGCGAAGACGTGCCGGATCGGTGTGACCATGTAGGCGCTCAGCAGGGCGATCTTGACGCCGTCGCGGTCCTGCCACGACGCGGCCACGACGGTCACGGTGACCCGCAGGCCGAGGGTGTTGGGATGGTGGTGGGATGGCGAGGACGGTGGCGTCCCTGGTCTTCACCCGGACCGCCGGAGAGCGCCGGCCGTGCATTCCGGACGGTGTGGCGAGCATCCGCGCCCTCGCCCAAGTCAACGGCTTCACGGCGACCCTGACCCAGGACGCCGGCGCGTTCACCACGACCAACCTCGCCAAGTTCCGGGCGATGGTGTTCCTCAACACCGCCGGCGTCGTCTTCAACCCCAGCCAGCAGGCCGCGTTCGAAAGTCACGTCACCGCCGGCGGCGGGTACGTCGGTGTGCACGCCGCAGCCGAGACCGAGCCGGACTGGGCGTTGTACCAGGACCTCGTCGGTGCGAAGGTCGCCTCTACTGTTTGAGCGGTAACGCACTCAGCGTGCGTATTTGACGGGTGGCAGAGTCGGCGGGGGCCCACAATGGCAAGGGTGCCACTCGTCTTCGTCCTGCACCACCACCGCAAACCACGACCGCACTTTGACCTGCGGCTCGAGGAGAATGGAGTGCTGCGCTCATGGGCGGTGCCTCGCGGCCTGCCGGACGATCCCAGTGACAACCGGCTCGCGATCGCCGTGCCCGACCACCACCTTGATCACCTCACCTACGAGGACGCCGACAAGTCGATCGCCGACATCGGCACGTGGGAGGAGCACGACCGCACCGAGCGCCGCATGCTGTTTACGTTGCACGGCCGCACCGGCCGCCGGCGATACGCGCTCATCCGCACCGGCGAGGGGTGGCTGCTCCACTTGACGAAAGAGCAGCCTTCGGACGAGCGCGGATAGCAGGCTCCCGAGGTCCACCTCCGCGACCGTCGGAACGACTATCTCCTGCTGAACAGCTCAACCGGCCCCGCCCGAGAGTCGAACTGCTGGGCAGCGGTAATGCATGAGTCTGGGCGCTCGATGTAGGTTCGCGACAGAGATGTCAGTGCTCAGCGCGTTGACCTGGGGCTCTGCGCAGGTCGGCCGGACCCGTGCTGGATGCGCCACGAGTTGCGGATGTACTCGTACGCATACCAGCTGCGGGGTCCGGCCGTGCCCGTCACAGCATTACGGACCGGGGCTTCAGGAAGCCTTCAAGACCGAAGCTGCCGTATTCGCGGCCGAGGCCCGACTGCTTGAACCCTCCGAACGGGGACACTGGGTCGTAACCGCCGTTGACTGACACCCGGCCCGCCTCGAGGCGGGACGCGATGCGGCGTGCTCGCGCGGGGTCGCTGGAGAACACGTAGGCGTGCAGGCCGTAGGTGGTGTCGTTGGCAATCTCGACGGCGTGGTCCTCGTCGCGGTAGGTGATGACCGACAGGACCGGTCCGAAGATTTCCTCGCGTGCGATCGTCATGTCGTTGGTGACGTCGGCGAACACGGTCGGTCGCACGTGGTACCCGTCGGGGAGTTCGTCGGGTCGGTCGGGTCCGCCCACGGCGATCCGGGCGCCTGCCTCGATACCGCGGTGGATGTAGGACTGGACACGTTCCCACTGCCGCTGGCTCACCATCGGGCCGACGGCGGTCGCCGGGTCGCGCGGGTCGCCGACGGGGTAATGGGTCGCTACCTTCGTGATGAGCGCGAGGACGTCGTCGAGTTGGTTTTCCTGGACGAGGATGCGGGTGCCGGCGGTGCACGCCTGCCCGCTGTTGACGAATCCAACCCCGAGCGCGCCGACCAAACTCCGCTGCTGCCCACGCCGACAACCCCGATCGTCCAGGCCATCCTCGTCCTCCAAGCCGCCGAAGACGCCCGCTACCCACGATGAAAATGGCCCGTGACAGGAAGCGGTCAGTCTTGCAAGATCAAGACTGATGCCGGTCGGAGTCGGTGAGCGCAGCTGACCTGCTCGACCTGTCGGCTGCCGTCGCTCGTCACCCACGCCTGGCGGGTGGCTTGGCTGTACGGACGGCTGTACACCAAGCACTCTCGTGGCCTTGCGTCCGTCCCCGTCTGGCTTCATGATCTCTCTGCCGCGAACGTGGAGGAGCGTGCTCCCCACGTCTCCGGTTGCTCCGCGCCTGATCCTGCTGTCCGATCCAAGTCAAATACGCACTAGTACGTATGTGGCGGGCGCCGGACCGGCCCGATCCTGAAGCCCGGGCGCCGCGCCGCGGCGCCGTGGGGAAGGGCGGCCGCCGTGGTGGGTTTCGTCGATCGAGCGCTGATGCAGCTAGCCGATCCGGCCCAGTTGCAGGCGCTGATCGCCCCGCCCGCCGCGATCCCGGTCGCCGACCTCACGATGCTGCTCGGCTCGGTGTACGACCTGGGCCACGTACGGATCGACCGGATCACCGGGCTGACCGTGACCGGTGTCGAGACGCAGGTGCCGTTCCACCCGGTGCAGCGGCACCGCGGATCCTGGACCCGCAACCAGCCCGCGTACCTGACCACGGATGTGATGGTGGACACCCGGAACGGCGCCGACCCGGTGTGGGTGGATCTGCTCGCCCGGATCGTCGTGCACACGGTCACCGAGGTGGATCCGGGCGGGATTGAGTCGGCGCTGAGCCGCGGCCTGGACGACTTCACCACGCTGGACGAGTTCCGGGCGCAGTTCCGCTTCATCGACCTCGACGCGTTCCTGGCCCGGCACCGGCTGAGCACGGTCGACGACCTGCGCGAGGCGTACGAGTACCTGCGGACCGAGGTGCGGTTCCGGGCGGCCGGTCCGTTCGATCCGTCCGATCCGGCCAACGCGCACGACATCGAGGCCGACCTGGCCGTGCTGATCCGCGCCGACCTCGAGCTGACCGCGGCGATGCGCTCCGCGGTCACCGTACGGTCGATCGCCGGGCAGACCCGCACCGGCCCGAAGGACGCCCTGCTGGGCCGGCCGGTCGCGCCGCTCGCGGTGGCCGTTGTGGTGGACGGCTCGGCCCTGCGCGGTGCCGTCACCGCGGCCGCCGTGCGCACCCTGTTCGCCCGCGGCCAGGTGCTGAGCCTGGTCGCCGATCCGCCGTGAGCACTGGAGGAACGATGCCCGACTCCGACGAGTCGCCGCCCCCGGCGCGGCGCAAGCGCGACACCGGCCGGACCCGCCCGGCCGCCGCCGACGAGGACGCGGACGACACCGCCGCGGCGGAGGCCGACGCGGCGATGACCGACCGGGAGCGGCACGCCGAGCTGGAACGGCTGCGGCGCAAGCTCCATCGCAAGTTCCACTGAGGACAATACGAGAGGACCGTGCCGATGCCCGTCCGGTACATACGCGTCAATCCGGTTGCCGATCTGTTCGCGCCCGCGGTACGGGCGTTCGGCAACATCGCCGTGGTCGGTGCGGTCACCCCGCCGGCCGCCAACCCGCCGGCCGACCTGCTGACCGTCGGCACGCCCGTGGTGTTCACCAACCCGAGCGAGGCGCGCCGGCGCGCGCCCGGCGATCTGGGTCGTGCCATTGCCCTGTGCTTCGCCCAGAGCCCCGGCCCCACCGTGGTGACCGGGGTCCGGGTCGATTCGGCCACGCCGAACTGGGACGCGGCGCTCACCGCGCTGGAGACCGCCGACGTGCAGATCGTGTGTCTGGCCAACACGCCGCTCAACGCCGCCGCGGCCGCCGCCACCGGCGCGATCCGGAAGCTCGCCGACCACGTCGTCAGCGTCTCCACCACCGGCACCGACGGCGCCGAACGCATCGGCGTGGCGATGCTCGTGGCCGGCGCCACCGACCCGACCATCGTCAGCGGCGCGCTGGCCAGCGACCGCATGGTCTACGTCGCCCACAAGTCGACCGAGGACGTCGCCGCCGCGGTGGCCGGGACCATCGCGGGCTACGAACCGCACATCTCGATGCTGCTGAAGCAGGTGAACGTCAGCTCGGCGCCGTTCACCCCGGCGGAGATCCAGGCCATCAACGGCTCGGAGACGTTCTCCAGCGGGCCCGCCGGCGCCGGGGTGAACTGGCTCGTCGACCCGCCGCTCTTCCCCGGGCAGGGTATCTATCTGGGCGAGGGCTACACCGGCAACCCCGGCGGCAAGAAGTACGTCGACATCACCCGGACCGTCGACAACCTGTCCTTCCTGCTCAAGGCCACGCTCATCCGCTCGATCGGCAACCTGCGGATCAGCCGGTCCGGGCTGCGGGCGCTGGTCGCCCAGATGGAGGCGGTCCTGGATTCCCAGGTACGCCAGGAGGTCATCGAGGGCTACGACATCACCGTGCCCATCCTGGCGCTGCTGGACAAGCCGCCGGCGAGCCTCACGCCGTCCGAGCTGGGGCAGATCAACGACGCCCAGAACCAGCGGGTGGTCGAGGTGCTGGCGGCGGTCGACTACGCCGGGGCCGTGCACCGCATCGCGATCACGTTGAAGTTCGAGTAAGGAGCACGCGGCGATGGCCGACTGGAACACGCGCCTGGAAGTCAAGCTCGGCGACAAGACGATCACGCCGATCTCCAACCTGCAGACCACGTTCAACGTGCCGCACACGGTCATCCACAGCCTGGAGGCCGACGGTACGGGGTACGTCCGGCAGCCCTTCACGTTCACCTTCACGATGACCGTGCCCGCGGTCGCCGAGGCGGTCGCCGACCTGACCGAACTGGCCGTCAACGGCACCGAGTTCTCGGTGAGCGTGGCGGAGAAGGTCGGCACCGACTGGTCCTTCAAGTCCATCAAGTTCGCCCGGTGCGTGGTCACCTCGGGCTCGCCGAGCAACATCACGGTGGACGGCGTGCCGCAGGCCAACTTCTCGTGCATGGCGCTGACCGTGACCATGGAGGACTGAGCGGTGGCCGGAGACGACGTTCAGCCCTTGCCGCAGCCGGCCGGTGCGCCCGGATCCGGGCCGGTGGTCAACTACTACTTCCCGGTCGAGGTCGAGATCGTCGGTGACGTGGACGACGCGGTGGTGAAGCGGGTGGTCGAGCGCGTCTTCGCCGAGCTGGACCGAGAGATGTCGTGCCGGCAATGACAGGCAACCGGCCGGTCCTGGTCGGCGCCGTCCCCCTGGTCCACGTGCAGAGCATGACGATGAGCCAGGGGTACCGCATCGAACGGATCATGGGAAGCCGGTGGTCACAGGCCACCCAGCCCACGGTGAAGACGATCGCCGTCGAGGCCGTGCTGATCGGGCCGAACCGGCTGCTGATCAAGAAGGCGCTGGAGGCCATGGCGCTGACCAGCCGGGCGCTGGTGGCCGCCGCGGCGCCGGCGCTCGCGGTGGCCGGCATCCCGGTCGTCTCGGGCATGACCGTGAGCCTCGACATGCAGATCACCGACCTGCGCATCACGCACAGCACCAGCAAGCGGGACGCGCTCGACGTGTCGATCAGCCTGCAGCACGTGCCGCGGTCCAACCTGTCGGCGCTGATCGGCGAGGCGGCCGACATCGCCCTCGCGGTGGCGACCGCGGCCGCCGGCTCGGCGCCGCCGCCGAATCCCGTCCCCCGTACGCCCGGCCCGCCGATGTGAAACAGGAGGTCTTATGAGCGCAGCGGTGAGGCCACGTCCCGGACCACGACGGCGAACGATCGCCGCTCCGCGGAGCGAGGGCCGGCCATGAGCACGCCTACCTTCCTCCGGTTGCCGGTGAACCCGGACGAGGGCTTCCCGCAATCGTTCCGGCTCGCATTCGGCAACCGCAGTTACCTCTTCGGGCTCGCGGTGGACATCGCCGAGGAGGTCCTGCCGGAGGTGACCACCCCGGACGGGCTGTTCGCCGCGATCACCCTGCCGGCCCCCGGGGCGTACCTGGTCCTGACCGTGGTCCGCGACGACGTCACCGGAGGCACCGTGCTGCTGCGCCGCAAGATCATCCCGAACACGGTCTATCCGGCCGGGGAGCTGGCGCTGGTGGTGCGCAGCATGCGGATCGCGATCGGCAACCTGCACGGCGCCGGCGCGTACCGGTCCGAGGTGGTCGCGGGGGTGGCGTTGCGATGAGTTTCGTGCTCTGGCACAAGATCCGGATCGCCCCGGCCGAGGGCGGTGGCGGCCTGCTCGGCACGGTCGCCTCGTTCGCCGGGATCGGCCTGCCGCTGACCGTCACCAACGACGTGTACGCCGGCGGCCTGGCCCTCGACGCCGAGGTGTCGGTGCAGATGGGCGAGGGCGCCGCCGCGGACACCTTCGCCATCACGCTCGCCGACCTGCCGGCGGCCCTTGTCGCCCAGCTGCGCGCCGGCTATCCCTCCGGCGGGCTGATCGCCACGATCAGCCTCGGTTACTTCGACGAGCCGCTCACCCGGTTCGGCACCGGGCCGGTCATGACCGGCCGGGTGATCGCGGTGACCACCGGGATCGGCGCCGGCGGGGTCTCCCGCACGGTGATCGAGGGCCAGGAGGAGGCCGGCTACAAGCTGCTCAAGAAGCCGGCCCGGCTGGACCGGCCGAAGAACCTCCCCCGGCTCACCCTGGTCCGCGACCTCGTCCAGGCCGCCGAGGTGACCCTGGCCCGGCAGTCCACGATCCCCGGCTCGGTGGGCGACGTCAGCGTCTGCACCGCCACCACGCTGACCGCGCTGCAGGAGCTGGCCGACGCGGCCGACGTCCCGCTGGTGGTGGGCGACGGCGAGGTGCGGCTGGGCGCCGCGGTCGGTGCCACGCCGGCGCCCGTGCGTATCGATCCCGGCCTCAACCTGGTGTCCCGGGTGGACGCGCAGAAGGAGGACGTGACGCCGGGCGCCCGGCGCACCGGCGATACGAAACCGCTGGTGCGGACTGGCCTAGAGGTCACCGTGCTGGGGCATCCGGGCCTGCGGCCCGGTCAGGTGGTCACGGTGTCCGGGCTGGACGACGTGCCGCCGGGTCCGCTGCGGATCAGCCGGGTGACGCACGCGTACGGCGCCGCCAACGGCTACACCTGCACGCTGGTGCTGACCGCGGTGGCGGCCGGGGTTCGGGTCCGGGTGCCCGGCGGGGTCCAGGGTGTGGTGGACCGCTGGCAGGACGTCGTCACCCGCAGCCGGGAGGACCACCCCGCGATCGACGTCGGCGAGGTGACCGCGTACCGGCCCGGCAAGGACGGCCGCCACCTGGCCGACCTCCACTACGGCCAGAACCCGCCGGCGGGCGAGGTGGCGCCCAGCGTCACCACTGCCGTCGGCACGGACGTCGAGCTACACAACAAGCCGGTCACCTCGCCGTTCGCGTTCCACCAAGTCGGCCTGGTGACGCCGGTCTACCCGAAGATGCGCGCCCTGCTGGCCCACAACCGCGGCCTGGTCAACGACGCGGTTGCCACCGGGTGGATCTGGTCGGAGGAGCCCCGGCTGAAGCCGCCACCCAACGAACCCGGCGACTACTGGCTGGCGTTGCCCACCGAGCTCGACGGCGACGGGCTGCCCACCGGCAAGGGGGTCAACGACCTCACCGACGCCACCGGGCACCGGGTGGTCCAGGCCCGGGCGCTGCACATCACGGTCGGCCGCAAGAGCCTGCCCGACGTCGGCACCCGGCCCAAGCTGCCGGACGACGACACCGTGGTGATCGAACACCATTCAGGCACCCGGATCACGATCAACGCGGACGGGGAGGTCACCATCGCCACGGACCGGAAGACCCTGACGCTGACCAACGGGCAGGTGTCGATGAAGCTCGACGGCGCGAAGGTGGCGATCTCCTGATGCCGGCCGTCCTGACCACCGATTCCACGATCAAGTGTGCGCACAGCGGCACGGTCGTCGCGCAGGCGTCCACGTCCGCGCTGACCGCGGCCGGGAGCCCGGTCCTGGTCCAGGCCGACCTGCTCGCCGCCACGGTGACCGGCTGCACCAACACCAACACCAACGCGGGTGAGACGCCGTGCCTCAAGGTCACCTCGGTGACCGCCGGGCTGAGCACCACCCTCAGCGTGGGCGGCCAGCCGGTGCTGCTCGACACCGCCAAGGGGCTGACCAACGCCACCCCGCCGCGACCGGTGCTGTGGCAGGTCGACTCCGCGGGCCAGACCGTGCTGGAGGTCTCATGACCGTCGTACCGCAGGCCGGATTCGGCGTCAGCTTCCTGCTCCGGGACGGCGACCTGGTGTTCACCGGGTCCGGCGTGGAGCTCGTCGAGGGGCTGGCGAACCTCACCCAGGCGCTGACCCTGCGGCTGCAGACCCCGTACGGAACCGACCGGGTGAACGCCACGTACGGACTGGACGCCCGGGAGGCCTTCAGCGGCAACCACGACCGCACCATGCTCAAGGAGCTGATCCGGCTGGAGGTGCTGCGGACGTTGTCCGGGGACCCGCGGGTGCGCGAGGTCACCGGCGTGCTGTTCGACGACGATCCGGAGTTCCCCGCCGGGGCCGCCGGGGCCGCGCCGCCGGACCATCGCGACCGCGTGTGGCGGGTACTGGTGACGGTGCAGACCACCGACGACACCACCGCGGTCGTCCTGACCGACGTGGAGCGCTGAGCGATGAGCGACTTCGGAGTGACCCGGGACGGATTCGTCCTCAAGGGATTCGACGCCATCCTGGGCGACGCGATGGACCGGGCCCGGCAGATGTGGGCCACCCTGGGCCTGGAGCCCGACCTCACGTCGACCAGCCCGCTGCGGAAGCTCGTCGAGGCTGCGGCCCACGAGGACGCCGAGCTGTGGAAGCGGCTGGAGGACTTCTACTACAGCGCCTTCGTGTCCACCGCCACCGGCGCCACCCTCGACCTGCTGGGCGACGACGTCGGGCTGGCCCGCCGGGACACCTTCGCCACCGGGACGGTGACCCTCACCCTCACCGGCGGCCTGCCCGGGCGGACGTACGTGGTGGGCGAGGGGACCATCCTGCTCGCACCCGGAACGGGCCAGGCGTACGCCACCCGGACCGCCGTGACGCTCACCGCCGCCGCGCCGGTCGCTACGGTCGGCGTCCAGGCCTTTCACCGCGGCGCCGACGGCAACGTCCCGGCCGGCGCCATCACGACCGTCGACCCCGCGTACCGGTCGGTGTATCTCGCCGATTTCGGCCCCGCGGACGTCACCGTCGTCAACCAGCAGGACCTCACCGGCGGCGACGGCCGTGAGGACGACGACAGCTACCGGGGACGGCAGCTCGGCATCTCCCGGTCGCTGTGGACCGCCGAGGCGGTGCGCCAGACCGTCCTGGACGTCGACGGAGTGATCGACGTGCTGCTGACCGACCCGCTCGGCGGGGTGGACGTGTCGCAGAGCTTCTTCGGCGAGTTCCTTTTCGCCGAGCGGCTGTTCAACGCGGAACGGCGGATCGGCGAGCCCTACCGCTTCGACATCGTGGTGGCGCACGACTTCCGCTGGCCTTGGACCACGACCGGCGCGGTGCCGGGGGTGTTCGAGCGGGTGTCGGCGGCGGTCGACCTGGTCCGGCCGGCCGGGGTGCACCCCAACGTGGTCGAGGCCGACCACATCGACGTCGGCGTCCGCGCGCGGATTGTCACCGAGCCCGGGCACGACCAGGCGGCCCTCGCCACCGCCGTCCGGGAGGCTCTGGCCGCCGGGCTAAGCGACCTGCGGCTGGGCGGTGACGTGCTGTACAGCCGGGTGGTCCGCACCATCGTCGAGGTGGCCGGCGTGGTCGACGTTCAGCGGCTGCACCTGCGGCGGCACCCGCCCGCGTTTGGCCGGATCACCCTGGGCGACGTGCCGTACCTCAGCACCGAGGTGGACGCCGCAGTCGGTCAGAACCTGGTCATGGGGCCGACCGAGCTGCCGGTCTTCCGCACCGACGCGGAGCTGCACGACCTCGAGCTGGTGACGCCGTGACCCTGCCGATGAGCGCCGATCTCCTGTCGGTGGCCCGGGGCGCCGCCGGGCGGATGTCGCGCCGGCTGACCCAGCCGTTCGCGGCCGGTGGCGACGTGCTCGCGCTGTCGCTGAGCCCGGTCGCCGGCACCCCGGGCGCGGCTGACGTCGCCGCGTACGACTTCGATGATCATCAGGCCCGGTTCGGCGTCGCGCCGGTGCCGTCGTACGTCCTGCGCAGCCTGCGCGACCTCGACCGGGAGACCCGCGTGACCCTCCGGGTGAGCGACCCGGCGCTGCCCGGCGGCGGCGCCGACGTGCCGGTGCTGCTGCGGGCCGGGACGCTCAGCGGCGAATCGGTGCCGGTGCCGCTGCCCGCCGCCGCCACCGGGGCGGCGCGGGTCGGCCGGATCATCGTGGCCCATCGCAGCGGCTCCGGCTTCGTCCCGGCGCCCGGACCGGCCGCGCAGCAGTGGTCGATCAGCGTGCTGCTGGGCAACCTGGCCCGGGTGCTGTGGGTGCTCGGCGCCGAACGGGACGCGCTGCGCCGGCACATCGCTCGGACCGCAGCCCAGCGGCGGCTCGACCACGCGATCGGGCCGACCCTGGACCTGATCGGCGCGGACCTGGCCGTCCCGCGGTTCCCGCCGTTGCCGTATCCGGTGGACGACGACACGATCGCGCTCCACCACCTCGACGACGCCCGCGGGGCTGCCGGCGTCGAGGATGCCACCGGGCGTTTCCCGGGCCGGACCGCCCATCCCGGGGTGCTGTCCGGCAGCGCGACCCCCGGTGTTCCGGGCCGGTACGGGCCGGCCCTGGCGTTCGCCGGTCCCGGCGCGGCCACCGTCGCCGCCGACCCCGCCTTCGATCTGCCCGCGACGGCATCCTTCACCGCCGAGTGCTTCGTCAAGCCGGAGCCGTCCACTCCGGACTCCCGCGTTTTGTCCCGTCGGGGCGCCACCGGAGCGGGCTGGACGGTCGAGGTGGGCGAGTTCGGCCGCGGCCTGCCCCGCGCCGTCCGTGCGACCGTCGCCGACGGCACCCGGGAGGTCGCGCTGCACGCCGACCTGTCGCTTCCGGTGGACCGGTTCACGCATCTGGCCCTGGTGGTGGACCGGGCCGAGGCGTCGGCGGCCCTGTGGGTGGACGGCATCCGGCGGGACCTGGCCGACGCCGGGCCGCTGGGCGCCCTGACCGCCGCCGTACCGGTGGTGATCGGCCCGGGGTCCGGCGGGCTGCGGGCGGTGGTCGACGAGGTGCGGATCAGCCGGAGCGCGCGGGCCGGCTTCGCGCCGGCGCTCGGGGAGAGCGACGAGCACTACCGCCGCCGGCTGCGCATCTTCCGGCGCTGGGTGCTGCCCACCCCGGCCGGTCTCACCGCGCTGCTGAACGAGGCGGTCGGCTCGATCGGCGGCGTCGCCGATCCGATCGTGGTGGACGACACCGACACGCCGGTGACGCGCGGGCACGCCGTCGTCCGCGTGGTGCCGGTGTCGCTGGACCCCGGCGAGAGCATCGACGCCGCCGGGCGCCGCGGTACGGGCGAGGACGACCTGTACGGCGATCCCGACGACCTGCGCATCGATCCGGTGCTGCTGCTGCGGCACGACGACGCCCGCGCCGACTACGGCCCGGTCACCACCGGCGACCCGCATCTGATGCAACCGCCGCTCGCCGCCGCCCTGAACCGGCTGCTCGGCCTGGTCGCGGGCGAGGCCGGCCGACTGCGGGTGGCGGCCGCCTGGACACCGGACGCGGACGACGCGCGTGCGGCCGGCCGTGGGCTGATAGTCACCCATCCGGGGCTGTCCGCCGGCACGCTGGCCGCGCGGGCCCACGAGGCCGGCTTCACCTGGGTGCGCACCCAGCCCCGGGGTACGGGCGTGTACGCCTCCTGCCCGCCGGGCAGCGCCGTGGCTTTGGTCGCGGCCCCACCGGTGGCGGACGGTGCGGAACCCGAGGTGGACGTGGGCGCCACGCTCACCCTGACCGTCTCCCCCGCGCCGCCGCCGGACGCCGAGCTGAGCTGGTCGGTGGCGACCGGGCTGGGACCGGGCCGGGTCCGGCTGGTGGCGGCGGGCGGTCAGGCCACCGTCCAGGGTGTGCAGCCCGGGCTGACCGTGATCAGCCTCGACCTGCTGCGCCAGGGGTTCACCAGCACCGCGTCGGTCGCCGTGCACGTCCGGCCGGTCACGGTGGCCGCGGGCGGCACGATCGCCGCCGACGGCACCCTGGGAGCCGGGCCGGAGGTGGCCGGTGCGCCCGGCGATCCGGTCGATTCGAACCTGCTCGACACTGTCACCGACCTCCGAGCCACGTACGTGACGGCTCAGGCTCGCCGGATGCAGCGCGGCGTGTCCCGCCTGCTGCTGGCGCTGCTGGACGACCTGGCCGGCGTGGCCGGGACGCTCACCGTGGTGTCCGCGCTGGTGCCGGTCGCCGGGGGTGCGCCGCTCACCCTGGCAGCGCAGGGCCGGGCCCTGACGCTGCGGCATTCGAGCCTGCCGGCCGAAGCGCTGGCGGCGCGCGCCCACGCCGCCGGATTCGCGTGGGTCTCGGTGTCCGGCACCACCGTCGAGGTCCGGCACACCGCCGGGGACCTCATCGAGGTCCGCGGCCCGCACACCGTGACCGAGGGCGGCTCGATCGCCCTGGAAGTCGTGCCGGACCCCTCAACGGTGTCCGCGACCACGAGGCTGAGCTGGTCCAGCGGCCCGCTCGAGCCCACGCCGGGCGCGGCCGGGGTGAGCACCACCTCGCTGCCGCAGGTGCAGCTGGTCGGCGAGCGGGCCGGTCGGGTATGGGTACAGGCGGCGTTCCGCGAGGCCGGAGCCAACGGCCCGTACGCCATGCAGATCCGCCTGCGCCCCGGCGTCCCGGCCGGCTCGACGATCAGCCGCGACCAGTACGACCTGATCATGAACGTGGTGCACGCCCTCCATCCGCTCGGCGTAGAGGTGCTGACCCGGGCCATCCGCCCGGCCGTTGTCGAGCTGACCGGCAGCCCGTCGGTGGATCCGGACTACACCTACCCGAAGTTCCGGCTGCACCGTTCCGCCTCCCGACTGCGAAAGGACGCCGAGCATGGCTGATCTCGTCTTCAACCCGACGTTCCGGCACACCGACTACGTCGACAACCGGGACCGGGTCCAGGCGGGCGGCCCGAACGGGTTCAACGCCCGGTTCCGGGCCCTGGCCGCCGACCTGACCACGCTGCACGACGTGGTCACCGATGTGAACACGGCGCTGGTGGCGCTGGGGCAGGGGCCGGGGCCGGTGCAGCAGACGCTCACCCTGTCCCCCGCCCTGGCGCCCGTCGCCGGCTCGGGCGCGTGGGTCCAGGACACCGCCGGGTTCGCGTCCCGGTCCGGTCCGCTGACCAGTCTCGCCGGGGTGCAGTCGGTGTCGCTGCCCCACGGCGCGCGGATGGCGTCCTTCCACACCCTGGGGCAGAACAGCGGCACCGGAACGCTGCGGGTGTCGCTGATGCGGTCCCGCCTGCTGTCCACCGTCGCCCCGGCCGAGCGGCTCGCCCGGGTCACCGGCGACACCAACCCGTTCGACCTCAACGCGCCGGTCGATCCGAACAACGCGGTGGTCGACACCGTCCAGTTCCGTTACTTCGTCCTAGCCACCCTCGACGGCGCCGCCGCCGGCGACACCGTCACCCTCTCCGGATTCCAGGTCCTCTACACCGCCTGAGCCGGAACTCGTACCCGGAGGCCAGTCATGCCACCCATTCCAGGCGATCTCTACCTCAGCGTCGACTTCGGGTCGTCGCCCACCAAGGACGACGGCACCCGCCCGTACACCGGGGCCAATCCGCAGTGGAACAACTTCAGCATCGCGCTCAGCGGCGGGCCCAACGACACGCAGACCCGGGTCGGCGCGCAGACCTCGGTGAAGGTCCGGGTGTCCAACAAGGGACCGGAGCCGGTCACCGACGTGCACGTGGACGCCTACGTCATGAACCCGTTCATCGGCATCGCCCAACCCAACCAGGCCATCCAGCGGCTGCGCGGGTCGGTCGGCTCGGTGGCGCCCGGCTCCGGCAGCTCCGGGGCGAACGACGCTCACGTGGTCACCTGCCTGGTCAACGGCTCGTTCCCGTGGGTGCCGACCAACGCCGAGCTCAACGCCACCATCAACGGCGACGGGCACATGTGCCTGGTCGCCAACGTGTACTCCGACGCCGACGGCGCCGACGACGGGCGGCCGCTGCTCGACGGCGAAGACTTCAGCGTGATCAACGACCAGCACCAGGGCCAGCGGAACATCACGGTGCTGCCGATGAGCCTGCGCGCCGAGCACATCATGGAGTTCCTGGTGATGCCGGCCCCGCGCGAGGTCGAGGAGACGTTCGTGGCCTTCGAGCCCGTGGACCTGCGGGCCGGTCTCGGCGCTGGGGACCGCGCGCTCCTGCTGTCGCACGACTTCGTCATCGCGGCCGAGGGCGGCGACGGCGAGCCGGGCCAGTTGTCGGTCCTGATCAAGGGCAAGCCGTTCCCGGTTTTCCCGTCCGACCGTCCGCTCACGACCAAGCTGTCGGTCGAGGACATCGGTGAGCCGCCATACGACGACCGCGACGACGACCACCCGGACATCCGCGACGGTCGTTGGCCGCACTTCCCGCACCGCGGTCTCCGCCACCGCCGGCCGCGCCGGCACCGGATGCCCACCTTCGAGGACGCGAAGCGCGGCAAGCTGCTGGTGCAGACCGACGAGGAGCAGCCGGGCGCCCTGCAGGCGATCGACATCGTCCAGCGGGACCGCAAGGGCCGCGCGCTGGGCGCGCTGCGCATGTTCACGATCGCCATCGGTTGACCGACGGGGTGGTCCGGCCGGATCAGGCCGACCGGACCACGCCACCGCCGAGCAGCCCGGCGTCCCGGAGGATCAGCACCGCGGTGATCCGGTCGTGGCAGCCCAGCTTCGAGTACGCGTTCTCCAGATGCTTGTGCACGGTTCGCACGCTGATCCGGCAGTGCCGGCCCACCGCGCTCGCGGTCAGTCCGTCCGCTATCAGCCGCAGGACGTCGAGTTCGCGCGTGGTGAGGCCCTCCGGGCGGTAGGCACCGAGCCGCCACCGCAACCGCAGCCCCGGCGCCATCAGCCAGGCCGCGTCCAGCTCGGCGGCGGAGAACTCGCCGCGCGTACGCGTCAGCACCCAGGCGGCGTCGGCGGCCAGCGGCAGCAGGAGCAGCTCGTCGAGCCGGACCGGGTCGAGATGACTCGGGTGGCCGCGTAACCAGTCCCGCGCCCGGGCGCCGGCCGGGTCCTCGGCGGCTACCGGTCCCCGCGCGTCCGTACCGGCCCAGGTGCACGACCCCCGGGCGCCGGTGAGGTCGCCGGGACCCACCAGGGTGATGCGTCCGCACGGCAGGATCCGCCGGAGCACCGGCACCACGTCCGCGCCGTGGGCCGCCAGAGGCACCACCGTTCGCATCTCCCACACGGTAGAGAGGCGGACGACCCGCCGATGTCGGCAGTCCGACCACAGGAGAGGTACCTGGTCATGTTCACCCGAACGGCCGAGATCCCGGTCATTCGTCAATCCACTCCGGAGTGATTTTCGGGTCGACGGGCGCGCTCATCCCGGGTGCCCACTTCGATTTCCACCCGTCGGGGATGTCCAGGGTGCGGAACTTGCCCTCGGCCATCTCCTGGGCGATCTTCCGCACCTCGGCGATGAATTCCGCGCCGTGCAGGTCGCCGAGCCGGCGGGTGAGCGTGTAGGCGTACTCCACCTGGGGCCCGGCGTGCAGGTACGAGTTGTGCAGGCGGGTCAGCTCCGGGTTGGCCGTGGCGCGGCTGGCCGCCAGGAACACACCGTTCTCAGCCTCGTTGATACCGCTGCCAGCCTTGGCCAGACGTTCACGCATCCAGTCGAGGCCCGGGCCGAACTCCCGTTCCGGGATGATGTGGTGGGCGTGGTATCCCGGTGGCGGAACGGCTTCCCCGGCCTTGAGCATCGACGCGCGCAGGGCGACGCTGCCGGGGGTCTCGACGATCTGATCCAGCCGCGGCGGCTGACCGGGGTGGATGGTGATGTCCGCCCGGTCGGCGAGTTCGGACTCGGACCACTCCCCGCGCGGCGGCGCCTTGCCGGCCTGGATGTTCTCCATGCCCTCGATGGCGTCGGCGAGCTTGCCGCTGGGCACCTCGTCGAGGAGGTCGACGGTCCGGTCGTTGAGGTGCACGCGGTGCCGGCTCAGGAATCGGCCGAGCTGCCTGACCTCCGCGGGCGTGAACCGCTCGAGCAGCCGTGCGACCCGCCGGGCCAGCGGGGCCGACAGCTTCGTGTTCTTCCCCATGAACAGGCGCAGGTCGTCGCCCGTGAAGCCCTTTCTCTCCAGCTCGGCCAGGAGTTCGTCCAGCGTGGCCGACTCGATGACGATCGGCTTCTCCGGCGGCTTGGCGGTCTCGGCCGGCTTCTCCACCGGTTTCTCCGGCGGCTTGACCGGATCGGACGGCGGCGGCGTGGTATCGGACGGCGGAATCGGATCGGCCGGCGGTGGTGGCGGTGGCGGTGCCGAATCGGCGGGTGGCTTCGGAGGCAGCGCGGCGGGTTTCGGCGCCGCGGCGGCCGCACGCTGCACCTCGGCCTCGTGCAGCTGCCGCAGCCGCAGCAGCGCCGCCTCGTCCAGCGCGCCGACCTGCTTGGCCCCACCGAGCAGCAGCTCGGCCGGGAGCGGATTGTCGGCCGCGAGCGCCCGGATCACACTGCGGCCCGCGTCCGCCGACAGCGGCTCGAGCCGCTGGAGAAAGCGTTCCAGAGCGGCCGGTCCGTGCTGGAACGGCCCGGCGAGGACCCGCGCCGCGATCGCCGGCTCCTGGGTGAGGAAGAACAGGACCCGCGGGGCGGAACCGAGCTGAGCGAGGGTGCCCGCCTCGGCCATCGCCTTCATGAGGGCGTCGTCGGCGGCACCGATGGCCCGCAGCAGCTCGGCCGGCGCGCGCTTGTTGGTGAGCAGCCGCTGCAGGAGCCCGTCGATCTGCCGCTCCCCGGCCGTCCGGACCAGGCGTTCCAGGCCTTCCGAGGCGGCGCCGGTCAGCTCCGGGCCGTACAGCTCCAGCAGGGACTGGTACGCGCGTGACCGGTATTCGCGGCCGATCGCGGTGAGGATTTCGGTGAACTTGGCGCGGAAACCCTTGGCGATGACGGCGCCCGCCTCGTGCTCGACGGTCCGGCCGATGGCCGCCTCGACCTCGCGGGCGCCCTTGAGCAGAGCGGAGACGGTCTCGCCCCACGACAGGCCGGATTTTCGCAGCGCCTGGGCCGCCTCCACCGCCGTGCCCGCCTTTTCCAGCGCCGGTCGCAGCGCCGGGGAGAGCAGCGGCACCACCGCGAACTCCATGACCAGCCCGGCGAGGAAGCCGTGCTTGAACCGCGTCCAGTAGGTGCCCGGGCTCGACCAGCCCGAGCAGTGCGAGTAGTGCAGCAGGTCGTCGGCGAACTGGTAGGTGACCTCCATGGCACCGATGCCGACCGCGGTCAGGCCGCCGCGGAAGGCGAAGACGATCCACTTGGTCGCCACCTCGGAGACCAGTTCCCGGGTCACCAGGAACCCGGCGCCGAAGCCGACCACCTGCTTGACGGCCAGCGACAGGCCCTTGAACCCGACCGCGTCCAGCTCACCCTTGAGGGCGGCGGTGAGGTAGCCCTGCAGGGTGCGATCCTCGGCGTCGGTCGTGAAGCGGTAGATCACCAGTTGCACGCTGACGAAGAACAGCAGCTGGAGACCCGACGCGATGCCCAACTCGATGATCATCACGCCGCCGAAGATCACCGTCTCGGCGAGCAGGAAGACGGTCAGCGCCGCCTGCAGGTGCTGCACGTGGTAGTAGGTCAGGTAGGCCTCGAATGCGGTCGGCGACCCGACGATCACCTCACCAGCCGGGACCCAGGGGTTGTCCCCGACCTTCTGCACCGGCTGGTAGTGGACGTAGACCGCGGGCACCCCGCCCTCGGTACGCCGCTCCAGCTTCAGCACCCGGACCGTCTTGCGGAGGGTGACCTTGACGAGGTCCTTCTCCTCCAGCGGCGGCATCTCCTTGGCCGCCTCCTGCATGGCCTTCTGCAGCAGTTCCTCGCGGGTCATCCGCTCGCCCGGATTGCACACCATCCGCCCGATGAGCTCGCTCACCTTCTTGCGGGTGGGCTCCTTGAGCTTCTCCAGGATCTCCGGCTTGGGCTGATGGACCCGCGAGGACTCCGAGTAGTACGGATCCACCACGGCGACCACCCCGGCCGCGTCGTCGGTGCTGTCCCCGGCCGCGCGCACGATCTTGTCGGAGTCGTTGAGCAGCCAGATCTCCTGCTTGTCCACGTCGTACCTGCCGCGCTCCCCGCTGTGGACGAGAGCCTCGATGCTGGCCACCACCGCCCGGATCCGCGGGTCGTCGGCGTACGGGGATCCCACCACCAACCGGACGACGAGCCGCTTGAGGTAGGTGTCGGTGGACCACATCTCGCCCACGGCGCCGAAGAAGGCGTCCAGCTCGCCGCGCTTGTGCAATTCGTCGAGCACGAGCACGAACAGCGCCGGATCCCGCCGCCCGCGGTCCCAGCCGATGACGTACTCCCGGAACGCGGCCTTGCGGTCGGCCGACCAGAACCCGTTCTCCAGCCGCAGGATGCGCTGCACCTCGGCGGCCTGCGCGTCGATGAAGGCCGCGTTGGCCTGGCGGAGCACCCGCGTCCGCAGATCCGCGGGCAGCACCGGGCTCAGGTGCACTCCCATGCCTCCCGGTTGCCAGGAGCCGGCGGCCGGGCCGCGCCCCGCCGCCGCCGGTGCGGCCGGGTCGGCCAGCGCGGCCGCGAACGGGCCGAGCGTCGGGCCGAGCTGCTCGGTGGCCGCCTCCGTCAGCGCCACGACCTTGCCGAGCGAGGTCTTCCAGTGCGCCTGGAGCAACGCCGCGAGCGCCCGCTCGTGCACCGCCCGCCTCACCACGAACACCACCGCGACCACCGGGACCGGAAGATCGGGCACCGCCTGTACGGTGGCCGCCCAGTCGGCGCCCGTCGCGGCGGCGAACGCCTCGGGGGTGACCAGCGCACCGGCCTCGCTCAGCGGCACGTCCACGGTCTGCTCGGGCCGGAGCTCCACCAGATCGCCCAGGGTCAGGTTCGGCAGCGGGAGGAAGACCGAGAGCACCCAGGCGCCGGGCAGCAGCGTCTGCTCGGCGCTGTCCGGCTTGGCCTCGACGAAGCCGATCCGGGTGAAGTCGGGCACCGCGGCGGCCACCTTCCCGTCCCGGTCCGCCCCGGCGATCGCCGCCCGCAGCTGGCCCCACCCGCTGATCGCCCAGACGTACTCGCCGGACTTGCGGGTGACGGCGTACGCGGCGGTGACCTCCCGGCTGAGCGTGGCGAAGTCGTACCGCCGCCGCGCCTCGGACAGCCAGGCGGCGGCCGGCATCACGTCGTCCAGCTGCGGGAAGTAGAGCTCCATGGGGTCGGCCGGGTCGGTCGTACCGGTACCGGTCCGCCGCCCGAGCCGCTTGCGGATCTCGAAGAACTGCCGCGGCGTCAGCCGGAAGGCGACCTTCTGGCGGATCCGGTACGGCGGGCCGTCGTCCGCCACCTTCGTCAGTGCGTGACTCGGCCGGCCGGAGCCCGCACGCGGGGCCGGCGTCCGCTCCGCCACCGCAGCGACGGGCAGGCTCTGCTGCCGGGCCGCCCGCCGGACGGCCCGCTCGATCAGCGCCCGCAGCGCGGCCTCCTGATGCGGCAGCAGGTCCGGCCCGGTCACTTCCGGCGGGTGCAGGACCACGCCGCCGCCGACCACGTCGTGGTCCGGCAGGGAACGGCGCGCGTTGGCGAACGCACGGCCCAGCGCCGCGGCCACCGCGTCCTCCCACGCCTCGCCGGTCAGCACCTCGGCCGGGGCGGCACAGCGGAGCCGGACCGGGAAGGTGAGCGCCCTCGCCGGCTGGGGCTGGTCCGCTGGTTCCGTGGTCACCGTGGTCCGATCTCTCGCACTGCGACCATTGGACGTCGGTATCGCGCCGTCCGCGATCCAAGTGTCGGACATCCGCGTCGTCGCCGGCCGCCGTGCTCCTTCCGGGTGACGACCCGCGACGGACCCCGCGAAGACCCAAGAACAGTGCTCGGCCGTGCAGCTGTTCGCGGCCCGGGCGGCGGCCGCCGACCCCGCGTTCCGGCTCACCGCCGACAACGTCGGCGCGGTGGCGGAGCTGTGCAGCCGGCTCGACGGACTGCCGTTGGCCCTGGAGCTCGTTGCCGGCCGGATACCGGCCATGGACGTCCGCGACCTCGTCGACCGGCTGAACGAGCGGCACCGGCAACGCAGCGGGCCCCAGCGACAGCAGACGCTGTCCGCGGTCGTGGAGTGGAGTTGGGAGCTGCTGACGGCGTCCGAGCGCGCCGTCCTGCGCCGACTCGCGCCGCATCCGGGCGGATGCACGCTGGCCGCCGCGGAGGCGGTCTGCGGCGGCGACGACGTTCCAGTGTCCGACGTTGCCGAGCTTCTTGGCCGGCTGGTCGACCGGTCGCTGGTCGTGCGCCTCGACAGCACGTCGGGCTCACGGTATCGGCTGCTGGAGACGGTGCGCACGTTCTGTGTGGAGCGGCTCGCGCAGGCAGGTGAGGCCGAAGTGATCCACCGGCGCTACGAGGGCTACTTCGCGGGGCTGGCCGGCTACGCCGAGCCGCGGCTGTACGGGCACCGCCCGCTCTTCGCCTACCTCGGTGAGCTCTACGACGAAAGGGCAGCGCGGCCCGCGCACGGTCCGGTGTCCGCGCGGTCGCTGCACCGTGCGGTGGTGTCGGCGGACGGCACGTCGATCGCGATGGAGGCGCATGGCGACGGACCGGCGGTCGTGCTGGTCGGCGGTGCGCTCAACGACCGGCGGACGTTCCTGCCGCTCGCTCGTGGCCTCGCGGCCCGCTAACACCGCTGTGACCTACGACCGCCGCGGACGCGGCGACAGCGGCGACACCGCGCCGTACGCCGTCGAGCGCGAGATCGAGGATCTGGCCGCGGTCGTCGGGGCGGTCGGCGGCCACGCGTACGCGCTGGGGGTCTCCTCCGGCGCGGTGCTCGCCGCGGAGGCCGTGACCCGAGGGGTGCCGATTTCCGGCTTGGTGCTCGTCGAGCCGCCGTTCATCCTCGACGACAGCCGTCAGCCGATGCCGCCCGACTTCGCCGATCGGCTCCGCGAGCTGGTCGCGCAGGACCGGCACGGCGACGCGATCGAACTGTTTCTGACGACCACCGTCGAGATGCCGGTGGAGGTGGTCGCGCCGGTGAGGAGCGCCCCGATGTGGAAGGACTTGGAGTCGTTGGCGCCGACGATGGCGTACGACATCAACCTGATGGGCGATTTCCGGATTCCGCAGCACTGGGCGGACGCGGCCACCCTACCCACGCTGGTGGTCGACGGCGGGGTAAGCCGGCAATGGCGGCGCGAGACTGCGCAGACTGTTGCCGACGCCCTCCCGGATGGCCGCCGGGTCACGATGGACGGCCACCCGCATGACGTCGATCCCGAGGTGCTGGGCCCGATCATTGCGGCGTTTCTGGAAGAGTTGCGCTCCACGCCCCCGGACGCTCGGTCACTGCGGCAGTTGGCGCAGCCCGGAGCATGAGCCATGGGGCGCTCTGGTCGAAGGTCCACGCCTGTTAGCCGGTGGCTGGTCCCACCTGCATAGACAGGTGAAGGCGTTGGTCTACTTCTTGTCCCTCCTTGTGGTGTCAGGACAGGGTCTCGGGAGGGGGTAAACCGGCGCACCGTCGGAACCCGCCCACAGCCAATTGCACCCTCCACCGCGCACTGGCCGAGACCGCCGCCGATTTACTGTCGCCACCACGTTAGGTAACGGCCGTCGTGGAAGCTGACGATCTCAGTGATCACCGCGCCGGTGACGCGCAGAACGTCGATCGTCAGCGGCAGGACTCGCGGGCCGGCCGCGGTGGGGGTACAAACAAGGCACTCGGCGAATGGCGGCGCGGGGAGGTACTGACAATGGGATTCACGTTTCCCCCTGGCGCGCGGCGCGGTGCTCTGGTCGCGGCCATGATCACAGGTGTGACGCTGACCTTGGTGTGCGCATCACCGGCCGCGGCGGCCGGTTCCCTAGTGGCGCCGTCGGGCGTGAGCGCGCGTGCCTCCGGCACGAGCACCATCGTAATCTCGTGGAACTCGACCGCGTCGACCTCGTTCTACCGCGTGCTGCGCGCCACCGTGTCCGGCGGACCGTTCACCGTGGTCGGCACGGTCCCGACGACGTCGTTCACCGACACCGCTCTCACGCCGGCCACCCGGTACTTCTATGTCGTCCAGTCGGGATACGGCAAGAAGCTGTCGGCGTATTCGACGGAAGCCAACGCCGTGACGGCGTTCACCGCGCCTGCCGGCGTGCACGTCAACGCCACGGGATCTTCCATGGACGTGCGGTGGGAAGCGGTGCCGGGCGCCGCCCGGTACGAGGTCATGCGGGTCGCACCCTATGAGACGTGGACGGCCATCGGTTCCACCACGGCGACCATGTACCGCGACGAGAACGTCGTCAGTGGCAGCTACTACGGGTATGCGGTACGTGCCGTGGCGCCCAACGGGGCGGCCGGGACCTCCCCGAACGTCTCCGGGCATGCGGGTCCGGCGACGAGGATGGACTTCACGGTGTACCCGTCGAAGGCGGAACCGGGACAGTGGGTGCTGCTCAGCGCCGAGGTACGCAACGCCGACGGCTCCCGACCGACCGGCCCGGTGGACTTCTACCTCAACGGTTCCTGGCTCAAACAGGTTGAGCTGGGCGGCGGCCGGGCAGAGTACGTGGTGCAGATGGGCGCGCAATCGCTGACGTTCTCGGCCCAGTACCAGGGCGATGCGCTGCCGGTGACGGGGGCCAGCGGGTCAGGGCCGGTCACTTCCGCCGCCCATGCGGCGTACGGGTCGCTGACGCTGCAGCCGGCGCAGGCGCGGGCGGTGGGCGGGCAGGCGATAGCCCTGGCGAGCGGGGACCTGACCGGTGACGGCCTGAACGACGTGGTGGTCACCAGCCAGCGGACCGTGGAGCAGTCCTACGAGGTCGGGTTCGACCTGTTCGTCCAGCAGGCCGATCACACCCTGGCGGCGTCGCGGTACCACGCCATGTCGCCGAGCGGGGGCGGCCTCACGCCGACCATCGCCGACGTCGACGGCGACAGCCGAGCGGACCTGGTGATGACCGGCGGGGACGGCGTCGACGTCTACCGGCAGACCCTGCAGGGGTTGGCCGCCCCGACACCGGTGTCGTTCGGCACCTCGGTCACCGCAGCCCGGGTGCTCGACCTCGACGGTGACGGCGTGCGCGATCTGGTGGTCGACGGAGCCGCGGGTGCAATGGTGCGCTACGGCACCGGTGGCGGGGCGTTCGGCGGACCGGTCGGCCTGTTCCCGCACTACGGCGAGGTGGTGGTCGCGGACCTCGCTGGAGACGACCGGCCGGACGTCGCTGTCCTCCGCGATCATGTGATCTCGGTGCTCACTCAGCTCGCGCCGCGGGAGTTCTCGGCACCGGTCGAGTACGCCGTACCGCCGGATCCGTGGCAGTTCATCGGCTCGTTCACGGCGGGCGACGTCGACGGCGACGGCCGCCCGGACCTGGTGGTCAGCGTCGGGGGGAACAACCCCTCCGGCCGCCTGGAGATACTGACCCGGGGCACTGCAGGCACCCTCGGCACGTGGCGGCTGTACCCATCCCGGGACAACCCCGCGGGCGTGCTGCTCGCCGACATGAACGGTGACGGCCTGCTGGACGTGTTCACCACGCACACCGGATTCCCCGGTGTCGGCGGAATACTGCAACGCCCGGACGGCTGGCTGGGACGCCAAGTCATCTACCAGCCGTACTCGGCCGCCGACATCGGCAGGTACGGGTTCGCGGCCGCCGACATCACCGGCGACGGTCGACTGGACCTCCTGCTCGCCGACCCGTGGGTCGGTCTGGTCACCCGCATTCAGTAGCTGGCCGGCATTTGGCGTTCGCTGGAGACGATGCGCCGCCCGGACGGCACGCAACGGACGAACGAGCCAGTGGTTGTGTTCACCGGGTTCCGCGACATCTGCTTGGTGCGGTGTGGGCACTCGTGCGCGGGCTGCCGTGCACTCAGCGTGATCGCGCGCTGAGACACGACACGCACGGTCGGCGGCATGAGCGGATGCCTTCAATCAGCGATGGCCGGTGGCGTGGTGACGGCGATGGACCAAATATGGACGAGTCGTCCGCCGTCGTAGCAGCTCAGGATTCGTCGGCGTCGGGCCCCGGCCGGCCGCGGAAGAACGGCCTGAGGGCGTAGCCGACCGGGCGCATCCATAGCGGGGGCCGACCCGCCTCCCCAGATCCGCCCCTGGCTTTGGTCGTGGAAACGGGGCCCAGATAGCCGTCTCTTCTGGGCCCAGGGCGAAGAGTTTCTTCGTGATCAATATGCGGCAGTTTGGGTCCCGCCCTGAAGGCGTCGGCGAGTGAGCGCAGGACGGGCCATGATCCCCTGCGCCGCGGGTGACATCCACGGAGCCCTCGACCGGCTCTTCGAAGACGTCCTCGCCTTCGAGGAGTCGTTCGGCGCTGCGCGGCGAGCGCGAGAGGACACCGTGCTGCCGGTGAGCTGGCGGCGATGGACTTCTGTGATTCAGCGCGCGCGGCGGTAGTGCATGGCCACCGCGCCGTTGCGGAGCGGCTCCGCCGAGAGCAGCTCGAGCCGGCGTGTGCCGGGCAGTCCGCCCTGGTACAGCGTCGGGCCGTGGCCGGCGATCCTGGGATGGACGAGCAGCTGGTACTCGTCGATCAGGTCTAGCCGGTCGAGCTCGGTCGCGAGCTTGCCGCTTCCGAGGAGGACCCCGGCCGGGGTCGCGTCCTTGAGCTTCTGCACGCTCTCGCGCAGATCGTCGGCGATGTGGTGGCTGTTGGTCCACGGGAAGTCGTTACGCGTCGACGACACCACGTACTTGGGTTTGGCCTCCAGCTTGACCGCCCACTCGCGCATGGCCGGCGGCGCCTCCTGGTCGCCGCGCGCGGCGGCTGGCCAGTAGCTCTCCATCATCTCGTAGGTGACGCGACCCCACAGCATTGCCCCGCACTCGTCCAAAAGACGGGTGAAACGGGCGTGCGTCTCATCGTCGGCGATCCCCTCCTGGTGGTCGACGCAACCGTCCAGGGTGAGGTTGAGGCTGAAGGTGAGGAGACCCATAGCCGGCGAGTCTAGCCCCAGGACACGGCGTCACGGCCTGTGCGGGCGTAGCGTCAGCGAGCTCGAGATACACGCGCCTCGTCTCGTTGAAGTCGTCGGTCTGGACGAGCCTGCGCTCGCTCGCGGACGTCGCCAGCTCGACCTCGGCGACGATGCGACGCGCCAGGTGGGTCTTGCCCGTCGGCGAGCATCACCGGACGGTCTGTCTGCCAGTCCCCGCTTGGCGAGTGCTCGAAGCAGTCGAGGTCGATGGCGCGCGGGTTGCTTGACACGAACCTGAAGCATTCCTCACGACCCCGTGGCGATAAGGCCAAGCACCCACGACCAGGGCGGGTCCCAAACTCACGCCCAGCGAAACCCGCCGGAAGACGCCGAGACCCAAACGCGCGCCCAATCAGGACCGCAACTCGCGCTCAGAACCACGCCCCAGCCCGCGACGTTGCTTCCGGATTCGTAGCTGACTGGCGATTCGTGGGTCCACGCGTCGCCGGTGCTGCGCTCGTACGCCTTCATAGCGACATACAGCAGCGGCTCTGCTTCCCGCCGGGCGAACCGTCTCAGCTCTTTCGGATCCGCGAGAACTTGCTGATAGATGGAACTGCCGGAGGAGACGGCGGCGCAGCGGACGTAGAGAAACCAGTCTCCTCGGGCGCGGGCGGCACGAGCGTGGTCGCGCGTATCCAGTGCGTAGAGAGCGGATGCCAACTGATCCTCAAAAGCGAGGATCTCCCAAGCCTGCCGGGTGGCGAGTTCGTCAGCCAGCCGCCCGAAAGCATCGTCATCCGGCTCGGTGCCCATGCTCTCGACGAGGCGCCAGAACTCTTTCTGCTCCATCCAAAGATCATCTCAGGTCCGCCACCAGTACTCGCAACATCCGCTCTTCGGCAGAGTCGGACGTGCCCCGCTCGGCGGTTTGTCAACGCCCGACCAGAGGCAGATCAGGACCTCGGCGGGTTCGGCTTGATCATCGCGCAGCGCTTGGTGGCATCGATGCCTGGATACGCGGCTTCGGCGCTCAGGATGTGCTGCAGCTCAGGACCGACCTCGTGCAGGGACAGCGCTCGGTAGCCGAGACGACGGTAGTAAGGGGCGTTCCACGGGACGTCTCGATAAGTGGTCAGTGTCGTGGCCGACATGCCTCGGTGTCTGCCGGCGACCTCGACGTGTTCCATCAAGCGCCGTCCAATTCCCTGACCTGCCAGATCAGGCACACACGACACCTGTTCGATGTGCGCGTATCCGTCAACGACCGACGCCGTGACAAAGCCGGCGATACGCCCCTCGTACTCGCCGATCCACACCTGGCCTGCCGCCTGCCTGGCCTCCAGATCGGCCATGTCCACGTTGTTCTGGGCGACTTCTGGCATCCCTACGTCCCGGAACACCTGACCTGCCGCCACTTGGAGTTCCGCGAGACTAGCCAGGACTTCGGCGGGAGCCTTACTGATACGCATTCCGGCCACGGGTCGATGGTACGGACGCGGATCCGAGGGACCTCTGGCGCCTTCGGACCTCCGAAGACCCGACATCCGCGCATCGGCACGTGCGTGCACGGGGATCGAGCCGACGCCTGCGCCGGACATCCACGGCGAGTGAGGGAAGTTCCTGCCTTCCGGTGCGCCTGCTCGGCGGCAGATGAGTGCGTTCCTTCTTCGCATGCTCAGCCGCCTTGGTGCACCCGGGTTGCGTGGTCCACCGCGTGAACCGTGACCCTCTTGCCGAAAAGAAGGCGGGGGCGGGCACTACAGCCAGCCGGCGGGGTAGACCCCGCCCGGCACGTCGGCCTCGGGGTCGTAGGGCGTCCGGGTGAAGCGGAACGAGGCGAGGTCGAGGTGCGACACCGCCCCGTCGGTCCGGCGGACGACCCGCAGCGGCTCGCCTGCGTAGTAGCCGTCGAGCCCGACCCACGCGTCGGCGCCGACCGGGCGAAAGCGGGAGCCGCGGCTGACCCCCGGCTCACCGAGGACGAGGTGGTCGCCCTCGACCCGGGCCACCGTGACGGACGATCCCCAGTGCCACGTGCCCACGAGCTCCAGCAGGGACGCGTCACCCGACGCGGACCACGGCTCGACGGATACGGGCTCGTGCTGCTCGAGCCCGCCGAGCAGCGCGGTGACCAGGCGCCCGGGTGCCGGGCTGCTCGTCGTGTTCGTCAGCACGACGACGCCGTCTCCGGTGTCGCGGGCGACGCGCAGCCCGGCGATGAAGCCCGGCATCGACCCGCCGTGGCCGGCGTACCGGCGTCCGTCGACGTTAAACACCTGCCAGCCGAGCCCGTGCGCAACCGTCCAAGGGGCACCCCGGTCGTCGACGACGAAGTGCGGCTCGCACATCTCCTCCAGCGTGTCGGCGGCGAGCAGTTCGCCGGTGTCGCCGGCGAGGAAAGCGGCCCACCGCGCGAGGTCCTGGATCGTGGTCCACAGCTGGCCCGCGGGGCCCATCGCGCCGGCGTCGTGCTCTGGCTCGGGCAGGAGGACGTCGGCAAAAGGGTGCACGGCGAGACCGCACGCCGCGCGCCCGGTGGGTCGCGTCGTTGTACGGCCCATGCCGAGCGGCTCGAGCAGGTCGCGGCGTAAGACCTCGAACCAGTCGATGCCGTGGGCCCGGGCGACGAGTTGACCCAACGCGCCGTAGCCGACGTTCGTGTAGTGGAAGCGACGCCCGGAGCGGAAACGCTGCCCGACGCCCGACGCCACGAGCTCGTCCCACGTGCCGCCCGGCGTCCGTTCCCACCACGGGCCGTTAGTCTCGGCCTGCAGGCCGGCCCCGTGGACGAGCAGCTGTTCGACGGTGACGTCGCCGAAGGACGTCCCCGGCACGTGGTCGTCGAACCGATCGGACAGGTGCAGCCGCCCAGCGTCGCGCAGCCGCATGACGGCGACCGCGACGAACGTCTTGGTGATCGAGCCCATCCGGTACTGCGTGTCGGTGTCGGCCGGGTCTCCCCCGGCGCGGCCGTCGAGCGTCCCCACCGCACCGGACCAGGCGAGCCGCCGGTCGCGCACCACACCAGCGGCCACCGACGGGAGGCGACCGGCCCGCTGCTCTGTCGACAGCACGTGGTCGAGGTGGCGGGCGGTCGAAGCGGTGATGGCCGGGCGGTCGGGGTTCATGATCACGGCCTCACCATAGGACCCACGGTCTGACGGGGCGCACACCGGAGCGTTACCGGATCTCGGCACTTCCGCGCGCCGCCACCCGTGGGACAACCGGCTGCGTTCCGTGACGCGCGGTCCGCGGCAGAAGCGGATGCCGGCATGACCCCGATCTGCTGATGGACGTACGGCACGATGAACGATCCGCTCGCCGGTTCTTCCTCTGCTTAGATCGTTCTGACGATCGAGGAAGGGAGCGGTGCGCCGTGATGCCGGAGCTTCAGGGGCAGGAAGAACGCCTCCAGTTCGACCGCTTTGACCATGACGACGCCTGGGCCCTGGGGACTCGCCTGGTCGGGCTGGCCAGAGAGCGCGGCCACGCTGTCACCGTCGACATCCGTCTCGGCGACCATCAACTCTTCCACTACGCACTGCACGGCACCTCTGCCGACAACGACGACTGGATCGAACGCAAGATCCGCGTCGTCCGCCGGTTCGGACACAGCTCCTACCTCGTGGGCCAGACCTACCGCGACCGCGGCACCACCTTCGAGGAACAATCCCACCTCGAAGCGGCCCTGTACGCCGCGCACGGCGGCTGCTTCCCGATCATCCTCAGGGACACCGGCCCGGTCGGCACCGTCACCGTCTCAGGACTGCCCCAACTCGACGACCACCGCCTCGTCGTCGAGGCCCTCGAACTCTTCCTCGACTCCAAGGGCTCCGAGAAGGGGACCGTCTCGTGAACGGCTCCTTCCCACTTTCGGCCGTCTCACTCTCGGCGGTGACGGAGGGCAACCTCAGCCGAGCAGCATGCGGTGTCATAGGAGTCGGAAACCGACACACCTGGACATCTGACGCTTCACCAACTGGTCTTCGTGATGACCCCTCCGATCGCCTCCACGCCACCGCTGCTGACACCTGAGCAACCAGCAACCAGCAACCAGCGACCACCGGCCGAGACAGCCGACGCCCGCTGCTTACCGTGCGTGACGCGCGGTCTGCGGCATGAGCGTGCGTGCGCGTCGAGGCGAAGGCCGCGCATGATGAGACGGCGGCTGTGGTGATCAGCGAAGTAGGCGGCTGGCCGATGGGCGAAACCCCCGAGGACCTCACCGAGTACGCGATGGCGCAAGGTGCTGAGGGATACGACGTGCACGAGGTACGACTGTGCAGGTGCGCGGCGTGCGGCGGACATGTCTTCGGCGTTCGTGGTGATCTCGAGGAGCACGCAGCGAAGCGCATCTGTCGCAGCTGCGGTGCGGAGCATTTCATCGCAGACAGCGGCCAGTACTGGGATGACGCTAGGTCCGGCATCATGGTCTGCGAGTGCGACGGGGCCGGCGACGAAGAGGACTTCAACGTTGCGGTGGGCTACTCCCTCTACGCCGATGGTGACGGAATCCGGGCGATCGCCATCACGAGCCGCTGTGTCGCGTGCGGTCGGCTCGGCTACTGGGATGACTGGATGATCCGCGGCGGCGAGATGCACCTGTTGGATCTCGCGTAGGCCTTCATCGCACAGTCAGAAGGGCATCCTCGGCCCACTGACATCGGCAGATCAGAATGTTTCACGGCCAGCGCCTCACAGGCGAGCCGGGTTAGCCCATCGCGCCGGTTTCACCGAGTCGGCTCTGACCCGCGGCTGCTACCGTTGTGCGAATGATCATGGGGCAGACGGTTCTGGGTGCCTACTTTCCCGGAGTGGACACCCACGAGTACCCGATCGAGCACCTTCCCGCCGACCTGTTGACCCACCTGTTCTACGCATTTGCCACGATCGAGGACGGCCGCCTGACGCTTCCTTCCACGGCGCCGGCGCAGCTCGCCGCGATCAGGCAGGCGTATCCGCACCTGCGCATCGTGATCTCGATCGGCGGCTGGGGTGCCGGCGGGTTCTCCGATGCCGCGCTGACCGCGCGCACACGCGCCGACCTGGTGGCCGAATGCGTGGAGCTCGCCGCCGGCTTCGACGGCGTGGATCTGGATTGGGAGTTTCCGGTGTCGGGCGGCCCTGCCGAGCTCACCCGACGGCCCGAGGATCGGCGCAACTGCACGCTGCTCGCCCAGAGCTGCGTGACCGTCTCGGTCCGGACCGCCTGCTGACCGCCGCCCTGCCGGCCGGGCGGCTGCAGTCGGCCGGCCCTTATGACCCGGCGGACAGCTTCGAACTCGCGGAACTCGCCGAACTCCTCGACTTCGTCAACCTCATGACCTACGACTTCGGTACGGGCTTCTCCCAGATCGCTACGTTCAACGCGCCACTGGCGGAAGTCGCCGACGATCCGCTCGAACCCGGCCTGCGGCAGTGGAACAACGTCACAGGTGCGGTCGACTACTACGAGCGGCACGGCGTACCACGGGACAAGCTCGTGCTCGGCGTGCCGTTCTACGGCCGCGGATTCCGCGTCGCCTCACCCGGCGAGCAAGCCGGCCTGTTCCAGCCCCAGGTCGGTACCGTCGATGTCGGCAACTGGCGCGACATCAGCTGGTGACCGACTGAGGAACGACGGAGAGGCCTGCATCGCTTCCCGGCCGGCGTCTCCCGTGGCTCAGGCTCACCGGCGGCGCTTGTTCATGCTCGGAAGGCCGCCGGACACGGTCCGCACACTGCCGTCGGGGTTGCTCTGGCCCGGCTTCTGTAGAGCCTCGGTGACCCGCCGACCGGCGAGAGCGGAGGCACTCAGGTTGACGACGACCCCGTCCGAGCGCCGCCAGCTCCGCAGCCGAGCCAGAGCCTGCTGGCGAACGCCGCCACAGCGTGTGCAACTGGGCCAGGGCGTCGAGGTCGAGACCTTCCAGGGTTCCACGGATCTCAAGGTCCACCGTCGGCTCCTCAGCACGGTAGGGATCTCATCCCCGACCGGCCCGCAGCCAGCATCGGCGGTACGGCCCACAGCGTAACGCAGCGAGAGGCGATTCCGATCAGGGCGGGGACGGCTTCGCGGTGCCCCGCGGAGGCCGGCAGCCTGCCCGGCAGGGCCCGCCCCGATCCGGTGGCGGGCCCTGCTTCCCCCACCCCCGGCTCAGGTGGTGGCGGGAACCGGGGCTGGCGCGGCTGACTCGGCCGGCGTGGTCCTCCCGGCCCGCAGCACTCCCATCGCGAGGATCCCGAAGACCGCCGTCGCCGCGACTGCCGACATGATCCCGTTCCAGTTGCCCGGCGAAAAGTCGCCGACGAGGCAGAGGAATCCGAGCGGAGCCGCCCAGCCCGGCACCAGGCGGGCGCGCCAGGCCGCGATCGTGAGCAGGGTCAGCCCGAGGTCGAAGCCGAACAGGCGCAGAAACAGAATGAGCATCGCGCCGGTCCCGTTGGAGATGACCCCGTCCGCCGCCGCCATCTCGGCGTGGCGCGGGTCGAGCGCCAGGTCCAGGGTCGAGAGCAGCAGTACGGCGTGCGCCGCGAGACCCAGCGTCCCGAGGAACGTCATCGTCCCGGCCACCCGGACGAAGATCCGCCCGCGGCCGCGGACCAGCCGGACAACGGCGGGGACCGCGGCGGCGAGCAGCACCATAGCGGCGAAGTAGCTTAGATCGGCGGCGCGGAACGCGGCGCTGTGCTCGGCGAACAGGGCGAGTTCCGCGGCCGGGTTTTCGGTGTTATCGCGCGGCACAATCAGTTCGGAGACGAGGAAGAGCAGCGGTGCGGCGACCAGGGCGGCAGCGAGCGGCCGGGCCGGGCGGCTCGATGGATCGGTCATGATGATCTCCTGTTGGAGGTGGCTGAAGCCGGCGCTACCGGCGGGTGCCGTCGATCGGCACCGGCACCGACGCTAGGGAAGCGGACCCCAGCACACCCCCGCCCGGAGTCGCGATCGGCTCCCTCCACAGGCGGAACCGGCCCGGCGTGACCGGTACGACAGGCGGAGGCGGGCCCAGGACGAAACCACCTAGGCTGCCGCCATGACACCCACCCCCGCCTGGCGCCGCTGGTTGCTCGATGCCGCCCCGGCGGTCGTGCTCTGCGTGCTCGGCGTGGTCGAGGTCCTGGTTGGCGGGCTGGCCGGTGCGGCACGGACCCAGCACCTGGTCGGCACCGTGCTCCTCACCCTGGTCCTGGTCCTGCGCCGTCGGTACCCGGTGCTGGTGGCGGTCGCGACGAGCGCGGTGGTCGTCGCCGTGTCGCTCGGCGGCGAGCCACCCGATGAGGTGGCCGGTCTGGTCGCGGTCGTGGTCGCGGCGTTCGCCGCCGGGGCCTACGCGGCGCCGGCGGCCGGTGCGCTGGCCGCGACGGCCCAGTCGGCGGCGATGGTGGTGGCGATCGCGCTGGATCCCTCCGACACCCTTGCCAACGTGGTGCCGTCGATCGTGCTTTTCATCGCGGTGCCCGTCGTGGTCGGCGCGGCCTACCGGCGGCGCTGGTTGCACGGGCTTGCCCTGTCAGAGCGGGCCCGGCAGGCGGAGGAGACCCGCGAGGAGCAGGCCAGCCTCGCGGTCGCCGCGGAACGCCGGCGGATCGCCCGCGAGCTACACGACCTGGTCTCGCACACGGTCAGCGTGATCGCCGTGCAAGCCGAGGCCGGCCACCAGCTCCTCGACCGGGAACCGGCCAGCGCGCGGGCCGCCTTCGTGGCCATCGCCGACGCGTCCCGCTCGGCGCTCGTCGAGCTGGCCCGGCTGTTGCGGCTGCTCGGTGACGACGAGCCGGGGAGCGCGGCCCGCGTCGACCTCGCCCCGCAACCCGACCTCGCGCAGCTCGACGCGCTCGTCGGGCGGTTCCGGGCGGCCGGACTGGCGGCCCGGCTTGAGATCGAGGGCGCCAGCCGCCCGATCGACAAGGGGATCGGGCTCTCCGCCCACCAGCTGATCCAGGAGTCGCTGACCAACTCGCTCAAGCACTCCGAGGGCGGCGAGGTGGTGGTGCGCCTGCGGTACCACGCCGACTCGCTCGACTTGGACGTCCGCGACAGCGGCACACCACGCGGCGGTTCCGGCGGCACCGGACGGGGGCTGATCGGCATGTGGGAGCGGGTGGCGCTCTGTGGCGGCAGTCTGGAACTCGACGTGTCGGCCGGCTTCCGGATCCGTGCGCGCCTGCCGCTGGCCCCGGCCGCATGATCCGGGTGCTGATCGCCGACGACGAGACCCTCATCCGGCACGGGCTCGCCGCGATCCTCAGTGGGGTGCCGGACATCGAGGTGGTCGGCGAGGCCGCCGACGGGCTCGCCGTGATCGACCAGGCCCGCCGCGTCGAACCGGACGTCGTCCTGATGGACGTCCGGATGCCGCTGCTCGACGGCATCGAGGCGACCCGTCGGGTGGTGCGGCTGCCCCGCCCGCCCCGGGTGCTCGTGCTCACCACCTTCGACCTCGACGAATACGTCTACGAGGCGATGCGGGCGGGCGCCGCCGGCTTCCTGCTCAAGAGCGTGCCGGGCGAGCAGTTGGCCTTCGGCATCCGTACGGTAGCCACCGGGGACGCTCTGCTCGCCCCGGCGATCACCCGCCGGTTGGTGGAGGAGTTCCTGCGCCGGCCGGCGCCGGGCACCCGTACCCCGCCGAGTCTCGCCGACCTGACCGGGCGGGAGACGGACGTGCTGCGGCTGGTCGGGCGGGGACTGTCCAACGCCGAGGTGGCCGCCGAACTCTTCCTCGCCGAGAGCACCGTGAAGACGCACGTGGCCAACCTGCTGGCCAAGCGCGCCCTGCGCGACCGGGCCCAACTGGTGGTCCTCGCGTACGAGTCCGGCCTGCTACGCCCCGGTGGCTGACCGCGCCGGAGCGCCCCGAGGGCCGGCCGCACGCTGCTGGGCATGACCGGTCTCCTCGGCACGCCGGAGATCCGGGAGTTGGCCGCCCGGTAAGACACCTGGAGTCCGCAGCCGAGCGCATCCGGCGGACGAGAGGCGGTCGAGCAGGTCCGCGTGGACTGCTTGCGGTTCCACTCCGCCCGCATGCCGTGCGTGCGGAGCACCGGAAAGACGACGTCGTCCAGCATTCGTTCCAGGTCCGCCTGGAGTAGACGCTCGTGGGCCCTCAGCCCCCTGTCCGCGGCCATCGGCTGCCGGGCAGGGGGCTGGAGCACGGACCTCGGTGTGCCGGCCGGAGCGGATTGTGTCGCAGGGACCGGGACGGGGAAACTTTGGACTACTCCGCTTCCGGTCGTCGCGGCGGGCGCTTGGCCGCCTCTGCCGCGGTCCGAAGGTGCTTCGCGATTTCACGCAACCAGGGGTCTAGGCGTGACCAGCAGCCGCCTGAAGACGGCGGATGGTCGTCCCCCTCGGTCGCCCGTACCGGATGCCGCCCGCGACGCAGAAGGTCTACGGGTTCCCTGAGATCACCTCCGGTAATCGATTTCAGCGCAGGGAGGAACTACGACCAAGTCATCCAGCATCCGCCTGGAACGATCCCGCCCGCGATGCGGAAGATCTGTTAGGTTCCCTGAGATCGATCGTGTAATCGATTTCTGCGTAGGTGCTCTCCGGCCCAAGGAGGAACCACAACCAATGTCATCCAGCCTCCGTCTCGCGTTAGCCGGCGCCGCACTGATAGCGGCCGTCACCGCCGTCGCCCCGGCGGCCCACGCTCACACTGCCGCTGACCTGGTGCCGCAGACGCGGCCGGCAACGGCGAGCCAACCGTGCGCGGGTAAGGGGGCGGTCGGCTGGGACGTCTACCGCCGGCTCGACCGCCTGCCGGAACTCTCCTGCGGCGTCGAGACCAAAGAGTTCTCGGGCTTCGACCGCACTGGCTTCAACGACGACGGGTTCGCCGGCACGTTCTCGTGCCTGCGCGACTCTGGCGACGGATGCGTGATTGCCGAGCAGTCGGGCGCCGGCGAGATCCAGTCGATCTGGTTCACGCGCGACGCGGGCGATGTCACCTCCACGGGCAACATCAAGGTCGAGCTGGACGGCCGGACCGTGCTCGATGCACCCCTGCAGGACGTCGTCGACGGCAAGCTCGGCGCGCCGTTCGCCTTTCCGCTGGTCGCCAATGCCGACCAGAGCTCCGGCGGCGTCTACATCAAGGTGCCGATGCCGTACCGAGCGTCGATGCGCGTCACGACGGACGCCAACCCGTTCTTCTTCCACGTGAGCTACCGGGAGTTCGCCGACGCGAACGGCGTGCGCACCTTCGACCCGGCCGACAAGGCCGAGGACGTCCTCGCGGTGATGCGTGCATTCGGCGAGCGCGACCCCAAGCCCGCCCGGCCGCACGCGCAGACCAGCGACCGTGATTTCTCGCTCGCACCGGGTGAGAGCACCGCGCTCGCTACGCTTTACGGGCCCGGCATGATCTCCGAGCTGCGCCTGCGGCTGCCGCAGGTCGTCGGCCCCCCGCAGCCCAGGTTCGTCTCCGACGACGGGCGCGCCTTCGGCCGCGACGGCGCTGCGTACAGCGAGTTCAAGGTAAAGATTGACCCCGCCAACCAGGGTGTGCGACTCACCCGTCGACTCGATGCGGAGGTCGGCAACCAGCGCGCGGACATCGTGGTCGACGGGGAGCCGGTCGCACAATGGGCACCGCTGCCCCGGCAGCCCAGCTGCCGGTGGGCCGACCAGGCGGTCAATCTCCCAGCCTCGGCGACCGCCGGCAAGTCGGAGATCACAATCCGCAACCGGTTCGCGTCTTCCGACGACGATTTCAACGAGTTCACCTACTGGGTTGACTCGCTCGTCGCAGGGGACGCGGTGCGTACCGACACGGTCAACGTCGGACCGGAATCCACGGACGCTGAGCAGGCGCACGACTACGTGATCGTCAACGAGACGGCAGCGTACCCGCGCCCCTACGGCCGTCGCCGCTGCTATGCGCCGGAGAGCGGTCCGGACGCCGCCACGATCGCGGCCTCGAACTACATCCTGCGCAACGCTCGCATCCGCATCACATTCGACGGTGAGCGTACGGTCGACGCCCCGGTGGGTGAGTTCTTCGGCTCGGGCCTCGGCGAGTACGAGGTCCGCTCGCTGTTCTTCGCCATGCAGACCGCGGATGAGGGGTCGTACTACTCGTGGTGGCCCATGCCGTATCGCGCGGGCGCGACGGTCGAGCTATACAACGGATCCTCGCAGCGGATCGACTCCGGCGACGCGTCGGTGACCTTCGCACAGGATCCGCGCTGGGCCTCCGAGCTCTCCTCGACGGGCGCTGCCGGGCACTTCCACGCGACCGCAAACGCGGGCAGGACAGTGCCGGACCGCGATTGGACGTTGCTCGACGCGACCGGTCGCGGCAAGTTCGTCGGCGTGAGCCACACGGCCCGCGGCGACAGGTCGACCGGCAACTTGCGTAACTACCTTGAGGGCGATGAGCACGTCTACGTCGACGGGTCGCGCACCCCTCAGATGCAAGGGACGGGCTCCGAGGACTTCTACGAGGCCGGCTGGTACTTCAACCGCGGTCCGTTCAGCAACCCGCTCAACGGACACGCAGCCGAGCAAAACAGCGACCACGGCTGCGAGCAGCACTGCGACAGCGCCTACCGGCTCATGATCGGCGACGCTGTGCCGTTCCAGTCGGCGCTGCGCTTCGGCATCGAGCACGGCCCGCACAACGACGAGCCGGGCACCTACGGATCGACCGCATTCTCGTATCAGCAGCCCGAGGATGCGCTCCGGCGCAGCGACGTGATCGACGTGGGCGACGAGGACTCCGAGCGGGCGCACGGGTACAGCTCGTCGGACCCGGGGCCGGTCACCTCGCTCACGTCCTTCTTCGAGGGCGACGACGACACGGTCGAGGTTACGGACGACGGACGCGAGACTTGTGCGCAAGTCAGCTTCGACCTGCGGCTCGACCCCGGCAACGCGGGTGTGCGTCTGCGTCGCACGTCCGATCAGCAGCGGAGCTACCAAGCCGCGCGTGTGCGCGTGGACGGCACGGACGTGGGCGTCTGGCTGCAACCGCTGGGCAACAGCTCCAAGCGCTGGCTCGAGGACTCGTTCGAGCTGCCCCGCGGGGTCACGGCCGGCAAACGTGGGATCCACGTCGAGCTCGTCCCTGTCGCCGGCGGGCCGGCGTGGCACGCGGCCCGGTACGAGGCGCTTTCCCACGTAAAGCCGTTCCGCGACCGCCGGACGTAGCGCACCGAGCCGGCACGCTACGGGGGGAGGGCCCCATTCCGGGGTCCTCTTCCCGTAGACATCCACGAGCGGCACGGCCCGGACGCCGCAACGAGAGGCCCGGTCTCGGCGAGATCTGCAGCTACTGCCGGACCTGCCGCGCCTGCTCAAACGCCTGGCCGGCGACAAGCACCTGCCTCGCGGGGGCTGACGACGTGGATGGAGACCGGTGGGCAGACTGATCGAACCGCTCGCTTGGATGGCGGCAGTCTTCGCCTTCTTCCGCCTGAACCAGTGGATGGTCAACCGCAAGGGCCTGGACCATCGGCCGTACTTCGTGCCCAGCTTGTGGGGTCCGCTCGGCACCCTGATCATTGTGCTAGCGAAGCCACGGGGCTGGAAACGCCTCTAAAACCCCGCCAGCTCCTGGCCAATCGCAGCCTCAGCAGCAGTGCGGCCCGCCCCGGGATGATCCCGTGGTTCCTGGAACCCGCCCGGAACAGAGGGGTCGAAGTCCGATAAGGCGGAGCCACGGATGATGAGCTCGACGGGCAACGTCGAACCATGATCAGGCGTACTGATCTGCCGCATTCCGCACGCCGACTGTGGCGGATCAGTTGGCGGACGCATGTCGCACGTCAGTCGACGGAGGGACAGGCTCGACCGCTCGCGTTGCCGAATTGACCTCTTAAGGATCAAGGCGGCCCGCAAGCGGGCCGCGCCGACCCGGCCCCGGCCTGCTGGCGACCTTCGGCCGGCATCGGCCGGGCCGGCCGGCCACGCTTACGAGTTGCAAGAGCTTGAAGACCTCGAGGCTCCGCCCCGAACCCCGGCCCTCCTCAGAGATCAGCCGGGGCGGATCACCTCGCCAGGCACCACAAGGGCTACCAGCCTCCCCGGACGGGGCCAAGGTCGTTCGGACGTAGGGCGCTCCACCTTGTCCCCGTCCGGGGAGGCTGGACGGTCTACGACTGCCCGACGAGGAGATCCGCGACCGTTAGCCAGGGCTCACGTCAATACACTCGCGGCTACATCTAGACGGGTGAGCGCGGCCGGATTGGGGTACTCATCCGTTCCCTGTGCGCGTATGGCCAAGGAGGTGAGCGAGTCGTTCGGTTGCGGACGGGCTCTCACCCCCGACTATCGGGGCGTCGTACATGACGCCGCGTAATCGGTCCGGGATGACTGCCGCGGCGTACCCGAGGCAGCGGTCGGCGATGCCGTTGGGTGCCTCGCTCGGCTGTCCGGTGGCCACGGCCACCGCTGTCGGACATGGGCATTTCTCCAGGTGGCAAGGCCAGGAAGCGCCAGCCTAGCGGTCACCCGACCGGTGGATCCGCCCCCGGGCCGTATGCCGATCTTGGTCGTCGTACGCCTGGGGCAGGATGTGCGCCATGACGACGCACCACCCGAACACCCGGCGCCTGGTCTACGGCCACGCCAAGAACTACGACTGCCTCGCCTTCGTCGACGCCGACACCGCCGCCGGAGAGGCCGCGGAGATCACGGCGCTCGCCGCCGCCCGTACGTGGGGCGAGGCCCGGCAGGTGCAGATGACCCACCTGGACAACCCCGCCGGCCCCGACTGCTACGAAGAGGACGACTACGCCGACGACAAGCCCTTCGACATCACCGAGCTGGGTGCGATCGTGAACGGGTACTGGCCCACGATGGTCACGACGCGGGCGCTCGACGTGCTGCCGCAGGACCTGCAGGACCGGTACGTCGAACTCGTCCTCACGGTTCACGACGGTGAGTACCTGAAGGTTCCGCTCGACGGCGAGGCTGACCTGGTCGCGGAGCTGCGCAAGCGTGGCTACGAGGTGACCCGCGACGACGAAACCATCAACCTGCTCGACGGCGTCGGCGTCGGCTGGTGACCGCCTGAGGAACGACGGAGACGCCGGCATCGTTTCCCGGCCGGCGTCTCCCCTGGCCCATTGCTCACCGGCGGGGCTTGTTCAAACTCGGAAGGCCGCCGGACACCGTCCGAACGCTGCCGTCCGGGTTGCTCCGACCGGGCTTCTGTAGAGCCTCGGTTACCCGCCGACCGGCGAGGTCGGAGGCGTTCAGGTTGACGACCACGCGGTCTGACCGCCTCCAGCTTCGCAGCCGAGCCAGAGCTTGCTGGCTGTCCGCGATGCCGGTCAACGCATGGATCGCCGGCATCGCCCTGGGCGGGTCGGCGAGCAGGAGATGGGCGACATCGGCGGGGCTCAGCCTGCGCGGCGAGGTGTTGCCCACCGGGACGAGTGAGGCATGAATCCTGCCGTTCTGGAGCCACAGCCACACCGGTCGCTTGCCGTCGCCGGCCCGCATCACCGGGGTTGTCGACGTGGCACTTCGGGTGGCGGAAGCCGGCTTGGGCGGAAGGTGGGCTGGTAGAGCGGCCGGTGGCTGCGCCCGTCGCCGCGATTGCTTCGGGACGTCCGCAGCCGAGCGGGATGGGGCGGCGGCGCCCGACGATGGCACGTCGCCGGGTTGCGGCGGCTCGGTCGGTATCCCATGCGATTTCCGCATGAAGCCGCCGGCGACCTCCCACTGCTCCGGGTTAACCGGACAGGGATGAGCTCGGTCAGGTGCGGCGCAGACGGGTCCTGAGCGGTGATTTGCGCGCGCCGCTTGGCGTGGTCGGCTGCGGTGAGCGAGCCGATGTCGAGGACCGTGGCCAGCGGTATCCGCCTGACGTAGGCCTTGGGCCACGGCAGCAACCGCCTGCGCCGGAGGACAAGATGCACCTTGTCGAACCAGGCGTCCCAACGCCGAGCGGCCAACCCGACCACCTCCCGTGCTGCGCACATTAGCGGCGTCATGGTCATCGGTGCACTGGGCTCAACGGGTAGTTCAGCTGCCAGATCGTCTGGTGGTGTCAGAGGCGCAGGCGGCGGAGACGGTGGTCCCGCCCGGTTCGGTCTGCGGTAGGACGAGCCGCCAGCGGCCGACCACGCGGGCCAGGCGCTGCGCGGCGGGCAGGTCGGTGGCGACGATCGGCAGGTGGATGACGTACCGCTGGGTCACCGCTGGTGTCCCCGGACGTCGCGGGCGCGGGCCTGGTCCGACTGCCAGCGGCGCAGCGCGTCCTTAACGGCGGCGGTCTCCGGTCGGCTCGCGGCCAGCGCGACTCGTTCCCACCGCACAAGACGATGGACGAGATGTGGGGCATGCGCAGCATCGCGTCCAGTCTCAGGGTGTCCACATCTCAGGGGGAGGCCCACAGTCCCCCAAGTCGCCAGTCCACGGCCAGCCGCGGGCCTACGCGATTGCGTGCGTGCAGCGCATCGACTCGTCGGGGGTGGCCTGGCCGTGGGTGCGCTGAAGGTGCGCCTCGCCCCAGACCCGGACGCCTTCCACGACCGGCAAAACGGTGGTGCCGTAGGAGGTGAGCCGGTAGATGATCGGCGCCGGGATGGGTCCGGTCACGACGCGCTCGACGAGCCCGTCAGCCTCGAGTTCGCGCAGCTGCTCGGCCAGCACCTTGGGCGTGATCGGTGCGACCAGACGGCGGAGGCCAGCGAAGTGGCACTCGCCATGGGCTAGCCAGTACACGAGCGTCAGCTTCCATTTCCCGCCGATCGCGGCGAACGCCGCGGCCATCGGGCAGCCGGGTAGAGGATTGGGGCGCGACGGCGAGGGGTTACCTGCAGGTGCCTTCTTGTTCATGGGCGCGCTCCGCTCAGATAGTCGAATCATGAACCTTCACACCAAGATCACCGTGCCACTCAAGCGGGTCCTGGTCCCGTGCCTCTCGCTTCTCATGCTGACCGCGACGGCGGGGTCGGGCGACGCGGCGGCGGCTCCCCTCAGGGCTTCGGCGGCTGTCGAGGATGGCCAACGTGACTTCGACTGGGAGATCGGTGCCTGGCATACCAAGGTGCGGGTGCTCGCCGATCCGCTCTCCGGATCCGAGGATGAATGGCTCCACTTCGAGGGTACGAGTGTCGTGCGTCCGCTGCTGGACCGGCGTGCGAATGTCGTCGAACTTACGGTCTCGGGGCCGAACGGACGGATCGAGGGCCTCAATCTGCGGCTCTATGAGCCCCAGGCGGGGCGCTGGAGCCTGACCTTCGTGAACATCCGCGATGGACTGCTCACCCCGTCCGTGTATGGCGGGTTCCACGACGGTGTGGGCGAGTTCTACGGCGACGACCAGCTCGGGGGACGGGCGATCAAGGTGCGCTTCCTCATCTTCCGACAGGGCCCCGACAAGGCGAGGTTCGAACAGGCCTTCTCAGACGACGGCGGGGAAACGTGGGAGACGAACTGGATCGCCGTGGACAATCGAATTGACAATGGCAGCTGAGCGTTCGCCAGTAGTTGCACCAACTGACCGCCGACCCGCCCGGTGCCGCCGGTGACCGCGATCCTCAGGCCGCCCACGCGAACCCGTCCGGGTCGGTGAAGGGTCCGGCATCGCTGCCGATGACGATCCGGTGCGAGCCGGTGCCGTCCGGGGAGATGCCGGCGTCCTTGGCGGCGGCGCGACGCCCGTACAGCGCCAGCTTGACCGACGACGCCGGGGTGGCGAACTCGACGTACTTGCTGCCGAAGCTCTTCGCCACGGCCAGGCCGCGGTCGACGTAGAACTGCTTGCTCGCCTTCACGTCCGCGACGCCGAGCAGCTCGCGAGACGGGGTCTCCTCGGTCGGGCAGGCTCGTTCCTGCCCGAGGTTCTCGGTCGGGTCAAGGCTCGCCGGAGGCGACCGCGTAGCGGCTTGGCCTTGACCTGGCCGGGGTTCTCGGGCAGCCCTACGGGTGACCGGCCGGGAGAGCCTGTCTGGTGGTCTCTGAGACCTCCCACAGGGGTGTGTGTCAACCGGCGGCTCCGGGGTGTGGGGCAGAGCCCCAGGGCGTCCCCGCCGGTCGAGCCGGCCGAGCAGCACGGTTTCCGGGTTGCGGATGCTGCCGGTGACCCCGCCGACGATTTCGGTTCGCCGTCGAGCACGACGCCCGGTGGGATGGCCGCCCGGATCGCTCGCGTGATGTCCGGGAAGTAGGTGGTCAGGTTCCGGCCGGCCCGCGACTACAGGTACACCCCGGCTCTGTCGCGGAAGGCGATCGCCCGCCACCAGTCCCACTTCGGTTCGTGCACCAGGCCCGGCCCGTCAGGCACGACGTCCACCGGCGCCGCGAGCATCGGCGCGACCGGCCGACGCAGCACCGGCTCCTCACCGGCGCTCCCCCGTGGGTGGGCTGGCATTACCGCCAGTCCTCACCACGCCGGCCGCAAGTGCCACTCATCCTCCGCCCCCTCACGTCATGCTCGAAGAGACGGGGGCGGCAGGGGTGGAGATCCGCGACAACGAATGCCCGATGCGCCCCACAGCCAGGTCGGTGCTGGACCTCCAGTGAAGGAGGATCCCTCACTCTGTAACCGGGCACCTCGGCCAGACTGGCCGGCCCATGACGGCTAGCTGCCACGGCCGTCGGGCGCACCGAGATGTTGGAGCCAGTACATCCAAGAGGCTCCGCCTTTGCCGACAGCTCGTGGCCTGTCTGCCACATGCGAGCATCTAGTCCGTAGATTCCAAGACCATGTCTAGGCCGTACGACGCCGTCCGCCGTCTCCGGAGGACGTACCTCATCCGGTTGCATCCGGCCATTGAGCTGGGCGAACGTCAGCCGAGGCAGGGAAGAGCGGGCAACTTCGGCACCTGTCCGGCACAGCGGCGTCCCACACGGCCGGCGCACTGCTCTGTGTCGACCATGATCGGGTAGGTAGTCTCCGCTCATGATCGCGCTGCCTCTCGCCCCACGTTCATGGCGACTCCGCGCGTTCATGGCGACTCCGCGCGGCAGCGGCTGTCGCCGTCGTTCTCGTGGGCTGCCTCGCGGTCCCGTTGGCCGGGCACGCCGTTAAGACGGCAGAAGAGGACCGGGGTGAGACGACCCCTGTTGCTGCCGCGAACGCCTGCCTTCTGCGGTATTCAGCGGCTGTTCCGATGGCGAGCCGGGTATCCGCCGCCGCCTGTACCGCAACCGCGAATCGGAACTCTTGGCGGAAGTACTCGCGCCAAGGTTGCCTCAGTGGATTCCAAAATGCAAGGTGGAATCCGGATATTCCATTCGAAGGAGGATTGAGTGACGAAAGTTAATTCGAAGGTTCTAGGATTGATTATGGGCGTATTATTCATCCCATTATCCTTGATTGGATGCACAGGGAGCAGGGAGTCGGGCGGGGGGACAGATATTTTCGAAATCGCCAACACCGAAGAGGTTATCGGCGAAAAGGGCGAAGAAGTGTTGACGCTCAGGAAGCACTATATGATTCTGAATCCACCAGAAGACTTAATAGATTTGAAAGACTTAGTTGAAGGATACGTCAAGAATCATCCAGTCGAAAGCAAAAGCAAATTCATTCGTTTGTCTTTCTACAGGGAAAGTGGCGATTTGCCAAGAGACTGGCAGCCTGATGAAAGTTACATGAATACAGATCGACTAGAACACCATAGAAACGATCTCATTGCATCGATCACTTGGTCCGCCGCCCAACCGCAAAAGGAATACGATGTTTATAATAAGAGCAAGGAAGGAAAAATCCAGAAGCGGATGCGCTTCATTGAGGATCGGCTTGTTGAATGAGTGAGCCAGACCGCCCCCGGCGGCTCTCATTCAAGCCTAGGACCCCCACCGGTTCCGCTCCACGTGCCTCCTGCGCCGCCCCCGTCGGGGGGTACACCAGGGGCTACCACCTCACGGCCACCGGGTACACCGATCCGTAGCTCCGTTGGCGTATACACCTGCGTGTTAGAGGGTTCCGCCTGCTCCGACCTGGCGAGCACCTCCAACCGGGGATGGCCATCGGCGAGGTTCACCACCGCAACCTGGGGAGCTGCGGTTGGCGATGACCCGATCAGCGCACCGGACGCCTCACCCAGCGGCAGCTGGCTACGCTCGTGACGCACGGTCGGCGGCAGATCCGGATGGCCGCAGCGCACGCGACCTGCGACATGGGCGGGCGCACTCGGAAGTGCTGCAAGTCGACGGGGTCACATCCAACGACGCGACGTCACGGATGCCGAGCGGCTATGACCCGAACTTCTTCCATTGCCCTTCGGAGACCACCTCGACGCAGCCGTCGACGACTTTGATGGCCGTCTGTTCGTCGATGGCGTAGGCCTGGACTCCGATTTCGGCGGCCCACCGCTCTGCGTCGGCCAGGGTGTTTGTTGGGAAAGCGTCCAGGTGCGGGAAGATCGAGAAGTCGACGACTCCGAGGGTGCGGTCCTCCGGCGCGGACGGCCACTCGACGAAGTACGTTCCGATCCGGGGTGTCATCACCATGCTTCCGGCACTCACTCCCACCCAGACCGTGTCGGGCAGCGATGGCAGCAGATCGGCCAGCCCGGACTCCCGCATCCAGTGGCACAGGTACGTCGCGTCGCCGCCGTCGACCAGGAGCACGTCGGCCTCCCGGACCCAGGGGACCCATCGCTCCGCGCCGATGGTGGGCAGTGCGGTGAGTTCGAGGACACCGAGCGACGCCCACTCCAGGCCGGACGGGTACTGAAACACGGGCTCGGCGGCTACGAAGCCCCGCACTGATTTCGGGCCGCACATCGGGTGACCCCACTGTGCTGTCGGGACGCAGAGGGCGTGGCACTCGGCGATCGGCTTGCCGAGGAGCTGCACGAGCGCCGAGTGGATGCTTGGGTTCGTGACGCCTCCTGACGTAAGCAAGAGCTTCAAGGCGCCTCCAAATTCGCGCGGAAGGTGGATATGCCTGAAGACCCGGGACCGTGCTGGAACTCATCGGAGGTCGGGCAATCTCTTCAGAGGTCCCTCAGTCACCAGGTGCGATTGCCGCTAATCCTCCACCCGATCCTACCCCGCACAACATGTGCACTCGACCGACGCGCGCAGCATGCGCATGTCGCGGCGACCGCTCATCGGTATGAGCGTGCACCAGATCGGAAGGACTACCCGGTCATAGGTGACCCCGGCTGCCTTTCCATAGATAGAGGTCCCGCAGCAGGGATATCTCGGCGCCGTGGTGAATGACCTCGCGGTGTACGTGCAGGATGAGCCTCGCCATCAGTGCATCCGCGTACTCCGGCGGTGAGATGGCGCCTTGCGGCTGAGCTAATCCGGCTGCGCCGAGGTGGCGGACATCGCGGATCCACCCATCGTGCCCGTCATCGAGCTGGCGCAGTGCTGCCTCGGCGGTGCCCGGGTAGGCGACGGCCCGGCGACCAGCATTTTTGGTCGGCGTTCGACGGCCCCATGACGGCCCCGACGGCCTCCCGCCACCCCCGTGGGTAGCCCGTGGTGAGCTCGAATTATCCGCGTACACGAATGTCGCTGACAAGCCCGATGTCGTGCTCCCGTCACGGAACCGGTGCGGCTGCCCCGCCCGCCGGACGCGGCGACGCGCCGCCTCAGCGACGGGTCAGGTGAAGCGCACCGTCACGTCTCCGATGCCCGAGAAGCCGGCACGCCAGGTGCCCGGACGTCGCACGTCGAGGTTGCAGAACGATCCGGTGATCACATGGTGGCCGGCTTCGAGGCCGCGGCCGTACCGGTGCAGCAGCGCGCAGAGGCGCGACAGCGAGAGGAACGGGTCGTCCATGGAGTCACCGGGCGTCCGGGTGGCGACCAGGGTGTCGTCGTGCCACAGCTCGACCGTGGTCCCGGTGAGGGCGGACCGCACCGGCGCTTCCGGGCCGACCACGATGCCCCAGTTTCCCAGCCCGTCGGCGATGGTGGTGCAATCGTCGGCCTGCGCACCCAGCCGACGTTCGTTCAGTTCGAACGCCGGCGCGATCGCCCGGACGGCGGACCGCGCGGCCGCCGGATCGATGTCGTCGCCGCGCAGCGGCGCACCTAGCACCAGGCACAGCTCCGGCTCCAGATAGCACGATCCGATCCGGTCGTGCCCGAGCACGGCGCCCGAGCCGAGCGTACGGCTCTGCAGGAGGTAGCCGAACGGACGGAAACCCTCCCCCATCACGTCCCGCCGCGCACCGGAGGTGAGTCCGACCTTCCAGCCGGCCAGTCGATCGCCTGCGGACACCAGCCGGTCGAGGACGGCCAACTGCAGGTCCAGTGCCTCGTGGCGGTCATCGGTGGCGGCGGTCGCGTCCGGGCCGGCGACGCCGCTCCGTCTCGCCTCGACGAACGCCGCCACCAGTTGCTGGTCGTACATGTCACGTCCTTCCCGAATCTGCGGCGGCCATCGCCCTGGGCAGGGCGGCAGCAGGGAGGGACGGATCGGTCCGTCCCTCCCTGCTGCCCATCAGGCCGCCCCTCGGCTGGTGGCCGAGCGCGGCCGTGTGCGGATCAGAGCCACCCGGGCACGACGAAGATCAGCCATGTGACGATCGGGATGAGCACCACCATGCTGAAGCCCCAGCGCATGAGACCCTTGTACACGTAGTCCCGCTGTTCGTCGGTCGCGTTGGCGACGGTGAGCGCGCCACTCGTCGAGTACGGGCTCGAGTCGACGATGGACGACGAGAGCGCCAGCGCGGTGATCAGTCCGACCGCCCCGACGGCGTTGCTGCCGGTCAGGAAGGGTACGGCGAGCGGAATCAGGGCGCCAAGGATGCCGGTGGTCGAGGCGAACGCCGACACCGCACCGCCGATGAAGCAGATGACCAGTGCGGCCATCAACGGGGCGCCGATGGTGGCGACCTCCTCACCGAGCCACGTGATCGTGCCGATCTCCTGCATCACGCCGACATACATGACGATGCCGCAGACGAGGAGCACGGTGGGCCAGGCGACGTGGTTGACGGCGTTGCGGGCCGACTCCGGCGAGAGCAGGGTGAGCAGCGCGGCCACGGTGACGGCGACCATGCCGACGTTGAGGTCGAAGAAGAGCGCTGTGACGGCGAGGCCCACCAGCCCGATCAGCGTCATGATGCGGTCGCGGTCCAGGCGCAGCGGCCCTTCCGCCTCCGCCTCCGCCGGCAGGGTCGTCGTCGTGGTGGCGCCCGAGGTCCGGGTCGCCTGGGCGGGCACGGACGTACCGCCCGTCCCCTCGGTGACCGCGACGGCAGCGCCGGCCGGCCGGGCGGCGGCGGCACCTTCGTCGGCCAGGTTGACACCCGAGTCCGAGGCCGCCTCGTTGTCCGGCTCGGAGGCCGGCTCTGGGCGCCGGTCCCGCGTGCGGGCGCCCGCGGCCAGCTCGGCCTCGTCGAACGTGCCGAGGCCGGCGTCGACGGCCCGGCGGGTGAGCAGCTCGCGGCCACCCCACATGAAGAAGGCGACGAGGCTGATGGCGAGGTTGACGAAGAAGGAGGCCAGGAAGAGCAGGGTCGGGTTGGCCGGCAGCCCCGCCTTCTCGACCACACCGTTGGTGATGCTGCCGAAGATGCTGATCGGCGAGAAGCCGCCGGCACTGGCCCCGTTGATGATCAGCAGGCCCATCATGAGCGGGTTGATCTTGTAACGCCGCGCGAAGCCCAGGCCGATAGGGGCGATGATCGCCACCGACGCGGGGACCACGGCCCCGATCGCGGTGAGGCACGCGGTCACCAGAAACATGATCCACGGGATCATGCCGACACGGCCGCCGACGAGTCGGACCGCGCTCTGGATGAGCCAGTCGACCGTGCCGTTGGCCTTCGCGATGGCGAACAGGTACGTGACGCCGACGAGGATGACGAACAGATCGCCGGGGAAGCCGGCGAAGACCGCATCCGTCTTGTCGCCGATGTCCTCCCCCTCGAGGACCGAGATGCCGACGATGAAGGCGGCGACGATCGCGAGGGCACCGAGGTTCACCGGCCGGACCGTGGCTATCAGGAAGATGAGGGCTAGAACGAGGATCGAGACGAGCTCAACCGACATGGGAGCCTCCCGGGTGGGGGTTGGAGGTCTGTGGGGGTGGGGCACGAGCCGTGGCCGCCGGCAACTCGGTCTTCTTCAGGCGGTGCGCCGTCTGCCTCCCTCGGACTCGGGCCGGCAGATGCCCGCCTCGCCGAGCGGAGCCGACATCTGGACGACGCCGCACAGGGGCGTGACGCTGGGGCTGCAGCGCCCCGGCGCCGAGTGGCATAACACGGGCCTGTTTCCACAATGCGAAAACTGAATTTCGTTGCCCGGGAGTATGTGCGATATCACATCCACCGTCAAGACCGGCCAGGCGCCCATCCCGCATGCAGCGCAGACGCTTGCGCTTCCCCGGCTGTCCGTTGATAGGTTCTCCGTCATGCGGTAGAAAACTTCCGCATGACGGAGTTTTAAGAGCTGAGAGGCAGCCTCGGTATGACCCCCACCGGCCGTCACTTCCTCCAGATTCCGGGCCCCACCAACACGCCGGACCGGGTGCTACGCGCCATGGCCGCGCCCACCATCGACCACCGCGGCCCCCAGTTCGCCGAACTCGGCCTGGAGGTGCTCGAGGCCGTCAAGCCGGTCTTCGGCACCACGCAGCCCGTCGTCATCTACCCGGCGTCGGGCACCGGCGCCTGGGAGGCCGCCCTGGTCAACACCCTCAGCCCCGGCGACCGGGTGGTGTGCTTCGAGACCGGCCAGTTCGCGACGCTGTGGCAGGAGCTGGCGCGCCGACTCGGCCTGGAGGTCGACTTCGTGCCCGGCGACTGGCGGCACGGCGTGGACCCGGAGGCCGTTGCGGACAAGCTGTGCGCCGATCCCGGCCACCGCATCAAGGCCGTCCTCGTGGTGCACAACGAGACCTCGACCGGTGTGACGAGCCGCGTCGCCAAGGTCCGCGCGGCGATCGACTCGACCGGCCACCCGGCACTGCTGCTGGTGGACACCATCTCGTCCCTGGGATCCATCGAGTACCAGCACGACGCCTGGGGTGTCGACGTCACGGTGGCCGGCTCCCAGAAGGGCCTGATGCTGCCGCCCGGGCTGAGCTTCAACGCGATCAGCCCGAAGGCGCTGGAGGCCTCGAAGACGGCACGGCTGCCCCGGTCGTTCTGGCACTGGCAGCCGATCATCGAGGCCAACCAGCGCGGCTTCTTCCCCTACACCCCGGCCACCAACCTGCTCTACGGGCTGCGCGAGGCGCTGCGCATGCTCGACGAGGAAGGACTGTCCAACGTGTATGCCCGCCACCAGCGGCACGCCGAGGCGACCCGGCTGGCGGTCCGCGGCTGGGGCCTGGAGGTGCTGTGCGCGGACGAGCGCGAGCACTCGGGCTCGCTGACCGCCGTCATGGTCCCCGAGGGGCACGACGCCGACAAGATCCGGGCGCTCATCCTGGACCGCTACAACATGTCGCTCGGCGCCGGACTCGGCAAGCTCGCCGGGCGGATCTTCCGGATCGGGCACCTCGGCGACTTCAACGACCTGATGCTCGCCGGCACCCTCGCTGGCGTCCAGATGGGCCTCCTCGCGGCCGGGGTTCCGGTCGACCCCACCGGCATCAACGCCGCTCTCGACCGCCTGCAACGTCCCTGAGCCCCGCCTGCGGGTCCATGAAGGAGGCCAGGCTTTGACCGTCACCGACAACCGCCTCGACCGGAACGCCGACGAGCTCGGCCGGGATCTCGCGCGGGACCTGGAGCGCGCCCTTGACGGCGAGGTCGGCTTCGATGCGTACACCCGGCACCTGTACTCCCGCGACGCCAGCATGTACGCGATCACGCCGCTCGGCGTGGTGTTCCCCCGGCACGCGGACGACGTCGCGGCCGCCGTCTCCCTGGCCGGCAGGTACGGCGTACCGGTGGTGCCGCGCGGCGGGGGCACGAGCCTCGCCGGGCAGACCATCGGACCCGGCCTGGTGCTCGACCTGTCCCGGCACATGCACCAGATCCTGGACATCGACGTGGACGCCCGGGTGGCGCGGGTGCAACCGGGGGTCGTCCAGGACCAGCTCAACCGGGCGGCCGCCCCGCACGGGCTGATGTTCGGGCCGGACACGTCCACCAGCAACCGCGCCACCATCGGCGGGATGCTCGGCAACAACTCCGCCGGCAGCGGCTCGGTCCGCTACGGCATGACCATCGACCACGTCCGGGAGCTCGACGTCGTGCTCTCCGACGCGTCCCGGGCCCACTTCGCGCCGCTCGACGCCGCGGAACGGATCCGCCGAGCGCAGCTGCCGACGCTCGAGGGCGGCATCTATCGGCAGCTGCCGCACCTGCTGGAGCAGTACGCGACGACCATCGCGGACGACTTCCCGGCGTACTGGCGGCGGGCCTGCGGCTACCGGCTGGACCGGCTCGCCGACGATCCGGGCTTCAACCTGGCCCCGTTCGTGGTCGGGTCGGAGGGGACCCTCGTGATCGCGACTGAGGCCCTCGTGGACCTCGTGCCCAAGCCGCGCCGGACGGTCATCGCGGTCGGGCACTTCACCTCGGTCCTCGGCGCCATCGAGGCGACCGAGGACGCCCTGGCCTGCGACCCGGCGGCCGTCGAGATGATGGACCGCACCATCCTGGACCTGTCCCGCCAGAAGATCGAGTACGCCGACCTCGGGCGGACCCTCGAAGGCGACCCGGAGGCCCTGCTCTTCGTCTCGTTCAGCGGGGACGACGAGCGCGAACTCGCCGGCCAGCTAGACCGGCTGGCCGCGCTCTGGAAGCGGCACGGGCACGGCTACCACACCATCCTCGCTGAGACGCCGCAGCAGCAGGCCCCGCTGCTCAAGGTGCGCAAGTCCAGCCTCGGGCTGCTGATGGCCGCCGGCAGCGGGACCCGGCGCCCGCTGGCGTTCGTCGAGGACACCGCGGTCGACCCGAAGCACCTCGCCGACTACACCAGACGCTTCCGGCAGGTGCTCGACCGGCACGGCCTGGAGGCCGGCTTCTACGGGCACTGCTCGGTCGGCTGCCTGCACATCCGCCCCTTCGTGGACGTCAGCGAGCCCGAGCAGGTACGCGCGATGCGCGCCGTCGCGGAGGAGATCAAGGACCTCGTCCGGGAGTACGGCGGGGTCAACTCCAGCGAGCACGGCGACGGTTTGGCCCGCAGCGAGTTCAACCGGGAGATCTTCGGCGACGAGCTGTACGAGGCGATGCGCGGCGTCAAGCGCATCTTCGACCCGGAGAACCGGATGAACCCGGGCAAGATCGTCGACGCGCCATCGATGACGGAGAACCTGCGCGACGCCGCGCTCCCCCCGGCTCCGCCGATCCGGACCCGGTTGACCTTCGACGTGGTCGGAGGGATGCGCGGGGCGGCGGACCGGTGCATGAACATCGGACTCTGCCGCAAGAGCGAGACCGGGGCGATGTGTCCGTCGTACATGGCCACCCGGCAGGAGGAGCACGCCACCCGAGGGCGGGCCAACGCGCTGGTCAAGGCGCTCTCCGAGCCGGACCCCGCAGCGGCGCTGGGTGACGAGCGGGTGCACGAGATCCTCGACCTGTGCCTGATGTGCAAGGCGTGCAAGAGCGAGTGCCCGCTCGGGGTGGACATGGCCTCGCTCAAGGCCGAGGCGCTCGCTCATCACCACGACCACCACGGCGTACCGCTGCGCTCGCGGCTCTTCGGCGCCATCCGGATGCTCAACCGCCTCGGTGCGGCCGCCGCTCCACTGTCCAACCTGCCCGGCCGCGTCCGGCCGCTGCGCCGGCTCCTGGACCGCGCGGTCGGGATCACCGCGAACCGCCCGCTGCCCACCTTCCAGCGGCGCACCCTCGTCCACTGGTTCCGCGGCCACCGCCAGCTCGACGCGGCGGCACCGCAGGGCGAGGTGACGCTGCTCGCCGACTCCTTCACCACCTTCACCGAGCCGGGGATCGGCCGGGCGGCGGTGGAACTGCTGGAGGCCGCCGGTTGGGCGGTCCGGTTGGAAAGCGGCGGCTGCTGCGGGCGGGCCAGCTTCTCCAAGGGCCTGCTCGACGACGCGCGCCGGAAGGCAGGCTCGCTCGCCACCCGGCTCGTGCGCTCGTCCGCACCCGGATCTCCGATCGTCGGGTGCGAGCCGTCGTGCATCCTGACCCTGCGCGACGAACACCGGCAGCTGCTTCCCGACCACCCCGACGTCCGGGACGTCTCCGGCCGGGTGCGCCAGATCGAGGAGCTGCTGGTCGAGGCGATCGACGCCGGCCGGCTGCGGCTCGGCCAGTCGGCGCTGTCCGGGCGGCGGATCCTCTACCACGGGCACTGCCACCAGAAGGCCGAGGTCGGTACGGCGGCCACGGTGGCGTTGCTGCGCCGCATCCCCGGCGTCGAGGTGGTCGAGCTGGACGCCGGGTGCTGCGGCATGGCGGGTTCGTTCGGGTTCGAGTCCGAGCACTACGACCTGTCGATGGCGGTGGGCAGCGACCGGCTCTTCCCGGCCATCGACGCCGAGTCACCCGACACGGTGGTGGCCGCGACGGGCGTGTCGTGCCGTCAGCAGATCCGGCACGGCACCCAGCGGGTCGCCTGGCACCCGCTCGAGCTGGTCCGCCAGTCGTTGCCGGCGACGTGACCACCGGCGGCCGCCGCACCGGCCGGGTTGCCACCGGTGCTCGCGCTCACCTTTGGGCGGAGACCTGGTACGCGGGAAGGGTCAGGAAGTCGGCGTAGTCGTCGGCGAGGGCGACCTCGAGGACCAGCCGACGGGCCTGGGCGAACCGCTCCTCGTCGAACTGCTCCTTCCCCACGGCGTCGCGGACCTTGGTCAGCTCCTCGTCGAGGATGCGCTCGACCAGCTCCCCGGTCACCGTCGTACCGGTGTCGAGCGTGACGCCGTTGTGCACCCACTGCCAGACCTGCGACCGGGCGATCTCGGCCGTGGCCGCGTCCTCCATCAGGTTGTTGATGGCCACCGCGCCGTTGCCGGCCAGCCACGAGGCCAGGTACTGCACCGCGACGCTGACGTTGTTGCGCAGCCCGGCCTCGGTGACGGCACCGGGGGTGCTGCGCACGTCGAGCAGCTGGTCCGCGGTGACCCAGACCTCCTCGCGCAGCCGGTCGAGCTGGTTCGGCCGGTCCCCCAGCACCCGGTCGAAGACCTCCTGGCAGACCGGTACCAGGTCGGGGTGCGCCACCCACGAGCCGTCGAAGCCGTCCCCGGCCTCGCGCTCCTTGTCCTCCCGGACCTTCGCCAGCGCCACCTGGTTGACCTGCGGGTCGCGCCGACTGGGGATGAACGCGGCCATGCCGCCGATGGCGAACGCCCCGCGCTTGTGGCAGGTGCGCACCAGCAGCTCGGTGTAGGCGCGCATGAAGGGGGCGGTCATGGTCACCGAGTTCCGGTCCGGCAGCACGAAGTCGGAGCCGGAGTCGCGGAAGTACTTGATCATGCTGAACAGGTAGTCCCACCGGCCGGCGTTGAGACCCGAGGCGTGGTCGCGCAGCTCGTAGAGGATCTCCTCCATCTCGAACGCGGCCGGCATGGTCTCGATCAGCACGGTTGCGCGGATCGTGCCGTGGGCGATGCCGAGGCGCTGCTGGGCGAAGGTGAACACGTCGTTCCACAGCCGCGCCTCGAGGTGGCTCTCCATCTTCGGCAGGTAGAAGTACGGCCCGCTGCCCCGGCTCAGGAGTTCCTCGGCGTTGTGGAAGAAGTAGAGGCCGAAGTCCACCAGTGCGCCGACCACCGGTCGGCCGTCCACGAGCAGATGCGTCTCGTCGAAGTGCCAGCCGCGGGGCCGAACCACGATCGTCGCGAGGCGCAGATCGTCGCGCAGGGCGTACTCCCGACCGTCAGGCGAGGCGAAGGAGATGGTCCGGCGCACCGCGTCGTAGAGGTTGGCCTGGCCGCTGACCACGTTGCCCCAGTGCGGCGTGTTCGCGTCCTCCAGGTCGGCGAGCCAGACCCGGGCGCCGGAGTTGAGCGCGTTGATGGTCATCTTGCGCTCGGTCGGTCCGGTGATCTCCACCCGGCGGTCCCGCAGGTCCTCGGGGGCCGGAGCCACGGTCCAGGCGCCCTCCCGAACCTCGCGCGTCTGGGGCAGGAAGTCGAAGCGGTGGCTGCGGGCGACCGCCGCCCGGCGCCGGCGGCGCAGGTCGAGCAGCTCGTCCCGGCGCGCGCCGAACCGCTCCTGCAGTTCGGCGACGAAGGCCAGGGCCTCGGGGGTGAGGATCTCGTTGCCGCGCGGCACCGGGCCGCCGGTCATCTCGATCTCGGGCATCCGGATCACCTTCTCCTGTCTCCCCCGGCCGGTGCGGCCGGCATCGTCGACCGGGCAGGAGCCGACGCGTGGACGCCGGCGCGTGGCCCGGTGACATTCCGAGGGACGCCGACCTCCGCCGGGCATCCTTTCATCATGGTGGATAATAGTTTCCGCTTTGCGGAAGTCAAGCGCGGGGACCGCGAACGTGACCGTGCGGCGGAGGCTAAACTTCTGCGATGCGGAAAAGCGCGGCGTGACCGCGCCCCTCCCCGCGCATCCGGGGCAGAAGGAGGAGCTGAGTGACCGAGTCGAGCCCGGACCTGGCCGTCGATACGGCCCAGCCGAAAGGCCGTGTACCCGGCGGCGTCCAGTCGCTGGAACGCGCCTTCGAGCTGCTCGAGATCATGGCGGACGCCGGCGGCGTGATCGGGCTGTCCCGCCTCGCCCAGGAGTCCGGGCTCGCGCTGCCCACCATCCACCGGCTGATCCGGACCCTGGTCGACCTCGGATACGTCCGGCAGGAGCCGTCGCGGCAGTACTCCCTCGGCCCCCGGCTGATCCGCCTCGGGGACAGCGCGAGCCACCTGCTCGGCACCTGGTCCCGGCCCTACCTCTCCCGGCTCGTCGACGCCCTCGGGGAGAGCGCGAACCTCGCGCTGCTCGACGGTGATCGGGTGGTGTACGTGGCGCAGGTCCAGTCCCGGCAGTCGATGCGGATGTTCACCGAGGTCGGACGGCGCGCGTACGCCCACTGCACGGCGGTCGGGAAGGCCCTGCTCGCCCACCTGCCCCCGGCGGACGTGCACACGCTCCTGCAACGCACCGGCATGCCCGCCCAGACCGAGCACACCATCACCGACCCGCGGCGGTTCGCCGAGGAGATCGAACGGGTGCAGGCCCAGGGCTACGCCATGGACGACGGCGAGCAGGAGATCGGGGTCCGCTGTGTCGCCGTACCGGTGCTCGGCACCGCCAACCGGCTCGCCGTCTCGGTCTCCGGGCCGGCACCGCGGATGACCCCGGACGTGGTGGAGCAGGCGGTGCCGCTGCTCCGGCAGGCCGCCGCGGACCTGGCCGACGAGCTCAGCATCCCCCGTTCCACGGGTCCGGATCGTATCGCCGGCTGACCGTCCGGCCCGGTCGTCAGCGCAGGGCGGTCGCCGCGGCGTGCGCGCGGGCCCGCTCGGCGTACCCCGCGGCGTTGCGCACGAGGCCCGCGCGTTCCTCCTGGGTCAGGTCCCGCCGCACCCGGGCGGGCAGGCCGGCGACGAGCGAGCCGCGCGGGACCACCGTCCCCTCCGGCACCACCGCACCGGCGGCCACCAGCGACCCGGAACCGATCCGTGCGCCGTTGAGGATCACGGCTCCCATGCCGATCAGGACGTCGTCCTCGATCGTGCACCCGTGCAGCACGGCACGGTGCCCGACGGAGACCCCGGTACCCACGACAGCCGGGAAGCCCGGATCGGCGTGCACGACGCAACCGTCCTGGATGTTGCTGCCGGCGCCGATGCTGATGTCCGCGGTGTCGGCGCGCAGCACGCAGCCGTACCAGACGCTGGCACCGGGCGCGAGCCGCACCGAGCCGACGATCGTGGCCCCAGGGGCCGTCCATGCCTCCGGGTGGATCTCCGGCCTGCGGTCGCCGAAGTCGATGACGAGCGCTTGGGTGCTCACGCGCGCAGTCCTTTCGTGCGGTCGGTGCGGGCCCCGCCGAGCCGTTTCAACCAGGCCTCCGCCTCGGCGGAGCGGCCGCCGAGCGAGTCGCCGAGTTCGAGGACGAAGGTGTGCTGCCCGTGGTCGGCGAGCAGGTCGAGGGCCTCCTGCGGGTCCCCGCGCTCCAGGGTCTCCAGGATCGCGCGGTGCCGTTCGACGTTTCCCCACAGCCCCTCGCCGGCCACCCTGGCCCGCTGGTTCATGCCCATGCAGAGCCGCATCTGGAGGGACAGCGAGCGGTAGGACTCCTCCAGCCTGCGGTGCCCCGCCAGCCCCACCACCGCGAGGTGGAAGTCGAAGGCACGGTCGGTGACGGTCGCGGCGTCGCCGGCGCGGGCGGCGTCCTCCAGGGCGCGTAGCGCCGCCCGGCAGCGGTCGAGGCGGTCCGGCGATCGCACGGGCACCCCGAGCCCGACCGCCATCCGCTCGAGCTGGTCGCGCAGGGTGAAGATCTCGTACACGTCGTGCAGGGTGATCGGCACGACGATCACCCCGCGCCGGGGCTGCTGCACGAGCAGGCCCTCCTGCTCCAGCACGCGCAACGCTTCACGCAATGGCGGGCGGGAGATGCCGAGTTGATGCGTCAGCTGGTTCTCCACCACGCGGTCGCCGGGCCGCAACCGGCCCGCGAGGATCATCTTGCGCACGGCATCCGCGGCGAGCAGCGACAGGCTCGGCGGAGGCGTGATCCGGCCCACCGTCCCGTCCGGCCTCGCCGCGGTCGTCCTGTCCGGCATCGGAACTCCTCGTCGCGAATCCTTGTCTTCTGTAGACAACGTGCGACTCTACCGGTAGCTTTCGCATCCGAACACCCGCTGCTCCCCCGCGAGCAGGCACCGGCGCCGACCAGTCCGGAGGTGATCGATGACCACCCAACGCACGCCGCCCCTCACCGGAGTGACCGTGCTGGAACTCGGCTCGTTCATGGCGGCGCCGTTCGCCGCCATGCAACTCGCCGACCTCGGTGCGGAGGTCATCAAGGTCGAGCACCCGGCCGGCGGAGATCCCGTACGCCAGACCGGGCCGTTCCTGGGGACCGAGAGCTCGCCCTTCGTCCGCATCAACCGCCACAAGCGCTCGGTCGCCCTCGACCTCAAGTCGCCGGACGCGCGCCCGGCGTTCCTCCGGCTGGTCGAGCGGGCCGACGTCCTGATCGAGAACCTGCGTCCCGGTGCCATGCGCCGGCTGGGCCTCGGCTACGAGGACCTGCGGGAGATCAACCCTCGCCTGGTGTACGCCTCCGCTTCCGGATGGGGCCAGGACGGACCGTTGGCGAACCTGCCGGGGCTGGACATCATGGCGCAGGCGCGCAGCGGCCTGATGAGCATCACCGGGCACCCCGGCGGTCCACCGGCGAAGGTGGGCGTGCCGATCTGCGACCTGGTCTGCGGCCTCTATCTGGCGCTCGCGGTCACCGCCGCGCTGCGGGAACGGGACCGCTCCGGGGCGGGGCAGTACATCGACGTCTCCTTGTTCGAGGCCGGCGCCTCCTTCGCCGTCTGGGAGGCGGGGAAGTACTTCGCCACCGGCGAGGTGGGCGGCCCACTGGGCTCCGCGCACCAGAGCAACGCCCCGTACCAGGCGGTGCACAGCAGCGACGGCTACGTGACGATCGGGGCCACCACGCCGCGCAACTGGCAGGCGTTCTGCGAAGTCCTCGGGCTGACCCGGCTGCTCGACGACCCGCACTGCGCGGACGCGTTCTCCCGCCTGCAGAACCGCGCCGAGCTGATCGAGACCATCGAGACCGTGACGAGCACGCTGAGCACCGCGGAGATCGTCGACCGGCTCAACAAGGCCGGGGTGCCGTGCGCGCCGATCGCCGACTACGGCGAGGTCTTCACCGACGAGCACCTCACCGCCCGCGACTTCTTCTGGGACGCTCAGCACCCGACCCTGGGCCCGGTACGCCAACTCGGCTCACCGATGCGTCTGTCCGAGACCCCGGTTCAGCGCGCAGCGGCCGGACCCGTCCTCGGCGCCGACACCCGGGAGGTGCTGCTCGCCGCCGGGTGCACCGCCGCGGAGATCGACCACCTCGCCGCCTCCGGCGCCGCGTTGACCATGAACGCCGACGGCGCCGCGACCACCAGCCCCGCCGCGGCCATCACGCCCAGGAGGTAGGCCATGTCCTCGTCGTCCGGAGCCCACTCCGAGATCCTCATGGAGCGGCAGGGCCGCGCCCTCACCGTCACCTTCAACCGGCCGAAGCAGCGCAATGCGATGACGTGGGCGATGTACGACGGCCTCTACCAGGCGTGTGAACGCGCCGACGCGGACGAGGACGTGCGGGTGCTCGTCCTGCGCGGGGCGGGCGAGGACGCCTTCGTCGCCGGCACCGACATCGGACAGTTCGCCGACTTCACCGGCGGCGACGACGGGGTCGAGTACGAGAAGAGGATCACCCGGGTGCTCGACCGCCTCGAGGACGTCAACGTGCCGACGGTCGCCGCCATCCGCGGCTACTGCGTCGGTGCGGGCCTGGCGATCGCCGCGGTCTGCGACCTGCGACTGGCGACGCCCGACGCACGATTCGGCATTCCCATCGCCAGAACCCTGGGCAACTGCCTGTCGATGCCCACCTATGCGCTGCTGCTGCACCACCTCGGGCCGGCCCGTACCCTGGATCTGCTGCTCAACGCGAAGTTCTACTCCGGCCGGGAGGCGCACGGGGCGGGCTTCGTGGCCGAGTCCACCGACGATCTCGACGAAGCCGTCGAGCAGACGGTGAACCGCCTCGCCGGACACGCGCCGCTAACCATGTGGGCGACCAAGGAGGCGATCCGACGGCTCCGCCGGGGCATCGCGGACGGCGACGACATCGTCTCGCGGGTCTACGGCAGCGACGACTTCCGGGCCGGCGTCCGGGCCTTCGGCGCCAAGCAGACGACGACGTGGACCGGGCGGTGACCACCATGGGACGAGGGAGCGAGGAGATGCTGCTGCCGGCACTGTCCGGGGCGTTTGGCGATGCCGCGGACGCGGTCCGGGTCGGGGACCAGCGGGCGTCCCGCGAAGAGGTGCTGTCCGCCGCCACCGCGCTCACCGACCACATCGCCGGCAGCGACGCGGTGGCGGTCTGGGCGACAGCCAGCATGGAGACCGTGGTGGCCGTCGTGGCCGGCCTGCTCGCCGGGGTGCCGGTCGTACCGGTGCCGCCGGACTCCGGCCCGACCGAGCGGGACTACCTGCTGCGCGACTCCGCCGCCTCGCTGCTGCTGGTCCCCCCGACCAGTACGGGCACCGCGCCCCTGGCCGACGTGCCGGTCCCTGTCGCCGCCGTCGACCTGGATGCACGCTCCTCCGCCAGTCATCCCGAACCCGATGGGGACAGCACCGCGCTGATCCTCTACACCTCCGGCACGACGGGAGCACCGAAGGGAGCGCTGATCCCGCGGCAGGCCGTCGCCGCCGACCTGGACGCGCTCGCCGACGCCTGGTCGTGGACACCCGACGATCTGCTGGTGCACGGCCTGCCCCTGTTCCACGTACACGGCCTCGTGCTGGGCGTGCTGGGTGCGCTGCGGATCGGGTCCCGGCTGGCCCACACCGGCCGACCCAGGCCGGACGCCTACGCCGCCGCCGGCGGCAGCCTCTACTTCGGCGTGCCGACCGTGTGGTCGAGGGTTTGCGCCGATCCGTCCGCCGCCCGCGCCCTGTCCTCGGCCCGGCTGCTGGTCTCCGGCAGCGCACCGCTGCCCCTGCCCGTCTTCGAGCGGCTCGCCGAGCTCACCGGGCAACCCCCCGTCGAGCGGTACGGGATGACCGAGACGCTGATCACCGTCAGCAGTCGCGCGGACGGCGAGCGCCGGCCCGGCTTCGTCGGCACGCGACTCGGCGGGGTGGAGAGCAGGCTGGTCGGCGAGGACGGCAGCGCGGTCGCGCCCGACGGGGAGTCCCCGGGCGGGCTGCAGATCCGCGGGCCGATGATGTTCAGCGGCTATCTCAACCGACCGGAGTCCAATCGGGAGTCGTTCACCTCGGACGGCTGGTTCCGCACCGGGGACATCGCCACCATCGACGCCGACGGTTGGCACCGGATCATCGGCCGCGCCTCCATCGACATGATCAAGAGCGGCGGGTACCGGATCGGCGCGGGCGAGGTGGAGAACGCGCTGCTCGCCCACCCCGCGGTCCGGGAGGCGGCGGTGATCGGCGCGCCCCACCCCGACCTGGGGCAACAGGTGGTCGCGTACGTGGTCGCGGACGCGACCGAGGCGCAGCTCATCGAGTTCGTGGCCGCGCGGATCTCCGCGCACAAGCGGCCCCGGCAGATCCACCTCGTCGAGCAGTTGCCCCGCAACGCGATGGGCAAGGTGCAGAAGAAGCTGCTCGCCGGCGGGTGAGTTACCGCGCGGTCGCGGACATGTGGGCCCAGGTCTGGGTGAACCAGAGCTGGTCGTCCACGGTCCGCGGGCGCATGCCGGTCGGGGCGGCGCCGTCGAGTTCGCGGAACAGCTCCTCCTCGATCTGACGAGCGGCGTCGCCGGGCGTACGGGCCTGGTCGAGCCACGGACGGAGCGGACGCTCGACGTCGAAGACGTCGGAGATCTCCACCGCGGTCCCGGCCGACGTGAGCAGTCCGACGATGGCCTCGACGGTGAGCATGGTGCCGTGGGAGGGGTCGCGGAGCCGCTCCACCCGGTCGGGATCGCCGGGCAGCTCCGGCCTGCTCACCATGTCGGCGACCACGACCCGCCCGCCGGCCCGGCACACCCGTACCATCTCGGCCGCAACCTGCTCCGGCTCGGCCACGTGGTGCAGCGAGAACCGGGAGATCACCAGCGAGAACGAGCCGTCGAGGAAGGGCAGTCGCGCCGCGTCGCCCCGCTGAAACACCACGTTGGACACGCCTTCGGCGTCGGCCGCGGCCTTGCCCGTCGCCAGCATCTCCGGCGTAGCGTCGAGCGCGGTCACGTGCCGGGTGCGTATCGCGAGCGCACGGGCGACCAGTCCGGTGCCGCAGGCGACGTCCAGGCAGACGTCCTCGGGGTCGGGCCGCGCGAAGTTGACCAGGCGCTGGAGGTGTCTGGTGAAGGCGTCGTTGAGACGCGGGTCCTCGAAGGTGCCGGCCTGCCGGGCGAACTCCCGCAGGATCAGGTCGTCGCGTACGACGTCGTTCTCTCGTGACCGCATCGCAGACGCTTCCTCATCAGCCGGACCGGAGACGTCAACGGTACCGACATGCAGCACGCGGCGCAGGTGTCTCGGGGCCGCCACCTGACATGGGACCATCGGATTAATCGGCGAGCGGCTGCGTGCCGTGCTGCACGTTCTGTACCTGCTTTTCAACGAGGGCTACACCGCCAGCACGGGCCCGGACCTCACCGCGCCTCAGCTGTCCGGCGAGGCGATCCGGCTCACCACCTGGCTGCGCCGGCTACTCCCCCAGGACGCTGAGGTGGCCGGACTGCTGGCCCTGATGCTGCTCACCGAGGCGCGCCGGCCCGCCCGCACGACATCGGACGGGGCACTGGTGCCGCTGGCCGAGCAGGACCACAGCACCTGGGACCGGACGCTCATCGGCAACGGGGTCGCACTCGTCAGCGAGGCGCTGGCCCGAGGCCCGGTCGGCCCGTACCAGGTGCAGGCGGCCATCGCCGCGGTCCACGACGAGGCCGAGCACATGGACGCGACCGACTGGCCGCAGATCCTCGCCCTGTACGAACTGCTGGAGCACCTCGCGCCGGGTCCGATGGTCACGCTCAACCGTGCCGTCGCCGTCGCCATGGTGCACGGCCCGTCGGCAGGGCTGGTTCTGCTGGCAGCACTGGAATCCGACAACCGGATGGTGCGCCACCACCGCCTCCTAGCGACCCGCGCCCACCTGCTCGAACTGGCAGGCGAGGACACCGCCGCCGCAGCCGACTACCGCGAGGCCGCCCGACGCGCCACCAGCCTCCCAGAACGGCGCCACCTCACCACCTGCGCCACCCGACTCGGATCATGACGTCCCAAACACAAGGTGATGAACGAAGACCGTCAGCCTTGGGTCGATAATCTGCCGTCAAACTACGGAACTCGATTCGTTCAAAAGCATCCGCTCATGCTGCCGAGCGGGCGTCAGGGTCCGCACCTGCGAGACCGACAAGTCAGCCGATCGCTCGTGCCGATGAGAGAGAGCGTCGTCCCGCCGTGTTAAGTAGAGTTGATATTGCGAGGTTGTTTGCGACCGACTCCGGAAGTCACCAGACGTGGGGAATTAGGCGAGCACGGCTTGCTGCAAAGTCTCGGTAGCGGTTGCCAAGCTCCGCAATCAGGGCACGCTCCTCGATCCGAAGTCGATAGATGAGGGCGATCGAGATTACGACCACCGCACCGGCAGTGCCGACCCAGTTCCCGAACATCAGGCCGCACCCGGCGACGGCGAGCAGCAGGCCCGTGTAACTCGGGTGCCGCAGCACCCGGTACGGACCGCTATCCACGACGGGCTGGTCTTCACTGGTCGTCACTACTACGGTGAAGTATTTCCCTAAGGTCACGAAGGCCCACCAACGCAGCAGCAGGCCGAGCCACCCGATCACCACCCCGAGCGCGAACAGCCACGGGCCGCCGATCGTGGCGCCGGGTGTGACCGCTCGTCCGGCAGGTAGCAGCAGGATTCCACCGAAGAACATCGCCCGGAACAGCATCTCCGCACGCAGATTGATACGGGCCGCGCCGTGCCGTACGCGGAGCGCCCGCGAAACCTCGCCCACCACGAAGGCGCCGACGCTCGCGGCTAGGACGATGCGAGCCCAGGCGGAGTGTTCTCCATACGGCGCGAGCACACGGGGATTATCGCCTGGTTCCCGAGGTGCGGCCATACACACCCCCGCGACAGCGGGCGTACGCGACCCGTTCGGCCGGTGCGGGAAGACCGCACTCTCATGCCGCGGACCGCGCTCCCGGCTACCCGGCGATAGCCGCTCACCTCCAATGTCGGGCGCGTCGCTTGTGTGCGGCTGACGCGGTGCCGATGCTCATGCTCATCGAGACCCGTCGGTCATATCGCGGAGGCGGCGCGAGGTGCAACGGCCGGAGTCCGAGCAGGATGAAGCCGGCCACGATTCGTGTTCGGCCAGACCGGTCAGGCAAAATCGGCCGCCGTCATGCCGGCCGGATGATCGGGTGGCCACTGCACGAGCTCGATCCTGACTGTGTGCAGGTGGCACGACCGAACAGGCATAAGGCGCCGTTCGAGCAGCTCTAATCACATGTTCAGATCTCGAAGTAGGGCTCGTGGTGGAGTGGTTTCCGTCGTTCGTGGCTCGTTGAGTGTGGTGATCACTCATACGAGAGGGAACATCGGTGACTTCCGCGAACGTTCACGCCCGGCCGGTGACGGATGGGTGAGCCGGGCGGCGAGCGGCTCGTGCGCGAAGAAGCGCGATGGCAGCGGGCAAGCTTTCTGGAGCTGTTCTTCGATCTCGTCTTCGTGTTCGCGCTCAATCAGGTGAGCTTGCGGCTGATCAAAGACTTCCGCAGCGGGAACCAGATGATGGTCAGCGAGGCTGCCACGACCCTCCTGATGTTCCTGGCGCTCTGGTTGCTGTGGGCCGCGGCGGCCGCCTTGACCAGCCGACTTCACCCGGAATCGCCGCCGGTCCAGATCATTGTGTACATCGAATCGGCCTGCGCCGTACTGATGGCCGTCGCAGCGTTGCAGGGGCCTGAGGGGCGGCTTTTTGTCTTTGTCGGCGCCTACGTGGCGGCCCGGGTAGCCCGCCCGCTGGTCCTGCTGGTCTTCCGTCTGTGGGTTAATGCGCCGGTGGTGCTCGCGATCGTCGTGGGCGCGGTGCTGTGGATCGCCGGCGCGGCCGTGGACGACGTGCCTGTGCGCGGCCTGCTCTGGACCGTCGCACTGGCCGTCGACTACGGAGGGTATGTGTTCGGCTTTCAAGGATGGGCCGGCGGGCGGATCGCGGGTGAACACCTGGCCGAGCGGTTGCAGCAGTTCTTCTTGATCACGTTGGGTGAGGCGATCTTCGTATCCGGCAGGGCCCTCAGCAACAGCAGCTTCGGCATCCCGCACGCGACCGCGTTCGGGCTAGCGTTCGTCAGCATCGTGCTGCTCTGGCGGGTCTATTTCTACCGGGCCGGATCGATCCTGCCCCTGGCCATCGCCCGCGCCCGGAACCCGGTCCGCGAGTCCCTGGCGGTCGCCGGGAGTCACCTGCTCATGATCACGGGTGTCTTCCTCGCTGGTGTCGGCTTCGAGCTGTTCATCGTCGAGCCACTCGCCCGGCCGGAACCGCAGTGGCTTGTCGTCATGCTCGGCGGGCCCGCGCTGTTCCTCCTGGGGCGGGCACCCTTCGAGCTCCAGGTCTTCGGTCGGATCTCCCGGTCGCGACTGGCCGGCCTGCTCGCCCTTGGCCTCCTGATCCCGGCCATCTGGCACCTGCCACCGCTGGTCGCGGGCGCCGCCGTCGCTGTCGTACTGGCCGGAATCGCCGTCTCCGACGCCTGGCGCGCCCGTGGCCGCGAACCCGAGCAACCCATGCCGCAGATCTGACACACGAGCAAATCGCCGCAAAGTACGAACTCGCCGCCCAGGAGATCGTCGACGTGGCCACCCTTCTCGGCCGCCCTCTCACGCAGATCCTGGCCGACTAGTGATCACAGGCCGCATACTCGTGATCAAAGAGGTTTCAGCTCGGCTCGAGGCTTGATTAAGCGCACTCTTATGAGCACCCGACCGGGTCTTGGCGGACAAGGCCTACAGCTACCGCGCCAACCGAGCCGAGCTACGCCGACGGGCATTGCGGCCACCATCCCCATCAAAATCGACCAGTCCGCTAGACCTTCGGCAAGCCAGGTCATCCCAGATGAGGGGTACGGGACCTGGTCACGCTGCTCGGCCGGCCGGCCAAGACCACCGAGGTGCGGGTAGTCGTCTTCGACAGCGCCGACCCGGACTTCTTCATCGCTCACGTCGATCTGACCAACGTCGCCGAGTACTCGGCAGAAGCGGCCAAGGAGGGCGGGGGTCCGCAGGACGCCTTTCTCAGCATGGTGCTACGCAAGCTGAGCGAGGTGCCGGTCGTCACGATCGCGAAGCTGCGAGGACGGGCGCGGGGAGCGGGCAGCGAGTTCGTGCTCGCGTGCGACATGTGCTTCGCGGCGCGGGAACGCGCTGCTCGGCCAGCCCGAGTGCGGGTTTGGCGTGGCACCCGCGGGTGGGTGCGTGCAGCATCTGGCGCGCCTGCTCGGCCGGGGGCGGGCCATGGAGGTGATCCTCGGCGCGCAGGACGCGGACGCTGATCTCGCAGAGCGGTATGGGTGGATTAACCGGGCACTGCCTGACGCCGATCTCGATGAGTTCGTGGCCGGGCTGGCCCGAAGGATCGCGTCCTTTCCCACGGCGGCGATACAGGCCACGAAGCGGCCTGCGGCTGCTCACCTGCCACCTCAAGTGAAAGCTGCTGACCTATCCCGGGGACCGCTGCTACCCGAAGAACGAAGACGAGCGAGCCAGCGGCGCTGGTTACGCCCTGGTGCGGCGGGCCGCGGAAGCCGTCGCCGTCCGCGTCCAGCTCAACAAGGTCATGACCGCGTCCGCCACCGACGGCGAACCCGGCGTACCCACCATCCTCTGCGGGGACCTCAACGACGGACCCGACGCCGTCACCACCACCCTGCTCATCGGCCCCAGCGACGGAGATATCGACCGGCCCGACAAGGGAGATCCCGTCCGGCTGTACAACCTCGGCCCGCTCCTGCCGACGGGGCGGGCGTACTCACGGATCTATCAAGGACGAGGCGAGCTCATCGACCACATCCTCGTCTCCCGCGACCTGCGCCTACGAGTCGCCAGCGTCGACAACCTCGTCGACGACATCGGCTCGATCACCGAATGCACCGACACGCGACGTCCCGCCACGGTCCCTGACCACGCCCCCGTCATCGCTCGCTTCCACGCCTGAGCACCACCGACAACTCGCTAACAGCGGTTGGGCAAGGGCCGTGGGGTCCGCTGAGGTCGACCGGGTTCGGGGCGGAGCCGCGGCCCCCGCCGCGCTCAGTCAGGGGGCCCAGATGTCTTGTTGCCCGGCGGAGCGGGTGTTCCGTGGACAGCTGCGCACCATGAACTATTGCTCGCGCGGTGCGACATGATGATTTCATAAGGCAAGTCCGGCTATATGGGAATCCGTCGCTTCGCCCTCCAGCCGCAACAGATCCGCTAATCGGCATTGGTGCTCGAAAGTCACGTGACCGAGTTGCTGGAACAGCCGCTTTGGCAGCGGGAAGGCCGGCGGACCCGTTGCAGGGCAAGGGGTTTGCTGGCTCTCCCGCCGCGTGACCGAAAACGGCGTTGTGCCAGATGCTGACTCCGACTGTCGTTCCTCTTTTTTTGTGTCAGATGGGCCTTGACCCGCGCCGATAGCAGGACCACCCTGACCTGCGTCCGGGCACTAGGCCCGGAAAGAATAGCGATTGGACGGCAACCACGCCACCGACAATCGCTACTACGCGTGCGCCGAACACTCGACATCTGTGAACGCCAGGCCAAAATCCTGCACCAGATGTCGAAGCCGACGCTCAAGCACAAGACCACGGACAACCAGACCAACGGCAGCTTCGTGGTGGACGAAAGAGGGCGAGAGCATGCCCCTTGAACATCGGAATTTGTTCCTTGGAGCCGACATGAGGAATCTACGCATCGGGCTCACCATCCTGACGACCACCACTGTGACGTTCGTGGGAATCCACGCCGTCCCCGCGGCCGCCACCGCGCCCACCACCACCCGGGTCAGCGTCTCCAGCAGCGGGACGCAGGGCAACGGCCACAGCGGAGGCCGCGGGATCAGCCCCGACGGGCGCTGGGTGGCCTTCGCGTCGGAGGCCACCAACCTGGTCCCCGGCGACACCAACGGCCGCTCGGACATCTTCGTCCGTGACCGGGCCACCGGCACCACCGAACGGGTCAGCGTCGCGACCGGCGGCGCCCAGTCGACCGGCGCCCAATACACCGTCAACAGCACCGACCCGGTCATCAGCGCCGACGGCCGCTACGTCGCCTTCGTATCGGACGCCGACAACCTCGTGCCGGGCGACACCAACTTCTCCGACGACGTCTTCCTCCGCGACCGCGTCGCCGGAACCACCACCCGGATCAGCGTCTCCACCGCCGGCGCCGAGGGCGACTACCCCAGCTACGAGCCGACGATCAGCGGCGACGGACGCTACGTCGCGTACACCTCGTGGGCGACGAACCTGGTACCGGGCGACGAGAACTGGTCGCCGGACATCATGCTGTGGGACCGTGTCGCCGCGACCACGACCCGGATCAGCGTCTCCACCACGGGCGGCGACACCTATGGGGAGAGCCGCCAGCCGGCCATCACCCCCGATGGCCGCTACGTCGCGTTCACCTCGACGGCGTTCAACATGACGACGCCGTTCACCTACAACGGATCTGAGATCTTCGTCCGCGACCTCGCCACCGCCACCACCAGCGCGTTGAGCTACGCCACCAACGGCGCCGAAGCGAACAGCGACAGCTACCACCCCGCGATCAGCGCTAACGGCCGCTACGTCTCCTACTACTCGTACGCCACCAACCTGGTGGCCGGCGACACCAACGGCCGCTACGACATCTTCCTCCGAGACCGCGTCGCCGCCACCACGACGAGGATCAGTGTCGCGACCGGCGGCGCCCAAGCGAACATGGACAGCTATAACTCGGCGATCAGCGCGGACGGCCGCTACGTCGTCTTCGACTCGGGAGCAACAAACCTGGTAGCCGGCGACACCAACGGGTACCTGTGGGACGTCTACCTGCGGGATCGCGTAGCCGGCACCACCACCCGCGTCAGCGTCTCCACCGCCGGAACCCAGGGCAACAGCCAGACCGGCGGCCCGTCGATCAGCGCCAACGGCAGACTCATCTTCTTCAGCGGAGTGGCGACCAACCTGGTGCCCAACGACACCAATAGCGCGAACGACGTTTTCCTCCGGGACCTCGGTACCTGACGACACGACCACGGCACCGCCCTGCGGTACCAGCGAGGGTGCGCCGCCCAGGCGGCGGCGCACCCTACCGCCCGGAACGCCCCGGAGCTGTTCGGCGGCCCGCACGCGGATCGGATTCGGGAGCGCCCCTCGCGCGACTGCTACCTGGTGCTCATGGACGCCCCGCGTTCAAGCCGCCACGGACTGCGCGGGGCCAGTGCGCCGACTGGCGCGGGATTTACCGGAACCAGGCAATAGCCCCGGAACGAGCACTAGCGTGGGCCTGGAGGGGGCTCACTGACTCTGGCCGGTACCAGCCATGTGGATCATGGGGGTGTCCATGCGCGGGCCGAAACGTGGTCCGGTCTGGGCGGCCCAGTTGTGGATACGCCAGCGCCGGCGCAGGTGGCGTACCCGACGGGAACGGCAGGCCGAGCGGAACCGCCGCCGACACACGGACCAGCGGCCCGACCACCGGATGAGCTGGCGGCACCACCGCGGGCTGCGGTGGGGGATCATCGCCACCGCCGGGGCGCTCGTGGTGTGGACCGTCTTCTCCCTGGTTCTGGCGGTCCTCAACAGCGAGCCCGGTTTCCTACGGATGTCGAAGTGGTGTGCTGGGGACCAGCCGAGGTCGTACTACTGCGGGCAGGTGGAGGGCTTCGTCAAGGGGCCGCTCATCCTGGCGCTGGGCCTCGCGGTCTTCCTGTTCTGGCGATACGTCCCGGTCCGTCGCTGGTACGACCGCCACGCGCTGCGCAATCTTCGGATGGTGCTTCCCACCGCCGAACGCGACAGCAAAGCGAGCTACGTCGTGGGTCGGGACGAACTGTGCGAGCTGATTGTCCAGCGGCTCCGCGACGAGCACCGCCGGCGGCCGCTGCTGCTGGTGGGCGGCATCGGCACTGGCAAGACCGCGACCCTGGTGCGCCTCGCGGAGATGTTGATGGCCAGCGACGTCGTGCCGGTCGGGATCGACCTGCGCACCGTCACGGACCCGGCGAAGCTGAACTTCCATCAGCTCGCCCTAGAACAGTTCCAAAAGACCATCGACAGCCAGTTGCACGCCGCAGGCGAGGCCGACAAGGTGTGGCGGCGGCTGTGGCTGGAGAACCGGATCGTGGTGCTGGCCGATGGCCTGGAGGAGGTGCTCGCCGAATCCGGCCAGCCCGCCGATCGGGACAGTGTGCTCCGTGAGGCGGTGCGGGGCGCGGTCCGTGAGCGGCTCCCCCTGGTGGTCGCCTCGCGGCCTGACGATCCGCTGCGCGGGTTGGACGCGCTGCTGCTGCAACTGGAGCCGCTCTCCACCGGTGCCGCGTTGGAGTACGTGCAGACCGGCAGCCACCGTTCGGACGCTGGCCAGCAGTGGGAGCGGATCACCGAGCTGGTCAAGGCCGCCGACGTCGCCGACTCACCGTTCTACCTGCGGGTCATCAGCCAGCTGCACGAGGTGGACCGCCTGGACCAGGTCGGGCCGACGGATCTGGGCAGATCCGCCCTGCGTTGGTCGTTGCTGGAGGAGTGGTGGGCGGCCATCGTCGCCGGGGATCTGTACGAGGACTACGGCATGCCGCAGACCGAACGGACCGACGCGCTCGAGGTGCTCTCCGCGCTTGCCTGCATCGGGTTGCGCGACAACCGGCTGTCGGTGCGTACCACCGATCTCATGAGCGCCGACGGCGTGAAGGACGCTGCCCGGCGGTGGATTCTGGCCGAGCTCCGGGCCCGGCTGCACAAGCTCAGTGCCGACAACCCGCAGGACCTCGGGCTCGCCGAGACCACCGGGGAGGAGCTGAACATCGTGGTGAAGCGGCAGGACGGGGTGCGTTTCCAAAATGGGGTGGTCCAGGCGTACCTCGGCTCGCGCTACCTCCCCGCGGCCCTGCGCGACGACGACTTCCTGGAGCAGGCGTTCACCGAGAACCACGGCCCAGGACGGGAGCTGCTCGCCGCGCTCACCCTCTACACCCGCAGCGCGGGCGCATTCGAGCGGCTGGACGGGCGCTGCACGCCACCGGTGGCGCACGGAACCCTGCTATGGCTCCGCAATGCCCTCCGGCTGAGGGTGGGACCGTCGCCGAGCGCCCGCGAAACGAGGACCACCCGGGACCGGTCCATTGCTGTCGTCCACCGGCTGTGTGCCGCGGCGACCGGGACACGCAACCGCACCCGAGCCCTGGAGCTGTTCGCGGCCGCGCTGGAGATGGACGCCGCCAGCGGACACACTGCGCACCGGCAACTGGCGGACGCGATCCTCGGCGCCTGGCCGAACTACCAGGGAGACGGCTCGGTCACCGACCGCCCGCTCGAGGACGCCAAGGTCGCCCTGGTGCACCGGTACGGCGACGCTGCCCGGCAACTACGGGACCGGCCCCCGGAACCCACCGGATCCCGGGGACAGCCGCCCACACCGCAGTACCGGCAGCTGTTCCAGATGATGGCGCACGAGACGTCGTACCTTCCCCGGCTGACCGCGGCCCGCCAGATCGCCAGCGGCGGCAACGCCGCGGTCCGCGCATTGCGCGACGTGCTCGACCAGCCGCCGGAGGCGGCCGACACCCAGGGCCGGGAGCGCCTGGAGGAACTGCGCACCTGGCTCGCCCCGCCCCTGTTCCTCTTCACCGACGCCGCCCACACCCCCGACGAACCGGACTGGCAGGGCGTGGCCCGGGATACCCTGCGCCGCTGGGTCGACCGCCTGGCCTCCGACTTCAGGGAGGGGGCCCGCGTCTACGAGATCACCCTGGCACAGGGGTTCCGGATGGCGGCCAACTGTCGCACGTACCCGGCGCACCGCAGCGTGCTGATCGAGGAAGCCGAGAAGGCGCTGCGGCACTCCCGGTTCTGGTACTCCCACCTGGTGCTCATCCAGGCGCTCACCCTGCTCGCTCTCCCCCGCGACCCAGGCGAAGCGTTGCGCGAGCGGGGTCACGGTTCGGACCCGCGCGGCCTGGTGGGCTTCTGGACCTCCATCGCCGGGGGCGGGCTCCGCGCCCCGCAGCCCGGCAGCGGTACGGCCCACCCCCTCGTCCTCGAGGTCGCGGACCTGTGCGTCGAGGCGCTCATCGACCGCCATCCCGAGCGGCACTGCTGGCTGGACGAGCGGGAGATCGTCGGGCGGATCGGGTCGGTCAGCCCTCAGCCGGGCGTCCGCCGGCACCAGGCGTCCTGGCTGCCGCCGTGGCACGGCTGGGCCGTCCTGGAACCGCGGGCTCAACGGCTGCTGGCCGACGTGATGCTGCTGCTCAACCTCGCCGACCGGGGACGGGACAACGATCAGCGGGCGCGCCGGCTCACCCGTGCCAGCCGGGCCGAGCTGCCCCCGTGCCTCACCATCGACCGCACCGCCATGCGGGTCAACCTGAGCCGCCGCCAAGCCCACGACGTACAGCCGGGCGCCACCTGCATCGACGATTGCCCGTTCCGGCTGTGCCCGCTGCCGCCGAAGGGAGACGAGCTGCCGTACCAGATGGACGAGGCCTTCTGCGCCCACCAAATCGACCTCGTCGGGCGCTCGCTCCGGTCGCCCGGGCGGGCGGACTGGCAGGCGGTCAACCGGCAGGATCTGCGGACGTTCTGGCGGGAGATGTCCGAGCGGATGGCCCCCGCCTGGCGGAAGTAGTCAGACGAAATTGCGGGCGGCGCGCTACTCCGCAGCTGGCGGCAGCAGCAGTCGGCCCGGTGGCAAGCGGGCGCGACATTGGCTGGCCCGAACGGCTATCAGCACGCCTTCGGGAAGCTCGGACAACCATGCGGGCCACCTCGCGCAGGCATCAACCCCAGCATCGTGATGCTGTGGTCGTTCCCTGCGCGGCACACGCTTATCGCCGATGGCCGCGACGGGTCCCAGGCAGCAAAGACGCGAGTCGGCTCACCGCATCCCGAGGCTCCCGACCCGCTCCCCCCGGCAGCGGCCAACCGGCTCACAGGCGACCGCAGCCGGCTTCAGCGCTGGACGGCGAAGCGGGCGGGCGGAAGACCGGCTACGCCGACGTCCGCGGTGAGCACGGCTCCGGACAGCTCGGCACCGTCCGACCGGGCGGTCGTGACGAACATCCACCGATAGCCAGGACCGCCGAACGACACGTTCGTGACCAGCGGCGCGGGCACGCACAGCGCGCGGTCCGGAGCGAGGTCCGGCGTATAGCGGAACAGCGTGCCAGATCCCCATGAGGCCACCCAGACTCCGCCGTCTGCGTCGACGGCAATCCCGTCGGGGTGCGCAACCCGCACGGCGTAAACGGGTCGGCCGTGCTGCCCGTAGGCGGTGACCGTGTCGGCGAAGCTGTCAGCGTGGTAGAGGAGGCGCCCGTCCGGGCTGGTGTCGACGCCGTTGGACGCGCCCACCCGCCCGGCGAGGATGCGGTGGTTCAGATCGCCCTCCACCCGGTACAGGGCCGCGCGTTCGGCCCGGGTCCGGTCGATCGATCCGACGTAGAGGTTGCCGTCGCGTCCGCACACCGCGTCGTTCAGTGCCAGCTCCGGCGGCCCGGGTAGGCACAGCAGCGGTTGAAAGGCCCCGTCGCCGGGATCGAGGGTGCCAATGTCCCGCCCGGAGACGCCGAGCCATCCCCCGTCGGCCCGCGGCACCAGGGCGGTGACCGCCCGGCCACACGTCGCGGCGGACGCGGCGCCGGTGGCGGGATCGAGCGTCCAGAGCCGTCGGGCGTGGATGTCCACCAGGTGCAGGCGGGCGGATGGCTCGTCCCAGACCGGGCACTCCCCCAGCTCACAGCGCAGGTCGCCCAGCACCGACCAGTCCGGTGTCACAGCCATCTTGCTCTCAGGTCAGGGCGGAGCCACGCCGCCGGTGAGGCGATGGAGAGGCCGCCGTCGACGGGCAGGACGACGCCGGTGATGAAGTCGGCCGCCGGCGAGGCGAGGAACGACACGGCGGCGGCCACGTCCTCGGGTCGGCCGACCCGCCGCAGTGGGTAACCTTCAGTGACCGAGGGCAGGTCCGCGTTCCCGATCATGCCGGGGGCGACCGCGTTGACGCGGAGGCCGGCGGGACCGTACTCGAGGGCGAGCTGACGGACGAGTCCCTCCACGCCCGCCTTCGCCGCCGCGTAGCCGGGCAGGCCGGGCGCGGCGAGGGTGGCGTTGACCGAGCTGACGGCGACGACCGCGCCGCCGCGAGGCAACAGTGGCAGGGCCGCGCGGACGACGTAGAACATCGAGCCGAGGGTCGCGTCGAGGGCCGCCCGCCACTGCGCGTCGGTGGTCTGGGCCGCCGCGGCGACGGGCATGACCGCGGCGGCGGGCACCACCACGTCGAGCCGGCCGAGGGTGCGGTGGGCCTCGGCGACGGCACCGGTCGCGGCCTCCGGGTCGGCGCAGTCGGCCACCAGCTCGCTGACGAAGGCCGGGTCGCTGTGCTGCTCGAGGGAGACGCCCACGACGCGATCGCCGGACGCGGTGAAGGCGCGGGCGATCGCGGTGCCGATCGGCGAGGAGGCGCCGACGACGAGGACGCCGCGTCCGCTCACCGGGCGAGTCCGAGGTCCGCGAGGATCGTGTTGAGCGAGTCGCGGCTGGCCGAGTCGAGCGGGCGGGCCGGCGAGCGCACGGTGGCGTCGGCGATGAGGCCACGCCGCACCAGCACCTCTTTGTGAACCGCCCAGGCGATGCCCTGCTGGAGGCCGAACAGGATCAGCGGCAGCAGTCGGGCGAACCCGGCGCGGGCATCGGCCCGCCTCCCGGCCTGCCAGTCCGCGAGCACCGGGCCGAGCAGGTCGGGGAACTCGCAGGCGGGCATGGTGCCGATCGCTCCGCGGGCGTACTCCTCCAGGCAGAACTGGGCGTTCTGGCCGCCGAGCACGGCGAACCGGTCGTCGGCGCGGGCGGCGACCACCGCGGCCACCTTGGGCGCGGTCGGCGGCGACTCCACCTTGACGGAGGTGACGCCGTCGAGCTTGCCGAGTTCGGCGATGAGGGCGGGCGGCATGGTGACGCCGGTGGCGCCGGGCGCGTCCTGGACCATGACCTCCACCCCGGCGGTGGTGGCCACGTCGCCGTAGAAGGTGAGCAGTTGGTCGGGGGTCGGCTTCACCATGAACGGGGGAAGCACCATCAGCGCGGACGCGCCGCCGGCCACCGCGACGCCGGCCTGTTCGATCGCGTTCACCGTCGACGTGCCGTTGATCCCGGCGACGACCGGGACCGCGCCGGCGACGACCTCGGTGACGGTGTCGAGGATCCGGGTCCGCTCCTCGGTGGTGAGCGCGAAGCCTTCGCTGGCCATGCCGAAGACGGCGACGCCGGTGACGCCGCTGGCGAGCTGGAACTCGGTGAGGCGGCGCAGGCTGGGCAGGTCGAGGGCGCCGTCGGGCCCGAACGGGGTGGCGAGGATCGGCACGAGGCCGTGCACGGTGTGAGGCACTCAGGACTCCTTGGCCAGGGCGCGAACCGTCTCGGCGTCGACGTCGACGCCGAGACCGGGTCCCGCGGGCAGGTCGAACGCGGCCGGGTGCACGGGCACCGGACCGGTGAGGATGCGGGATCCGACCTCGGTGGAGGTCGGCTGATATTCGAACGCGGCGAGGTCGGCGACCGCCGCGGCGACGTGCAGGCCGGCGGCGAGGGAGACCCCCATGCCGACCGAGTGGTGTGGCGCGACGGGTACGTGCCGGGCGGCGCACAGCTCGGCGATCGCCATCGCCTCGGTGATCCCGGTGCGGGCCACGTCCGGCTGGGCGATTCGCATCGCCCGGGCGTCCAGCCACTGCGCGAACTCGTACCGGTTGCGCAGCGCCTCGCCCACCGCGACCGGCAGCGTGCCGCGGGCGGCCAGCTCGGCGTGTCCAGCGATGTCCTCCGGTGCCAGGGGCGCCTCGAGGAACCAGGCACCCCGCTCGGCGAGCCCTCGGGCCAGCGCGACGGCCTCATCCAGGCCGTACGCCCAGTGCCCGTCCACCGCTACCCGCAGGTCGGGGGCGGCGTCGCGGACGGCGTCGACGGTGGCGAGGTCGGCGGCGACGCCGTGGCCGAGGTGCAGCTTGACCGCCGTCGCGCCCCGGTCGGCCCAGTCCCGGGCCAGCGCCGCCCGTTGCGGGTCGGTCGACCGGGGCAGCCCGGAGACGTACGTGGGCAGGCGACTCCGGAACGCACCACCGAGCAGCTGGGCGACACCGAGCCCGGTCAGCCGGCCGGCGAGGTCCCACAGCGCGATGTCGACGGCGGCGAGCGCGTCGGCCTGGTGGCCCACCAGGTGCCCGCGCTCGCGCATCAGGTCACGCAGCCGGTACCAGGCCGGACGGGGGGCGGTGGCGTCCATCCCGACCAGCACCGGCGAGAGCAGCAGGTCGACGATCGCGGCCGGCACCTCGGGCGCCACCGGCGCCAGGGCCTCGCCCCATCCCGTGGTGCCGTCGTCGGCGACGACCTCCACCAGCAACGTCTCGTACCGTGACGAGTACAGGCTGCGCCACGGCTCGCGGACCTCGTAGCCGCCACCGATGCTGCTGCCGTCTCGCTTCAGCCCCAGGTACGCCTCGTCGGCGCGCACCTTCAGCACATGGGTGTGCACCTCACGGACCCGCATCACGCCTCCTTTCCGCAGGCCAGCCGTACCGGCTCGGACCGCCGGTCGCCGACCTGCACGACGTAGCTGAACGCGGCGGACAGGTCATCCACCGGCACCGTCCACTCGTTCGGGAGCACCGTGCGTTCGGCCCGCTGCCAGGTGGCACCGTCGTCGAGCGACCAGTGCAGGGTCGCCGGCTCGTGGCTGACCGCCTGCACGTAGGCGTGGTAGCGACGGCCGTCCGGCTTGGGAATGAGGATCCCCCGCACCGGACCGACCGGGCCGTCGCCGAAGTGGTGCGCGCCGACCGGGGCGGCGGCGCGGTGCAGCGGTACGTCGAGGGGGCCCACGCCGTGGAGGACGACCGCGGTGATGCCGTGCCCGGAGACGTCGACGGTGAGCCGGTGGTCCACCATGCTCGCCTGCTCCGCGGCGCCACCGTCACGGATCACCGTCGCCCGGTACGGCACACCGGGGCGCATCGGCACCCGCGCCGCGTCGAGCGTCACGGTCACGGTGGTCGCGGTCGGGGCGGCGTTGGTGAGGCTGAGACACAGTCGGTCCCCGCCCTCGGCGGCGATCCAGTTGACCTGCTCCGAGTCCAGCCGCACCAGGCCCTTGGGCAGCCACAGCCACACGCCGTCCTCGCCGTGGAAGCGGCCGGGTGCGTGACCGTAGACGCGGTAGGCGAACCAGACGTAGTTCTGCTCGAGCTCGGCCGGGAAGCGGATCGCGCCGCCGGAGCGGGTCTCGTGCTCGGCGATCAGGTAGTCGATGGCCATACCGAGCTGGGCCGGCGCGTGGTGGTAGTAGATGGTGGTGTTCCCGAACGGCCCGGTGTAGGGGAAGTCCGGGCGCAGGTGATGCACGGTGAACTGCCGGTAGTAGTAGCCGGGGTAGTTCGTGAACCGGCCCACCAGCGCGTTGTGCGCCACGTCGCGCAGCAGGTCGTCGCCGGTGTGCGCGGCGAGCCGGAGCAGGAACGGCGCCCACGCCGGGTTGAGGGTGAACCCGTTGAACCGGTACGTGTTCACCGCCTCGATGCTCAGCCCGGTCGGTGACACCTGCCAGGCCGGCACCTCCTCGTCGGGCACATCGGTCGCCGGGTACGGGTACAGAGCGGCCGGGTCCCACCACCCGGTGAGTTCGATCTGCCGGTCGACGAAGAGCGGCCGCTGCGGCACGGTCACGGTGGCGTCCGGCACCGGTCGGGCGAAGACCATGGTCACGAACCGCTTCGCCTCGGCGTACGCGGCGTCCAGGTAGCGGCGCCCACCCGTCTCCTCGTACAACTCGAGCAGGTCCAGCCAGGCGCGGCAGTAGTAGATCGCGAAGTCGTGCGGATCGGCCTCGCCGCCGTACGGCTGGTCGAGCTCGTCGGCGACGTACCGGTCGGCGGCCTCCTCGGCCTGCCGCCGCAGCTTCACGTCCCGGGTCATCCGGTACGCGGCCAGCGGGGCGCTCATCGGGCTGCGCTTGAGCCAGTAGTCCTGAGCGTCCAGAGCGGACAGCGCCAGGTCCCGCGCGGCGGTGAGCGTGCCGCGGGACAGCGTGTGCAGCGGGGCGAGCGCGGGGGCGCCGAACGGGGTCCCGCCGAGCGAGTTCTTCGTCGGGTCGCCGTAGACGGTGGCGTCCTCGCGCGGGGTCCAGCCGTAGCCGTTGCGGGACAGGTGGAACTCGATGGTGGGCAGGGCGCGCGTCTCGTACAGCTCGTCGTCGCCGGTGAGCTGGTACGCGCCGAGCAGCACGGACGTGGTGGTGGCTCGGACGGCCTGGTTGTTCTCGATGTCGATGAACCCCTTGGCGCGGCTCCACCAGCCGCTCGGCGAGCCCTGGTAGTCGACCCGGTCGTCGCCGGCCGGTCCGGCCTTCATCAGGTCAATGAGGTGGTGCACGGTGTCGGTGAGCGAGGCGTGGATGTTGCGCCGGTACGCGGTGTAGCCGTACTCGCCGCGCAGCAGGTCGCGGTAGGCGTCGTACAGCCCGGTGCGGGCGGCGTACACGCCGATGGTGAACCGGTACGGCTCGCCGGCGCGCAGGTCGGCCCGCCGCCCGTACTGCGGGGCGTAGAGGGTGGGCTGGACCCGGCCGTCGGGGGTGCGCAGGCTCATCCCGAACGGCTGGTCGTCGTCGCCACGAGCCGACTCGTACTCGAACGGCAGCTCGGCGGCGGGGGCGAACAGGCCGGTGGTGACGGGGCCGCGTTGCACCAGGCACATCGGGGCGAACAGCTCGTCGCGGCCCACCGACGCCGGCCCCCCGACCATCCGGGCGTGCCGCAGCGGGCCGCACAGCACCTCGCCGACGTCGTCCTCGGGCATCGCCGCGAATGCCCGGTAGGCGACCACGAACCGGCCGTCGACCAGCGGGGTCAGCGCGATCTCGACCAGGGGGCGCGGTCCGGCCAGCCGCCAGGTGGCGGTGAGGGTGAACAGCTCGCCACCGCCGCGCAGGCGCAGCGCGTCCGCGCCGAGCGGCTCGACCGCGTCGAACCACACGAGGTGCGCGTCGAGGGTGCGCTGGGGATCGCGTCGGCTGCCGCCGTCGCCGGACAGCACCAGCCATCGCTCACCGAGCGGCTCGCCGGCGCGTTCCCAGCCGTGCTCGCCGCGGATCAGCAGCTGCGCGGCGTATCCGGAGCGGCCGTCGTCCCCGCGTACGGCGCTGACCTCGAGACGGTGGGCGGCGCCCTCCACGGCGGTGTACGGCTCGACCAGCGCGGCGGCCGGGTCGACCTCGGTGGCCGGACGTCCCGGGCCGGGTGTCGCGCGGGGACCGAGGTCGACCACCTCGACCGGGCCGAAGCCGGCCACGGTCGCGGTGGCCCCGATCCCGACGCCGCCCCCGTCCAACGGCTCGGGATCGGTGGCCGTCGCCGCGATGCGCCCGTCGACGGTGACGGTGATCCGGGCGTCGGCGACGGTGACCTCGACGGGCAGCCACCGGTCGAAGTCGAAGGCGCAGATGTCGTCGCTGAGCAGCTCGTCGCAGCCGTCGGCGTGCCGGAGCACCGACAGGTACCGCACGCCGGTGCGGACCCGCAGGCGGACCGCGTACCACTGCGCGGCGTCCGCGTGGACCCGCAGTTCGGCGGTGCTGACGTCGGCGCCGTGCCGCGGCTCGGGCAGGCGCACCGCGGTGCGGACGGCGTGATTGCCGGTCATCGCCGCCACCGGCGCGCCGAGCAGGTGCCGGCCCTGCGGGTGGCCGTGACCGTCGAGTTCGACCGTGCGGTTGAAGGGTTCGATGGTCAGCGATGCATACTCAGATGTCATAAAGGCACCCCAGCAACACGTATCTGCAACTCGTATGCAACGGGCGGTTGACATGATGCAGCATGGGGGCCACTCTGACACAGCGATGGATGGGACGTCCAGAAGGAGATGCCGGATGGCGAGTGATCAGGGCACCAACCAGAGCGTCGAGAAGGCGACCGCCGTGCTGAACGCCTTCCTCGCCGGCCAGCCCGCGCTGCGGGTCTCCGATGTCGCCCGTCACGCCGGCCTCGGCCAGTCGACCGCGTCCCGCCTGCTGGCCACACTGGAGGCCTGCGATCTCGTGCAACGCGACCAGGTCAGCGGCCTCTACCAGCTCGGCCCCGCGCTCATCACGATGGCCGGCGTGGCCCTCAACAGCCACCCGGTGCACCGCGAGGCCCGCCAGCGGGCGCAGAACCTCGCCGCCGAGCTCGGCCTCGGCGCCAACGTGGCCATCCGCACCGGCGCGACACTGTTCTACCTGTGCAACTTCGAGGGCACCCTCGCCCCGAGGTCGTTCGTCCTCATCGGTCAGCACAACCCGCTGCACGCCACGGGGATCGGCAAGTGCCTGCTCATCGGCACCGACCCGGAACAGCGCCGGACGCTCCTGCCCGACCTGCCCGCGTACACCCCGTCCACCATCACCGACCACGCCGCCCTGGACGAAGCCGTCGCCCGGGCCGCCCAACGCCGCTACGCCACCGAGGTCGAGGAGCTGGCGCTGGGCCGCGCCTGCATCGCTTCCCCGATCCTCGACCGCACCGGCGCCGTCTGCGCCGCGCTGTCGGTCTCCGGACCGCTCTCCGCGATCGCCCTGGACACCCGGGAGGCCGAGTTGTCCCGAATGGTCATCGAAGCCGCCGACGCCATCAGCACCGGCCTGGGCTACCTCGGCCCCGCCGACCGCGTCCCGACCCGTCTGCAGGCCGTGCGATGAGCACCGAGACCGCCCGTCCCGGGACCACCGACCGCGTGCCGACGTCCCCGCCGGCCGGCGACCGGCCGCCGCGGGGGCTCGGCGACGGCGCGTTCGCCGCGCTGCTCATGCTGCCCGCCCTGGCGATGCTCGCCGCGATCGTTCTCTACCCGCTGGTCACCTCGCTGGTCACCGCGTTCTTCGAGCAGAGCCTGGTCGAGCCCGGCCGCACGTTCGTGGGCATGCAGAACATCACCGACCTGCTCGGCGGCGACTTCTGGCGGCTGCTGCGGCAGACCCTGGTCTTCACCGTCGGCGCCACCATCGCACCGTTCCTCGTCGGCCTGGCTCTCGCGCTCGCCCTGAACACCCGCATCCGCGGCCGCGCCACGCTGCGCGGCCTGCTGCTCATCCCGTGGCTGGTGCCCAGCGTCGTCGTGTCGTTCTTGTGGATGTGGATCTTCAACGCGAACTACGGCCTCGCCAACGGCGCGCTGGAGGCGCTCGGGCTGATCGACGCCCCGCAGGCCTGGCTGGCCAAGCCGGGCACCGCGATGACCGCGGTCATCGTCGCCAAGACCTGGGCCAGCTTCCCATGGATCATGGTGATGCTCCTCGCCGGACTGCAGACCGTACCCGTCGAGCTGCACGAGGCGGCCGAGACCGACGGCGCCGGCGCGATACAGCGGTTCTTCGCCGTCACCCTGCCGCACCTGCGCGGCATCATCGGCATCGTCCTGCTGCTGGAACTGATCTGGAACTTCCAGCACTTCGACCTGATCTACGTGATGACCGGCGGCGGCCCGGCCGGGGCCACCGAAACGTTCGCCACCGCGGTCTACGAGACCGCCTTCCAGGGCTTCGACCTCGGCCGCGCCGGCGCGCTCGGGCTGCTCTGGATGGTGCTGCTGCTCGCCATGGTCGCGATCTACGTCCGTCGGTCCGAGCGGGAGGGACAGCTGTGAGCAAGCGCTCCGCACGGGAGAGCCGCGGTTCCCGCGCCGCGGCGTGGACCGCCGTCGTCATCCTCGGCGGCTTCGGGCTGCTGCCGGTGTACTGGATGCTCGCCACCGCGTTCACCCCGGCCCAGCACACCTTCCGCTACCCGCCGTCGTTCTTCCCCACCGAGCTCACCCTGGACAACTTCGCCCGCCTCGCCGACGAACCCGACCTGGTCCGCTACCTGGTCAACAGCCTGATCGTCTCCGTCGTCACCGCGGTGCTGAGCGTCATCGTCTCCGCGTACATGGGCTACGCCTTCTCCAAGTTCCGCTTCCGCGGCCGGCGCAGCCTGATGTACTTGGTGCTGTCCTCGCAGATGTTCCCCCAGGCGCTGCTGCTGGTCACCCTGTACGCGTTGTTCAGCGCCTACCACCTGCTCGACACCTACACCGCGCTGGTGCTGTCGTTCACCACGTTCACGCTGCCGCTCTGCGTCTGGATGCTCAAGGGCTTCTTCGACACCATCCCCGACACCCTCGTCGAGGCCGCCCGCGTCGACGGCGCGTCCCGGCTGCGCACCATCCACTCGATCATCCTGCCGCTGTCGGCACCCGGCCTCATCGCGGCCGGACTGTTCGCGTTCGTGCGCGGCTGGAACGACTTCATCTTCGCCCTCACTCTGGCCGGACGCGAGAAGACGACGCTGCCGCCCGGCCTGGTCAACGCGTTCCTCGGTGAGGCGACCGCGCAGTGGGCCGAACTCATGGCCGCGTCGCTGCTCGCGTCGCTGCCCGTCGTGGTCGCGTTCATCGCGCTCCAACGTTTCCTGGTCGGCGGCATCACCGCCGGCGCCATCAAGGGATAGCTCACCCACCCGTCCCGGAGGTCCAGCAATGAACAGCAAGCTTTCCCGCAGGGACATGCTCCGCCTCGTCGGAGTCGGCGTCGGCGCCCTCGGCCTGGGTGGCGTCGCCGCCTGCGCGCCGAGCGCCGAAGGTCCCGAGAAGGACAAGGCCAAGTCCGCCACCGACTTCTCATTCGCGTCCTGGAGCCTGGCCGACAATGCCTCCAAGGCCAAGATCGAGCAGTTGATGAGCGGGTACGGCAGCAAGGCGGGCGTCACCGTCAAGGGCGTGCCACTGGCGTACAACGCATACCTCAACCAGCTCACGCTCCAGGTGCGCGGCGGCCAGTTCACCGGCGCCGCGCAGATGGACATCGCCTGGCTCGCCGGCCTCGCCGCGCTCGGCAAGCTCCGCGACCTCGGCGACGTGGCCAAGGACGCCGGCTACACGGAGGCCGCCCTCAGCTCCGGGCAGGTCGAGGGCAAGCAGGTCGGCCTGCCCTGGACGACCGCAGCCATCGGCCTGATCGCCAACCGGGACCTGATGCAGAAGGCCGGCATCACCACCGCCCCGACCACCATCGCCGACTTCGAGACCGCGCTGCGGGCGCTCAAGGGCACGGGCGTCATCCCGTACGCCGCGTCCACCAAGATCGCCCAGCTCAAGGACATCCTCATCTGGATGCAGACCTTCGGCAGTCCGCTGCTGGACGGTGACAAGGTCACCGTCGGCGACGACGCCAGCATCGAGGCGGTCACCTGGTACAAGAAGCTGTACGACGAGAAGCTGATCGCCCCGGACGTGGAGCGGGTCGACGCGCGTACCCTGTTCGCCCAGGGCAAGGCCGCCATGTACGACGACGCCATCGTCGGCCGCGACTTCGTCGTCAAGGGCTCCCCCGACAAGTCCATCGCGGACAAGCTCGACCCGATCGCCCGCCCTGTGAAGAACTCCGGTGACAAGCCCCGGGCCGTGCAGTGGGGCCACGCCGTCGTCGTGGTCGAGGGCGACGGCGCCAACACCGCCACCGACTTCGCGAAGTGGCTCACGTCCGACGAGCAGACCGTCCTCGGTTACTTCAAGGACCTGTCCCTGCCGCCCACCACCACGAAGGCGCTCGCCTCGGAGCAGGTGAAGACCGATGCCTTCACCTCCCAGTTCAGCGAGCGCATCACCGCCACCGCCACCCCGAACCCGTTCTGGAAGTACCCCCAGTACGCCCAGATGGAGACCGCCATCTCGGAGCAGGTGCAGGCCGTGCTGGTGGGCAGGAGCAAGCCGGCGGACGCGATGCGCGAGGCCGGCCGGGCGGTGCAGGCCCTCATCAAGTGACCACCGCGCACGACACCCGGCTGGTGGCGGCGATCGCGGACGCGACCGCCGCCACCACGCCGCGGATCTGGGGCTTCGGCGTCGGCGGTACGCTCACCGCCCTGCTCCGCGCCGCCGACGCGCTGCACCGGCCCGACCTCACCCGGCGGGTGGTCGACCTCGTCACGCCGTCGCTGACCGCGCCGCCGGACCCCACCGACCACCTCATCGCGGTCGAGGCGCTGCTCGCCCTCAGCGACCGCCGACCCGACATCGACGTGACGGACGCCTGCCACCGCTGGCTCGCCGCCGTCCGGCACGCCCGACCGGCCCACCCCGGCGGGCCCCGCCTGCACCGCCCCGACCTGCCACCCTGGTCGTCGACGGTCTGGGTGGACTGCATGCACACGGACGGGCCCGGCCTCGCCGCGCTGGGTCACCCGGACGAGGCGGTCACTCACGCCACCGAGTACGCCCGCGCGCTGCAACTGCCCCACGGCCTGTTCCAGCACGGCTACGACGCGCGGGCCGAACGCGGCAACGGCGTCGCCTGGGGGCGCGGGCAGGCGTGGGCGCTGCTCGGCCTCGCCGACACCCTGGTCCACGTCCCCGACGACGGGCTCGCCGAGCGGCTCGCCCGCCTGGTCGACGCGCTTGCCGCGTACGAGCGCGACGGCGAGTGGTCAACCGTGGTCGACGACCCGGACGCCCCGGTGGAGGCGAGCACCTCCGCCTACCTCGCCTGGGTCGTGCCGCGCGCGATCGACGCCGGGCTGGTCGACCCCGCCCACCGGGCGGTGGCCGACCGTGCCTGGCACGCCACCGTCCGCCGGCTCACCGGCGGGGCGCTCGCCGTGTCCGAGGCGACCCCCGTCGGCGCCGCCCAGGACTATCACCATCGCGCCCTCGGCATCTTTCCGTGGGGCCAGGCCCCGCTGCTGCATGCCGCCCTGGATCGCACCACTGAGGAGAACGGATGAAGGTCGTCGACGTCCGCAGCTACGCGGTACGCGCCAAGCCGGCCGAGACGTACTGGGGCGCCCGCGCGTGGAGCGCCGACCACGGCAGCGCCCTGGTGGAGTACCCGCCGATGGAGCGCCGCCGCTACGTCTACAGCGAGACCATCGACGCGGTGCTGGTGCGGGTCGAGACCTCCGACGGGGTGGTCGGCTGGGGCGAGGCCAAAGCGCCCGTCGGGGCCCGCGCCACCGCAGCGATCCTGGACGACCTGATCGCACCGCTCGCCGTCGGTTCCCGGCTCGACGAGATCAGCCGCACCTGGGACCGCGTCTACACCGGCATGCGTGTCCGCGGTCACGACAGCGGCTTCTGGTTGGAGGCCCTCGCCGGCCTCGACATCGCCCTGTGGGACGCGTTCGCCCGCACCCTCGGCCAGCCCCTGCACGCTCTGCTCGGCGGCCGCTACCGCAGCACGCTGCGGCTGTACGCCTCCGGCGTACCCGCCGCGCCGGCCGGCTCCGGCGCCGAGGGCCAGCGGAGGGTGCGCCAGGAGGCGGAACGGCTGCGCGACCTGGGGTACGACGCGGTCAAGGTGGCCATCGGCGCCCGGCCGGAGGACGACATCGCTTCCGTCCAGACCGTCCGCGAGGTCTTCGGCGACCAGGCGTCCGTGTTCGCCGACGCCGCCGGCCAGTACGAGGTGCCGCAGGCGTTGCGGGTCGGCCGCGCCCTTCAGGAGGTCGGCGTCGGGTTCTTCGAGATGCCGTTGCCGCCGGAGGACCTCAACGGGTACGCCACCCTCGCCGGGCGCCTGGACATCCCCCTCGCCCTGGACTCGCTGGCCACCCGGCACCGGGCACTGGAATTCCTCCGCGCCGGCGCGCTCCGGGTGCTCCAGCCCGACGTGTGCCGGGCCGGTGGCATCACCGAGACGATGCGCATCGCCGCGCTCGCCGACGCGTTCGGCGCGCAGGCCACCCCGCACGTCAGCATCGGCTCGGCCGTGCACTGGTTCGCCAGTGTGCAGTGCGCCGCCGCGATGCCGAACTTCGCCGTGCTCGAGCACTGGATCGGCACCAACCCGCTCACCGCCGTCGCCCCGGACGCGGTGACGCCGGTCGGCGGGCGGTGCGACGTGCCGAGCGGCGCCGGCCTCGGCATCACGGTCGACGAGAGCGTCGTACGGGTCCTGGCGGGCACCTGACGAAGGGCCGGACACCACCCGGGACGGCATCCGGACGACAGCCGGCGACCGCACCCGCCACCGGCCGGGGACTCACTCCGGCCAGGGTGCCGCCGCCGCCGTGTCCAGGAAGGCACGGGCACGGCGCCGGAGCGCCGGCCAGTTCCCGGCGGCCACGTCGGCCGGGCTGACCAGTGCGCTGCCGGCGCCGACAGCGACCGCGCCGGCCGCGGCCCACTCCGGCACCGATTCGGGCGTGACTCCGCCGGTCGGGGCCAGCCGCACGTCGGGCAGTGGAGCCCGCAGCTCCCGCAGGTAGGCGACACCGACCTGGCTCGCGGGGAAGAGCTTGACCAGGGCCGCTCCCGACGACCAGGCGACGTCGACCTCGGTCGGCGTGAGGGCGCCGCAGACCACCGGCAGGTCGACGGCGGCCGCCTCGGTGAGCACGTCGACGCGGGTGGTCGGGGTGACGAGGAACTCGGCGCCGGCGGCACGGGCGGCGCTCACGTCCGCCGGGGTACGGACGCTGCCGGCGCCGACGGCGCAGGTGCCGGCGAGTGCGGTCCGCAGTTCGGCGATGGCCTCGAGCGCCGCGGGCGTGGTGAGGGTGACCTCGATGCTGTCCAGGCCGGCCTCGGCGAGTTCGCGGCCGGCGCGGACGACGTCCTCGGGGCCGGGGAGCCGGATGATGGCGATGACGCGGCCGAGCTGGACGGTCATGAGACGACTTCGGCGGCGGCGGCCTGCTGGGGCACGACGTGGGCGGGCCCGACGTACCCGAGGTTGATGCTGATGGAGTCGGCTGCCTCGATCACCGACCGGACGAGCTCGGTTTCGCGGGCCGGCAGGTCGATGGCGGAGAGCGGGCCGGACACCGAGAGGGCGGCCACCACGGAGCCCGAGCCGTCCCGGATCGCGGCGGCAACGCAGGCGCGGCCGAGGGCGAGTTCCTCGATCTCGGTGGCGTACCCCCGGGCGAGGGTGCGGTTGAGTTCCTCGTCGAGCTGTTCGTGGGTGGTGATGGTGCGGTGGGTGTAGGCACCCAGGACCGCTTCGGGCAGCATGGCGCGCCGCTCGTCCCCGGTCAGTCCGGTCAGGAGCGCCTTGCCGAGCCCGGTGGCGTGGAGCGGGTTGTACTGTCCGGCGAGGACGAACGGGCGGGGCGCCTGCCGGCCTTCGAAGTTGAGCAGGTAGAAGAGCCGGTCGCCGCGGCGTACCGCGACGTTGACGCCGAGGCCGAGTTCAGCGGCGAGGTCCTGGGCGGTCTGCCGGGCCTCGCGGTGGACCGGGTGGCTGTTGAGCACCGCGCCGCCGAAGGAGACCATGTCGAGCCCGAGCCGGTACAGGCCGCTGACCGGATCGCGGTCCACGAAGCCCATCCCTTCGAGGGTGGCGAGGAGGCGGGAGGCGGTGGAGAGGCCGAGTCCGGTGGCCTTGGCGACGTCGGAGACGCGGAGTTCGGTGCGGCCGGCCGCGAGGGCACGGAGCACGGTCAGAGCCCGTTCGACGCTCTGGTTACTGCCCGGTTCGGCCGCCATGCTGAACCTCCCTGGAATCGTCTTGCGACATGTGGCACCTTATTCTGCACTATGCACGAGCTAAACCACTGTTCGGGGTGACACGGGTGACGCGAGACCAGCATGGCGAGCCGGCCCTGGAGGTCGTCGGGCTCGGCGAAGCGATGGCCCTGCTTCAGCCGCCGCCCGGCGATTCGCTCGCCGCGACCGCGACCGTCGAGGTGCACGTCGCGGGCGCCGAGCTGAACCTCTGCACGGCCGCCGCGCGGCTCGGCGTCAGCGCCGGGTTCTGCAGCCGGGTGGGCGCAGATCCGCTCGGCGTCCGGGTCCTGAGGGCGGCCCGGGTGGCCGGAGTGGACACCTCGCTGGTGACGGTCGACGCCGCTCACCCGACCGGCCTCTTCCTCAAGGACGTGCTGCCGGACGGGCAGCGGCGGGTCCACTACTACCGGACGGGATCGGCGGCCGCGCACCTGGACGCGTCGGACGCGGCCCGGCTACTCGCCGCGAGGCCGCGGTTGGTCGCCGTCTCCGGCATCACGATCGCGTTGGGCGCCGGCCCGCGGACGGCGGTCGACGCGGTACTGCGGGCGGCCGGGCCGGCCGGCATCACGGTGGCGTTGGATCCGAACCTGCGTCCCGCGCTCGGCGACGTCGACCGGCAGGCCGCGGACGTGCGGGCCCGGTTGGCGTACGTCGACGTGCTGCTGCTCGGCACCGACGAGGCCGGGCCGGTCCTCGGCGTACGCGACCCCGAGGATCCGGAGGAGGTGTTCGCCGCCGCGGCCGAGGCGGGGGTGCGGGAGACGGTGCTGAAGGCCGGCGCGGACGGTTGCTACCACGCGGGCGCCGACGGCAGGGCGCGGCACCTGCCGAGCGCGGCGACGGCGGTGGTGGATCCGGTGGGCGCGGGCGACGCATTCGCCGGCGGCTACCTGGCCGGCCGGCTGCGCGGCGCCTCGCCGGCGGACGCAGCCGGCCTGGGCAGCGCGCTCGCCGCCGGGGTGGTCGCCGCCCCGGGCGACACCACCGGCCTCCCCGACCGCGCGACCGCGACGGCGCTGCTGGCGCGGGCCGTCGACGGCTGACGGGCGACGCACAGCTGCACCGGTCCGGTACGGTGCCGAGCGCTCAGCCGCCCGGCACCGCGACCGGGTCAGGCGTCCGGGCCGTCCTCGTCGATCAGGTCGGTCCCGCCGCCGCCGACGACCACGTCCCGGTCGGCGCCGCCGTGGAGCCGGTCGTCGCCCGGACCGCCGACGACGACGTCCGGGCCGGGCCCGCCGAACAGGGTCCCGTCGCCAGGGCCCCCGACCAGCCGGTCCGCGCCCGCACCGCCGCAGATCACGTCGTCACCGCCGACGCCGACGATCACGTCGTCCCCGCCCCGGCCGACGATCACGTCGGCGCCGGCCGTACCCACCAGACGGTCCGGGGCGTCGGTGCCGACGATGGTGGGCTCCCGGCCGGCGCACAGCGGAGCTGCGACGGTCACGGTGATCTGACGGGTGAAGTAGCCCAGGCCGTAGGAGACGGTCACCGTGTCGCCGAGGGTCACACCGAGCTCGGCCAGGTCCAACTCCGCCGTGTACGTGGTGGCGTTCGGCCCGTCCTGCACGGCGATCAGCCGCCGCGGTGCGCCGTCGCCGACCCGGACCTGCAGGTCGGCTCGGTCGAGCGCGGCCGGGTCGAGGTTCAGCGGCGCGGTCAGGCGTACGCTCGCGCGGCCGCCCTCCGGTACCCGGTGCACCGGCGTACCGGCGGCGTCGACCACCCCGACCGTGGTGCTGTCGGCGGCCCGCCAGGCCAACGTCTCGTTCCAGGCGGTGTTGAAGGTGACCCAGCCCTCGGAGTGGCCGATGTTGCCGACGCCCGGGTTGTACGGGTAGTGGCCGTTCTTGGGGCTGCCGTCGAGCACCCCCCGGGCGCCCTGGAGGCGACCCGCGCCGCCCTGGAACTCCGAGTACCAGCCGCGCTCCACGCCTTCGAAGCCCCACTGCTCCGTCGGCCCGCGGTACGCGGCGTGCCGTCCGGTGGGGTTACGGCCGAAGATGTTGTCCACGTGGGCCACCGCGATCTGGCGCAGCCGCCCGGCGAGCGGGTCGTCGCCGAGCACCTGCGCGGCGGCCAGCGCCGGGGCGGCGAAGCCCGCCACATTGCCCGTCTCGTTCGGGTCGACGGCCGAACCACCGCCGGTGAAGGGCGGGATGGTCCATCGCTCGGCGGAGTACCTGCGGAAGTCCCACAGGTTCGCCGAGCGTTCCACCACCACCTCGGCCCACCGCCGGATGAAGTCCCGGGTGCCGGGCGGCGCCTGGTCGGGGTAGGCCAGCAGCAGCCGCGCGAGGCCGGTGACCAGGTGGTATTCCCCCTGCCGCTGGCCCTTGGTGACCCTCGGGTCGGCAACGTCGAGGTTGCCGACCAGCCAGGCGGCCTGGGCCTTCGCGGCGGCCAGGTACCGGTCCGCGTCAGCGCGGCCCTCCCGCTTGGCGACCTCGTACATCATCACGTTCGGCCACACGGAGTGGCCCGGCGGCAGCTCACCCTTGCCGGAACCCACCTGGGTGTAGACCTGCAGCAGGTCTGCGGTGTGGGGCGTGGTGTCGTACCAGGCGAAGCGGTCCTTCGCGGGGTCGTCCCAGATCGGGAAGAGGTAGTCGCGCGCCCGCTCGTAGACGCTGAGGGGAATGTGCTCGGCCAGGTAGGGATAGGCGTAGACGAAGGCGGCGAGCTGCTCCTTGAGCAGCGTGTGGTTGACCCGACCGCCCAGGTACACCTCGACCGCCCAGTGGATCAGCCGGACGATCTCCGGGGTGTCCGCCGGCAGCTGCACCGGCAGCCCCACGTACCGTGCCTCCGGGTCCTTGATCTGCGCGAACGCAGAGGGGTTGGCGAGGTACATGTCGATCAGCGACGGCAGTTCGAAGGACATCTGGTGCGAGTCGCGCCAGCCGACGCCGAGGTAGCAGTTCTGCGGATCGCTGCCGCCGTAGACCATCCTGCTGAAGTCGCCGTAGTAGCAGCGCACGTCGGTCATGAACTGCACCGCCCGGTGGTAGGAGACACGCTCGATCCAGTCGGCGCCGATGCCGAACGGCACGGACCGTCCGGTCCCGGCCGCGCCCTGCACCTCCACCGTGTACGGTCCGGGCTCGGCGGGGTCGAAGCCGGTGAAGTCACCGATCTGGCCGCGGACGGTGCCCTCGTGTCGGGCGGCGCCGGCCGCGTCGACGATCCGGAACCGGTCACCGTCGACCGCGCGGGGTGCGGTGAACCGCTTGGCCTGGCCGAGGTTGTAACCGCTCTGGTTGACCAGGATCGGCTGGTCGGCATCGGGCTCGCCCGGTCCGGTCCAGGAACAGCCCGACGTGGTGGTGGGGTGGTCGGCGGGCACGGTGGTCAGCGCGGTGACCGCGACGGCGGCGAACGACGCCTGGGCGTGGTAGACCCCGAGACCGACGGTGCCACCGGCGACAGGCGCGGCCACCACGGCGACCCGCTGGGAGTCGATCTCCACGACCGAGATGTTGTTGGCCCGGCGGATGGCCAACTCGTGCCACTCCCCCTGCCGTACCGGGGCGGGGCCGCGACACACGGTCTGCGTCACCGGGCGGGAGACCTGCACCCCGGACCAGCCGGTCAGCTGCGCCGCGACGTTGTTCTGGGTGACGGCGTACGGTTCCCGGAAGTCGGCGAGCACGGAGACGGCGGGTGAGTCGCTGGCCGCCTCGACGCGGATCCTGGTGCGCAACTCGTACGCGTCGGGCAGGCCCACCGGCGTGACCGGGGTGATGTACCGGCCGGATGGTTGGGTGCGGGTGTCGATCGAGACGTAGGGGAACTCGGCGGTGGTCGCCGTCCACTCGGTCAGCGACCCGGTCAGCGCCCGCCACCGGCTGAGCGCGGTGGTGAAGTCGTCGGCGAACACCGGTGCCGCCGCCGCTTCGGCGGACGGGGCGCCGGCCGCGGCGGACGCCGCCGTCAGCCCGACGGTCGCCATCAGAATCGACGCCAGAGCCGCACTGGCCCACGCTCGCGCAGGTGTCGTCACCAGAATCTCCTCGTCAGCGTGTCAGGTGAACTTCACGGTGAAATGCGCCAGCCGACGCCCGTCCGCCGCCTTCACCACGACGACGTAGGTTCCCGTAACGCCGGCCTGGGTCGTCAGCACGGTATGGACCCGGTCCTGGTCGTCCGTCTCGAACTCCGGTTGCCGTTCGGTGCCGTCCGGTGCCACCTGCACCACCTCGGCGACGAGGCGGCCTGCGGGGGCACCGGTCTGGTCCACCAGCCGGAACTGCACCGGCAGCGCCCGGCCGGTGACGACCGGTCCGGCCGGGCGTACGTCGACGACCTTGAGGCCCCACTCCGGCGAGTCGGCGTCGGAGACGACGTAGTCGAGACCCGCCTCGACCGGGAACTCGACCGCCCCGGTGACCGGGTCCCTGCTGAAGGCGATGTCGGCGCCCGACGAGTCCCGGACGACGATGTCCTCGGTCGACCACGAGGTGTTCTTCGCGGTGATCCGGCTTCGGGTCTGTCCGTCGCTGCCGGTGTAGGTGAGGGTGGCGCCGGGCGCGGCGACGGGGTAGACGCTGGCCCGCACATCGCCGGCGGCGACGGCGTCGCCCGGATCCCGCGCTCCGGGGTCGTGGACGAGGATGCCGGTGCCGCCGACGAAGGCGGGGATCTTGCCGAACGGCTGCTGGTAGGCAGTGAGGGTGGTGGGGCCGGTGAACCGCTCGCCGGTCTCGATGTCCATCCACTCGCCGGCCGGGAGGTAGACGTCACGGGACATCGCCGTGTCGGTGTCACCGCCGTAGAGCGGCGCGACCAGCAGTGACGGGCCGAGCATCCACTCGTACTGCCGTTTGGCCGCGGACGCCAGGTCGCGGACCCTGGGGTCGTCGGGGAAGGCCACCGGAAGCGGCGTCGCCGTCGAGGGGAAGCCCGTCTCGTACGACGTGACCGCCGCCGAGTAGATGTAGGGCTGATACTCGGCGTGCCACTGGGCGGCCTTCCGGGTCGCCGCCACCAGGGCGGAATCGTTCATCCGCCACGGCTCGTTGCCGAAGGACATCGCCGGCGACATGGCGGCCAGCATGGCGTTCCGGGTCAGGTACCGCTGCTTCGAGGTGTTGGTCTCCAGGTCGCCGATGATCCGACCGCCGACGATGTCCGGATAGAAGTTGGGTTGACCGCTGGCCGCGTAGGCGAGCCCGTTGACGACCGTGCGGTCGCGGTCCCCCGGCCCGTGGTTGTAGTCGGTGTCGTTGATCCGCAGGATGGAGCCCGCCACCGAGAAAGCGCTGTTGCGCACCATCATGAGCTTGCCGTCGTCGTCGAGGCCCTCGTTGATCGGGTTCACCAGGGCGTTGTTGACGTATCGGTTCGCGGTGCCGTCGAACATGTGGTCTTCCTTGTACCCGTCCGCTCCCCACTCCCGGCTGCGGGCCACGAACCACCGGACAGCCTCCTCGTTGTCCGGATCGATCAGGTACATCGCGGTGTTGGGAAACGACACCGGCCGGAACACCCGCGGCTTACCGTTCGCGTCCTTGATGAAGTAGCCCCGTTCGATGCCCACGGCGGTGCCGTCACCGTCCAGAGCGGGGTCGTACGTGCCGCCGTCGGCCGGCAGCGCCCGGAAGGACTGCCGGGCTCCGAGCAGGAGCTTGATCCCGTTGTCGTGCAGGAACTTCTTGTACCCGTCCGGATCCGGATACTTCGCGCCCCACAGGCCGAAGCTCGAGGTCGTGCCCTGGGCACTTCCCGATCCGTACGGCCAGAACCCGGAGCCGGTCACCACCCAGCTGAGGGGGAAGCCCTCGTCCAGGTACGCCGTCACAGAGCTGGTGATGGTCTGCTGGTTGGTGTTGTAGCCGAGGGCGCCGTACGACTCGTAGCCGACGCCGAAGAGTGCGTAGTCGGGCTTCGCGTCGGCGTAGCCGGCGCTCCGCCGCACCTCGGCGTAGCGCCGGTAGATCGTCGTCATGTCCCCGAAGAAGTAGTGCAGCCCGGACATCTGTGGGCCGTTGACACCGAGCAGGGTCGCGGCGTTGTCGACCTGCACGGCCAGGCTCTCGTTCGAGAGCACGACCTGGGCGAGCTTCCGGCCGGGGAAGACCGTGAACGTCGAGACGAAGCGTTGGTTCGTCGTGCCAGCGCTGTTCTGCGCGTAGTAGTCGAGGTTGCGGATGCCGTAGGCGTTCAGGTCGGTCCGGAATCCGCCCAGGTCACCGAGCCCGTACGCGGGGTTCATGCCACCGGCGACCTGGGCCCGCACGCTGCCGGTGTTCGAGTCGCCGGCGGCGATCCGCAGGTTCACGGAATGGTCCGCGGGCACCACGGTCACGTCTGCCTGCCGGCCGTTGGCGAAGGTCACGGAGAACCGCACGCTCGACGCGTCCGCCGCGGCGAGCGTCGCCGCGACGGCGTCGCACGGTGCACCGCCCGGGACGGCCAGTTGCAACCCGGCTGTCGGGTGGGGCGAGGCGACTGGCGCGCCGTCCACCTCGAGTCCGTAGCGGAAGCCCCGACGATCGATCGCCATCGCCCAGCCGTCGCCGGCAACCGAGACCATGGTGCCGTGCTGCGACAGGCGGTAGGAGGGGAAGCGCCGCTCCGGCGCGTCGACAACCGGTGTCGCGGTGTCGTGCGTACCGCACTCGGTGCCCGGCGGTTGGTCGTCGCCGGTCACCTCGAGCAACCGCACGGCGTTGGCGCGGGTGATGACGTTCAGGTTGGGAGCGGTCACCGCCGGACCGGCAGTGGCGGTGACCGTCAGGGTGAAGGTCTGCCCCTTGTCCAGGTAGGTGGAGCCGATCTGGCGCCAGGCATTGCCGCCGATCGCCTGGTTGACCACCGTCGGGGTGTCCGGCCCTCCGGTCCAGGCGTAGTCCGCCTTCGCGTTGTCGACGCTGGCGTTGTAGTAGACGGCAAGGTCGTACCTGGCGGAGGCGGGCGCCACGACGGTCCAGGTGGCCGTGGAACCGGGGGTCCGGCTGTACCGCGATGGAGAGCCCTCGTAACCGGGGTCCCGGGCGTTCGCCCAGGTTCCGGTCTCGACGTAGGCGCCGGGGGTCGAGGGGGTGACGACCACCGCTTCGGCGGCCGCTGCCGGCGATGACGGGACCACGACTGCGATCGGCACCAGGAGCGCCGTGATCATCGCGAGCAGGACGTGATGTGGGGGACGAGCGAACATCTCCTCTTACTCCATCCTCGGGCGAGGGGTCATCCGGCCGGCGTGAAGCGCACTGCGTCCGCGCGGGTGGTGCCGGGGCCGGACGTCAGGGTGACCGAGTTGATCCCCTCCCCCAGCTGATGCGTACCGATCGAATGCCATGCGCCGCCGGTAGCGCACTGGTCGACGGGGACGCTCGTGCCGGCGACGGTGTATGTCGTACTCGCGCTGCAGGTGCTGTGCTTCGGGGACCAGACGTCTACCTGGTAGGTCCCCGCCGGGAGGTCGGCGCGCCAGGTCGCGGTCAGGCCGGCGGTCGACGTGTAGCGGGTGCCCGAGCCGTCGAAACCCTTCAGGCTGCTCGACAGCCAGCGTCCCTCCTCGCTGTAGGCGGGATTGCCGGCATCGCAGGTCGGCGGAGCTCCTTCGTTGGTCACGACGACCGTCGCGGTGCCGCCACCACCGGTCGCCGCTGCGATCACGTGGGGGTTGGACGGAGGGCCGCTGCCCGCACTGTTCGTCGCCGCCACCCGGTACGTGCCCGCGACACCATCGCTGCCCAGCACAAGGCTCGTGCCGGTCGAGGAGCCGACGATCCGTTCCGGCGTGACATCGCACTCCTGCTTCAGCGAGGCGGTCACGACGTAGGACCGCGCGTTGTCGGTGGCGTCCCAGGTCAGCGTGGTGACCCCGCCCACCGTGCGGTGCCCGACTCCGGTGACCTGCGCGGGAGGGGTCCTGTCCAGCCCGACGGTGTGTTCGGCCGTCCCGCCGCCGGCGAGGCGGTAGGTGTGCCCCGGGGTCACCGGGAACCGCAACGCACCGGTCACCTGGTCGACCCGGTAGGCAACCGCCTCCCCGCTGGTGCTGTCCACGACGGCGAGGGAGCCGGTGTCCCAGCCGGTGTTGGCGTTCTCGACGGTGATCGCGTCCGGCCCGCGCCCGGACGTGTAGCGGGATCCGGTCGACACCGGGTACACCTCGGCGGTCAGCGCTGCGGACCGCTTGGTCACCAGCACGCCCTTGCCGCCGGCGAACGCGGGGATCCGCTCGGGGCCGATCGCGTAGTTCCGTAGTGTCGTCGGCCCGCGGAACACCGCTCCGGTCTCGACGTCGATCCACTTTCCGGCCGGCAGGTACACGTCCCGCGCCTGCGCTGTCTCGAAGTCCGCGCCGAACACCGGCGTGGCGAGTAGGGATTCACCGAACATCCACTCGTACTGGCGGGTGGTGTCGTTCGCCAGCGCGTAGGTGTTCGGATCGTCGGGAAAGGCCAGTGGCAGCGGGGTCACAGCGGTGGGGAACCCGCTCTCGTACCCGTCCAGCACCGCGTCGTAGATGTACGGCCGCAGCGCCTCGTGCCACAGCGCCAACTCCTTCACGGCTGCCGCGTAGTCGCTGCGGCCGAGATCCCAAGGGCCCATGCCGAACGCCATCACCGGCAACATCGCGCTGAACTGCGCGTTACGCACGAAGTACTGCTGGTAGGCCGGGTCGCGCAACGACGGCCCGGGGGTGCCACCCACATAGTCGCCGTACAGATTGCCGGCGCCGGACGCGGCGTAGTTGAGCAGGTTGACGGGCATCCGATCCGGGTCCTCGTGGTACACCTCGCCGGTGCCGTAGATGGTGTCGTTGATCCGGATGACGTCGCCCGGCACGGAGTACGCGGCGTTGCGCACCATCACGAGGTCACCGGCATCGTGCATCGCGGTCTGCACCGGGTTCCAGTTGCCGTCGAGGTGCAGGTTCGGGTCGTAGAGCATGGTGTCCTCCTTCCACCCGTCCACACCCCACGCGCGCAGCCGGTCGACGAACCAGCGCACCGCCTCCGGATCGGACCCGTCGAGCACGTAGCTGGAGCCGGAGGGGAACTGCGCCCGGGTCACGACGCGGGGCGTGCCGTCGCCGTTGCGCAGCAGGTAGCCGCGCTCCAGCGCCTCCTGCAGGAATGGTCCGTCGTAGCGCAGGTTGTAGTTTCCGCCGTCGGCTGGCAGAGCCTTGAAGTTGTTTCGGGCCCCCAGCAGCAGCTTGATGTCGTTCTCGGCGAAGAGCCGCTTCACCGCGTCGGGATCCGGGTATCGCGGGTTCGGCAGTCCGTCGGCGCGCCCGTCCTCGGCGGTGTCGTCCCACATGCCAAAGCTGTTCGTGGTGCCCTCGACCTTGTTGCCGCGGGGGCCGGGCCAGAAGCCGGATCCGACCACGCCCCAACTGAGCGGATAGCCGTGCGCTACGAAGTCCTGCACCGTCTCGACGACGGACGACTGGTAGGTGTCCCAGCCGAGTGCGCCGTATGCCTCCCAGCCGAGTCCGAAGAACGACTCGTCGGGCCGGGCGTCCAGGTACCCGTGCCGGTTGCGGGCCTGCTTGTAGTCGGCGTACACCTGCGGCAGGTCACGGCCGACGAAGTAGTACAGGCTGTCGACGGAGTCCACGTCGGCGGCGCCGAGCCGGTTCTCTGTCCCGGTGAGGCCGACTCGCTTCCGCCCATCCTCGAACCACACCTGAGCGAACCGCTGCTTTGGAAACACGGTGAAGTTGCTGACGAAACGCTTACAACTGCCCTCGTTCGTCAGGTTGTCCAGCACCAGCCCCGTCAACTCCGTACTCGGCCTGGCCTCGACGTTTCCACTGCACGGCGTCCCCTGCTCGGGTTGGCCGTCGGCGAACGACCCGTAGTCCCCGAGCCCGTACGCCGGGGCGACCGCACCGGTACGGAAGTCGATCGTGCTGCTGGACCCGGGCAGGTCCGGCACCAGGATCCGCGCGTAGCTGTCGAATGGAAGTACGTGCACTCTGACCTGAGAACCGTCCGTCATCGTCACGTCCAGCACCGCCGTGCCGGACATCGGACCGGAGACGAGCCGAGTGTCCTCGGCGTCGCTGACGTCCTGCCCGCCGGCGTACCTGATCCGCAGACCAGAGTCCGGATGGGCCGGTGCAACCGTGGCGCCGGAGGAGCTGTCGAACGAGTACCGGAAGCCGTCCTTGATGATCCGCATCCGGTAGGTCTCGCCGGTGATCACGATGCTGTCACCCACGTCCACCACTCGCCGGTGCACCGGGTCGCCGCCCGTCCGGCCGGCAGCGGGAACCGCCCCGACCAGGCCCGATGCGACGGTGACCGCGGCGACGAGGAGAACCGACAGTGCGGGGCGTTTCAGCATGGTGGCTCCTAGCTGAGAGCGTCGCGATGCGGCCGGGGGTTCACGCCAGACGTGGTGAGAAGTCGGCTGCCGTAGGCGGCGACGGTGAGCTGTGTCGTCGCATGGGGCGGAGTTTTTCGGTGCGAGGGAGTCGGCAGCATCCAATCTGGAATTCGCTTGCCTGCTACGGAAAGATATCCCGCATGCTGCATGTGGTCAACCACGCAGTGAGAGTCATGGTGAAGAATTGAGCGCGTCGAGACGTAGTTCGTGGAGCTACGGCCACCCGGCGAGCTGGAGCGGGCAGCTGGACCGGCCCGAGCCGCTGCGCTACCTGCAGGTGGAGCCGACGGTGGTGGCTGAGGTCGAAGTGGACTCCGCTTTCGAGCACCGGCGATGGCGCCACCGGGTGTGGTATGTGCGTCCGCGGCTGGACCGGTCGGTGGATGACGTGCCGCTGCTGCTCGGCGATGAGGCCGACCCGTTCTGGGACGCCGCGGCCGGAGCGTGAACGAGTTCGCGACTCAACGGCTGACGGCCGGGTCACCAGATCGGGTGTTTCTCGCGCTGACCGGGCGTGTGGGTCAGGCCAGCCGGAGGACCGTTGCCTGAGGCAAAATGTGTCAGGGCGGAAAGTATTGCGCTCAACTAACGGGGCAGCGCGAAATCAAGACCTGGGAGAACACCACTCAATGACCACCCCCTACGACCCTGCGCAGAACCAGCCGCCGACCGGCCAGCAGCCGATGCCGCCCACCGCTCAGTTCCCGCAGGTGCCCGCCGGCCAGTTCCCGCCGCCGGCGCCCGGGCAGATCCCTCAGCACCCCGGCCAGTTCCCGCCGCCGCCCGGCGCGCCGGCCCCCGCCGCCCGCAAGCGGCCCTGGCTGATCCCCACCCTCATCGGCGTCGGCGCGTTCGTGGTGCTGTGCTGCGGCGGCTCGATGGCGATCGGCCTGGTCAGCGGCGACGACAAGAAGAACGATGTGTCCGCCAGCAGCGACATCCCCGCTGCCAGCCCCAGCACCTCCGCCCCCGCGGCCGTCGCCCCCAGCACGTCGGCCCCCACGCCGGCCAAGCCGCAGCCGACGAAGACGACCGCGGCACCGGCCAAGCCGAAGACCTTTGGCGTCGGCGAGAAGGTGCGCGGCGGTGACTTCGAGTTCACCGTCAACGGCGTGAAGTGCGGGATCTCCCAGGTGGGCAGCCAGTTCCTGAACACCAAGGCGCAGGGCACCTTCTGCAAGGTCAACGTGACCGTCAAGAACGTCACGAAGAGCGCGCACACCTTCCACGCCGACGGCACCCTCACCGCCCAGGACGCCACCGGCCGAAAGTACGAGGCCGACGGCGAGGCCGGGATCTACGGCAACACCGACGGACAGGGCTTCCTCGCCGAGATCAACCCTGGCAACTCGGTGAAGGCAAACGTCTACTTCGACGTGCCGAAGGGCACGAAGCTGAAGACGATCACGTTCGACGCCGGCCTGTTCACCTTCGCCGAGGACGCCGTCGTCACCCTCTGACCGGCCGCCGGCAGCAGAGAAGCGTGACCTTGCGACGACAGCCGACAGCCCCGGAGATTCTCCGGGGCTGTCGCTGATAGCCAGAGCCGGGGGCGACCCGAGCAGTCCCGTCGCCGAGCACCTTGCCTTCGTGGCGCCCTGACTGAGGGCTGCAGTTAAGCCGGCCGCGCACGTCGCTGGCAAGGGTCGGGACGAGCTGGTCTTCACCGCGCCGAACGGCGGCCCGCTGCGCAACACCAACTTCCGGTCGCGGGTCTTCGGGCCGGTGGCTGTCTCGGTCGGGCTGGAACTCGCCGCAGGTGAGGTGCCGGGGCGAGATCGGCGTCGGCTGCCCGACCAGGGACAGCGATGCGCAAACGCAGCCGGGGGCCCGATCTTGTGTCACCGTTCGCGGTGGACTTCTTCGGGTACCCGCTCACATCGGTCAACGGCGCACGCGATAGCGCAGGTGAAGCACCCGGTTGCCCTGAATCACCACGTCAGGATCCTCCAACAGGTGCTGCGCGTGGACCGACCCGAAGTAGCGCTTGCCGGACCCGAACACCACGGGTACGACGTCCATGCGCACCTCGTCGACCAGACCCGCGGCAAGCACCTGGCCACCGACGTCACCAGCGGCAACCTCGACCATGCGGTCACCCGCAAGCTCCTGCGCCTGGGCCACGGCTGCCTCGACGCCGTCGACGAAGTGAAACGGCGCCTCGGGGTCCCAGCCCTCGGGCTCCGGCCGGTGCGTCACGACGACCACGTGGTCGATCCCACCCGGAGGCTTCCCGTCCCAGCCGTCCGTCAGGTCGAAGACGTGGCGGCCGACGACTGTCACCCCGATCCGGTCCCAGTACGGCCGGGTGTAGTCGTAGGACGTCTGCGACACCTTCACCTCGCCGCTCTCGTCCAACGGGACGTCACCGCTGGACAACCAGTCGAACAGCGGTCCGGGCTGGTCATTCTCGTCCGCGACGAAGCCGTCCACCGACACCGAGCTGTACATGACCACCTTGCCCACGGGGCTCTCCTCTGCCTTGGGTGCCCCCAAATTAGCGTGTCGTGAGCTGTCGCTCTTGTAAGAAATCAATCGGCCGGCAGCGGCCAGCCGTCCAGCGCGTGGCCGGGATGTTCACGCAGGAACCGCCGCCGGACTTCGACGTACCGGGTCGGCGTGAGCCCGGTGAACGCCCGGAACTCGTGGCCGAAGTGGGCCTGGTCGAAGTAGCCTGCGCCACCGGCGAGGTCGCCCCAGTCGATCGGCCCGGCGGGGTTGATCGCGAACACGGTGGCGGCGAAGCGCCAGGTGCGGGCCAGCCGCTTCGGCGTGACGCCGATGAGCTCCTTGAACCGCTGTGCCAGATGAGTGCTGCTGACACCCGCCGCCACGCTCAGGTCGCCGATCGCCACCGCCCCGCTGGTCGCCGCGATGACGCTGCTCGTATGGCGGACCAGCCTCAGGCCGGCGGTCTCGCACAGCCGTCGCATCAGCTCGTCCTCGAGCACCTTCAGCATCTCGTGTGGTCCGTCCGCCGTGGCCAGCCGGTCTCGCAGCTCAGCAATGGCGGGCCGGCCCCAAACCTGCTCTACCGTCACCGGCCGGTCACACAGCTCGGCCGCAGGCATCGGCAGGAACGGCGCCAGCCCCCACGGCTTGAAGTGCACGCCGACGGACCGGGTCCGGAGTGGGTAGCCGAACTCCAACGCGCGGGTGGGCGTGGTGACCACGCAGCCGTCGGCGTACTCGGCTGCCTCGATGTCGGTGCCGGCGCGGATACGGAACGGCGCCCCGAGGTTGACGATGAGCAACGCCGCCGGCATCGGCGGCAGCGTCAGCCGGGCGCACGGCGGCGCACCCTCCAGGTAGTAAAGGTCATCGATCAGCCCGTCCAGCGGCGGTCGCGGCACTCTGGACACGTACTCCACGCCCACAGCATCGCAGACGCCATCAGCGTCACCGACGACACTTTGCATTGTGAAGAGCCAGGAATCGATCCGCACCGGTGTACACGCCGGCGCCTTCTGCAGCCCGGCCGGCGCCCTGCGGCGCACCAGCACGGGCAAGCTGATGCGGTGCAAGACGTCGGCAACAGACAGCCGGCTCCGCTGGCGCGCCGCCTGAGCCCGGCACAATCAGGCGTCGGCCCCGCTTGCAGCGGGCGGGGCGACGCGCAATGCCAGGACCCACGCATTACGAGTCGGCTCCACGGCAAGACCGCCACCCCCACCATCAACCCGGCCGCACCGCTGCTGCGGCTCGTCGAGGTGTTCCTGCCCGGGCGGCGCCAGCCGGGCCACCCGGCCCGCCACAGCCGCAGGACGGCGGGACCCGGAGGGTGGAGCGCGACGTGCGGCTGATTCTGACGGTCCCAGCCGGCCCACCTGGACGGCTTGAAAGTGGGCCCCACCCTGAAGGCAACCCGACGCTGACTTTAACCCTGGACATTCACGAGGTCGTGGTCTTGTGACCGTTTCGTGAGGTCTGGATAGACGAAAGTGCCTGCGACGCAAGGGAAAATGGTGATTACGACATCTACCGTGATCTCTTGCGAGGAGGCACTTCCGAAGTGCATCAGGTTACCGGATGGTCGGCAGATCTTCGCGTCAGCACCAACGGTGACGGCGTGTGAGCATGGTCGGAGTGGCCGCGGTGCGGATGCTCGCCGACCGCACCGGTCTGACGCAGGCGATATCGGCAATCCTTGCCCGGCCTGGGATCCGGCCGATCCATGACCGCGGCCGGGTCCTGGTCGACATGGCGTGTGCGATCGCCGCGGGCGGGGTCGACATCGTCGACATCGAAGCCTTGCGGGCTCAAGCAGAGGTATTCGGACCGGTCGCCTCGGACACCACCGCTCTGCGCGCGCTGGCGGCGCTTCCGGCCCAACCCGCACGACGCACCACCGCGTACGCGCTCCTCGCCGGGTTGTCGCATTCCTGGTCGACGTATACCTCTACTGAGCCCCTCCACCCCCGGCAGCCTCAGACAATGAACCGGCGACAGACCGTCACGACGGAACCTGGGCAAGCCTGAGCACGTATTCGAAGCCGCGTTCCTGCGCGGGCGAATCCACCATGGGCAGGAGCAGCGCTGGTATGCCAGCGGAAACCGATCCGCCGTCGCCAGCGGGATGATCACCGACCATCAGGGTCTGGCCAGGTGCGGCCTGAAGGGCTTCGAGGGCAGCGCCCCAGATCCGAGGGTCCGGTTTGACGAAGCCGACCTCGTAGGACAGTACGAACGCATCGACAATGCCGTCGAGTCCGTGACGAGCAAAGCATTTGCGGATGTCCCAGCCGACGTTGCTGACGACGCCGATGCGAACACCGCCATCACGCAATTCGGACAAGGTGGCGACGGTGTCGGCGTACGGCTCGATCGCCTCGGCGTGTGTTTCGTGCAAGACCGATGCCAACGCCTGGTCCACCCCAGGAATCTGTTCCAGCGCGGCGAGGATCGCCCGATCCCAGACCCGCGGATCCAGATCCCGGGCGATGTGGGCCGGATCCGTGGCCGTCTCCCGCAACAGTTCCGCGAAGTCGCCGGCAATACGGTGCGCCTCGCCGGCAGCCAATGTTCGGTCGATCGATGCCGCCGCGTTGCCCACCCAGCGCTCCGAATCGCGGGCGAACAGAGTCCAGGCGAAGTCGAACAGTACTGTCGTCACGGGCTTGGCGGTCACCGCATCACCCTAGATCAACACGACGAGTTCTGTGGCCCGCGACGCAGTGACCGTCTTGTGCCAGGGCAAGCCCGCGCGACGGCCAACTGGGTCTTGATCTACCGGCCGGCAGACAACCGATGAAGAACAGCCGCGGGCGTGGCCAATCCGCGAGGCGTCGCGCCATTAGCCCTAGACATGCACTCGGTCGTAGCCTTGTGACCGTTTCGTGAGGTCTGGATACGCGAAAGTGCCTGCCGCACAAGGGAAAATGGTGATTGCGACATCTACCAATTCCTCTAGCTCGGAGGCACTTCCGACGTGCATGAGCTTACCGGATGGTCCAAAGATCTCCGCGTCAGCGCCGACGGCGACGGCGTGGTGAGCCTGGTCGGGGTGGCCGCGTTGCGGATGCTCGCCGACCGCACCGGACTGACCCATGCCATCTCCACAATCCTTACCCGGCCAGGCTTCCGGCCAGTCCACGACCGCGGCCGGGTGCTCACCGACATCGCCTGTGCGATCGCCGCAGGCGGCACCGACATCGTCGACATCGAAGCCCTGCGCGCCCAGGGCCAGGTGTTTGGGCCGGTCGCCTCGGATACCACCGCCCTGCGCGCTCTCGGTGAGATCAGCGAGCGCGACCTGCACCGCATCGATGACGCCCGCGCCGCCGCGCGGGCGCACCTATGGAACCGGCTGCCCGCCGGAGTACCCGCGTCGAGCTACGCCGGCGCTGTCAGCTGCGGGCGTACGATCGTGCTTCGCGTTGACAGCACGCTCACGATCGCCCACTCGGCCAAGGAAAACGCCGAAGGCACCTACAAGAAGACGTTCGGGTTCCACAGCCTCGGGTGCTGGATCGACAACACCGGCGAGCTGGCGGTGCTGCCGGCGCAGTTCCGCCGGCTGGTCCGTCTGGTCGCCGAACGCCGCGGCGACGCCATCGCTGACTGCCGGCCGGGCCGGCAGTGGGCCCTCGACCTGCCCGACCGGGTGCTGCTGGTCGCCGTGTACTGGCGCACCAACCTGACCATGCGCCAGATCGGCCCGCTGTTCGGAGTTTCGCACTCCGCCGCACACCGAGTCATCGACACGCTCGGACCGCTACTGGCCCTGGCCCCGGTGCGACGGCGCCCGGTCGACCAGATCGCCATCGTCGACGGCACCCCGATCCCCACCCGGGACCACCGTCTGGCCGCACCGAGCAAGAACTACCGCTACTCGACGAATCTGCAGGTCGCCATCGACGCCACCGCCCGCCTCGTCATCGCCCTCGGCGACCCGCAACCCGGCAACCGCAACGACACGATCGTCTACCGCACCAGCGGCATCGACCAAAAGCTGGCCGGCAGGCCCGTCATGGCCGACGGCGCCTACCGCGGCAACCCCGACGTGATCATCCCCTACCGCAAGAACCGCGACGGCAGCCCGCTACCTGCTTGGAAGGAAGAACTGAACGCCCAGCACCGCACCGTCCGCGCCCAGGTCGAACACGCCCTGGCCAGGATGAAGTGCTGGAAGATCCTACGCGACTACCGCCGCGCTGCCAGCACATCGACCGACACCGCGTCCGCCATCGCCCACCTCCACAACATCGCCCTCGTCGGCTGAGCCCCAGCGCGGTCACGGGCAACGCCTTCACCGAGTTACGAGACGTCCTTTAGTCAGGCGGTCGCGCCTCTGGTCAGTCCGTGCGTGGTTGTCGGGCGTCGTCGGTCGCTGCGGCCGTCCTTGGCTGTACGGATGGCTGTGCGACCGACGGCGTTGACCATCTGGCCGCTAGCCTCGGCGGGACCGTCCGAATCGGTCCGCGAAACAGGGCCTAGCGCTTGCTCGCTTCCAAGCCGTGTTAGCCGTCACCAAAGGTGACGGCTAACACGGCTTGTGCAATACCGGCGCCGAAGTGTCGACGATCTGGCGGGTCAGGTGACCCCGATGTTCAGGTAGAAGTGGCCGAGCTTGAGTGATAGCGAGGCGCCTCCGAAGTGGTGAATGAGCATCGCCAACAGGATGACGATCAAGATGCAGACGACGAGCCAGATCAGGAACCACACGAACCCTGGGATTCCGTAGCGACCGACGCGAGCCATTAGGCTGGCCCCCTCGCGGTCGGCGCTGCAAGATGCGCCGCACCGTATGGACGTTTCGACTGTCGGCAACTGCGCCCGACGCTAGCGGACGTCTCCATACAGCCTCCTTCATTGAGGTGTCCGCGAACCTTCCCTACCGGGGCGCGCGTCAAACCGGGCCGTAGGAGCCCGCTTCAGGATCCCGCCGGAGCCGGGTCGCCTCTGTGCTGTCGGTGATATCCGGGGTCGGTCAACGGGACGTGGTCTTTGCCCGCACTGAGTCGTCATGGTGGTCGGGCAGAAAGTCGCGCTCGGCCGGTTCCACGCCGCAAGACCGTCACCATCCACGTCACCGACACCGAGCTGGCCATCGCCTACGACGACGGCACCCGCATCGTCCGACGCACCACCGACCAGCCGGGTGCGCAACCTGAAGGTGAGCCGACCCCGCAAGACGCACACAGAACCCAAGGGAGGCACGATGCTTTGATGAGCAGCCCCTACGACAGCGGTCGGCCCGCCGCGACCAGTGACCTCGACCAGGTCGCCTCCCTCGCGGACGTCGCACGCATCGTCGACGAGATGCTCGCCGACCTCGACGCGCACCCGGGCGAGTGGGAAAACACGACGCTGGAGAGCTTCCTCGAAGCCCTATCAAGATCTCTCAACGCTCTCCCACAGGTCTACCGCAACTTAGGTGAGACCTTCCCCGACCCACCCAGCTGGAAGCTCTTCGCCGAAGCCCTCGTCATGGCCACCGTCTACGAGTAGCAGCCAATGCTTCAGGGTCCTCCGTCGGCTGATGCGCGATAGTCGTCCGCCAACTGATCTGCGACATCCGTGCACTGTTCATCGGCGGCTCATGCCGTAGGACGGAGTCGCGTGGATGCCCGTGCCGTACTCGTATTGCGAGCCGGCCTGCGCGATGAACTGCGCGGCGTGCGGCAGCACGGGGTGCGAGCCGATCTTGCTCACGGCCATCCGGCGAATGACCCGATTGAGCTTGCCGGAGGCGCCTGTTACCGCCGCCCAGTTCCAGGCGGCAGGATCACCGAGTCGTGGCACGGTTGTCGCCCACGCCGAGGCACGCTTCTCCGTGTTGTGGTTGGTATGGCTCCATCGCAACTCCTGCGCCCCAATGGATCCGCCGTAGTAGAGCTGAATGAGACCCCAGCCCTCGCAGCAGTACCGGAACGTCGTGTCTTCACTCACGCCCGGAAGAAAGTCGATCCGCCTGGCCGTGGGCTCCGGCCCAGCCCCGACGACGAACAACGCTATGTGTCGTCCCCGTGGACCGTCGGGAACGTCAGTGGCGGCTTGGAACTCTCGCAGCTCGCAGTCCGGCTCCGAGTCGGACTCGAAGACACGGAACAAGCCGAAATCGAAGACGCTCTCGAGGACCGCGGACCAATCGTCGTCTGCAGCGTAAAAGTCCAGGTTCGGCACCATCTCACTATCCCGGCTGGGGCAACACGGCCGCAAACCACAACATCCGCACATCGGCAGTTCAGGATGCCGGGCACCACGGGACGCCGAACACCGAGCGTGACGGCTCGTCGTCTACCTGCGCGCACGGACGGCGGCATGTGCGTGCACCTGATCAAGCCGTCCTTGCGGTCGGCGCCGCGGACGGCCTGTACTACGTCGACCGCTTCGTCACCGAGGCGTACGTGCTGGCTACACACAGGACCTGCCGGCGCTGGCCCCGGCCGACGCCGCGGTCCTGGCCGGGGCTGCTCGACCTGGCCAAGCACAACGCGGACCCGACCGCGACCGGCATGCCAAGCATCGTCGTGGCCAGGCGCATTCTCCGGTCAGCCAGCGCTGCCTCTCTACCTCGGCGTTTCAGGATCTTGGTGTAATGTGTCTCATGCAGACAAAGAAAGTGCCTCTGACCTGGGAAATCTAGGTGTCGAAGCTAGAAGAATCCCAAACCGAAAGGCACTTTCGCGTGCACGACACTACCCGATGGAACACCCGGCTGGCCGTCACCACCAACGGCGAGAACCTCATCGCCCACGCGGGCGCCGCCGCGCTGCGCCTTACCGCCGACCGCGCCGGCCTGACCAAAGCCTTGTCCGACACCCTGCACCGCGACGACTTCACCCCTGACCATGACCGGGGCCGGGTCCTGGTCGACGCGGCGGTCATGATGGCCGACGGCGGCAACACGCTGTGCGCCATCGACGTGCTACGCCACCAGGAAACCTACTCGGCCAGGTGGCCTCCCCGGCCACCCTGTGCCGCACCCTGCGCGAGGTCGACGCCGCCTGCCTGGAAGACCTTGACGCCGCCCGCGCCCGAGTGCGTGCCCGGGTGTGGAGTCTCATTGTCGCCCGCCACGGCCGGATCCCCCAGCCGTGGTGCCCACCGGTGACCTCGGCGAGCAGATCGTGCTGCGGGTTGACGCGCACTTCATCGACGCCACCTCCAACAAGGAACTGGCCCAGCGGCTGCGCGGCCGGTTCGGCCACCACCCCCTGGCCGTGTTCTGCGACAACACCCGTGAATGCCTGGCCATGCAGCTACGCCGCGGCAGTGCCGGCGCGAACGACGCCGATGATCACATCCGGGTGCTGACCCGGGCCATCGCGCAGATCCCGCCGGCCTGGCGGCGCAACCTGCTGATCACCGCCGACGGCGCCGGGGCCACCCACAAACTCCTGGACTGGATCACCACCCTGAACCACCCCGCCACCGCCGATGACCCCGGCATGCGGGTCGAGTACTCCGTCGGCTGGCCGGTTGGCCGGATCCGGTCACTTCGCTCCACCCATCTTGTGACGGACGTCACGGATCCCTAACATCCCGTGATTATAACGTTTCAACGCGCCGGGCACGTCACCCACGCCGAGCACCGACTGACATCCGATTCAAGCACCACAGAGGAGTGCGAACGATGAGTCGACGGGCAAGACACGCGGCTACGGGCGAGCGGGTGCTCGCGTCCGGCACGACCGGGGACGGTGCATGATGCGCCATCGGATTACGCGCGGGACGGTGGGCGCCTTCGCCGCGATCGCCCTGGTGGTGCTGCTGACCACCTCGTCCGGGTACGCCGGCCCGCCCGGCTTCGACGCGAGGGACGCCGTGAGGGTCGTCGACCTGAGCGTTGACAGTCTGCCGGGCGAACGCCTGGGCATCGGCGACCCGAGGCCGACCCTGGCGTGGCGGATGACGTCGAAGGACGTCAGGGGCAACCCGTGCTTCGACCCGAGCGCCAGGGGCACGTGCGCGCTCGACCGGCAGACCGCCTACGAGGTCGAGGCCGCCTCGTCGGAGAAGAACCTCAAGTCCGGCAAGCTGATCTGGGACACCGGCAAGGTCCGCTCGAGCGAGCAGTCGGTCGAGTTCGGCAGGACCCTGCGGTCGCGTGAGGCCGTCTATTGGCGGGCGCGGGTCTGGGACGCCAACGGCAACGTCTCGCCGTGGAGCGACACGTCCACCTTCACGGTCGGGCTGCTGAAGCAGTCCGACTGGTCCGCGGAGTGGATCGAGGATCCGGAGTCCACCTACCAGACCGACGGCGTGCCCAACCCGCTTCCGGTGTTCGCCAAGGAGTTCGACCTCAAGCGCCCGGTCGCCTCCGCGACGCTGTACGCGACCGGGCTGGGGCAGTACGCCGCGACTCTGAACGGCCGGCCCATCGGCAAGGCCGTCCTCGAGCCGGGACAGACCGGCTACTGGGACGAGGTGAACTACCGCACCTACGACGTCACCCGGCTGCTCGAGCGCAACGACAACGTCCTCGGCATGGAAGTAGGCAGCGGCGCCCTGCAGCAGGTCGACACTGGCTCCATTGGTCGCTACATGTTCCAGCCGGGCAACAACGACCTGCTCGGGACTCCCAAGGTGCGCGCGCAGCTGGAGCTGAGGTACGTCGACGGCCGGGTGCAGACGATCGCGACCGACGAGTCGTGGCTGGCGAGGTCCGGCCCCACGGTGTTCTCGTCATGGTGGGCGGGGGAGGACTACGATGCCCGGATCATGCGCACCGGCTGGACCGGGTCGTCCCGCAGCCTGCGCGACCCGAGCTGGCACCATGCCGCCATCGCGGACCTGGACGGCACCACGATCCCGCGGGACACGACCCCGCTGGTCGCCGACCCCAGGCCGCCGGTGACCGTGGCGGAGGAGGCGCGGCCGGTGTCGATCACCGAGGTCCAGCCGGCTGCGGCCAACACCACGGTGGTCGCCCCGGCCGCCGCCGGTGAGGCGAACCTGAAGGTCGCCACGACCACCGGGATCTTCACCGGCGACACGATCACCGTGGCCGGCCAGCGGCACACCGTGACCGAGGTCGGCGTCGCCGCGAAGGCCGCGACGACACTGAATGCAGCGGCTGCCGCCGGCGCGACGTCGATAGGTGTGTCCGCCCTCGGCGCTGCCTGCCGCAACGCGGCCTGCGAAGGCTCGGCCAACTTCGTCATCGGCCAGCCGATCGTGGTCGGTACCGGCTCTGAGGCGGAGTCCGTCATCGTGACGGGAGTTACGCGCAACGGCACCGGCAACAACTCTCCAGGGACGGTCACCGTCACTCCGGGTCTGCGGTCGGCCCACAGCCAGGGGACCACGGTCCGCGGGGCGGGAACGGGCATCACGATCACCCCGGCGCTGACCGCAGAGGTATCACAGGGAGCGGCACTGACGAGTGAACCGAAGCCCGCCTACGTGCTGGACTTCGGCCGCAACCTGGTCGGCCTCCTGAAGGTGACAGGGAGCGCTCCGGCGGGAACCACGGTGAGCCTGCTCGGGTCGGAGTCCCCGACCCCGCCGACGAACTACAACACGGTCTCCCAGTCCGGCATCTACCGCTACACCTTCGCCGGCACGGGACACGAGACGTGGCACGCCCAGTTCACCTACAACGGGCAGCGCTACGTGGTGGTCCGCGGTCTGCCCAGCCCGCCGACGGCCGACACGGTCAAGCTGTTGGTGACCCACGCCTCCAACCCGGAGACCGCGGAGTTTGAGACCTGCGATGCGATGCTGAACTCGATCTACGGCATCACCAAGCGGGCGCTCCAGGGCAACATGATCTCGGTGCTCACCGACTGCCCGAACCGGGAGAAGGGCCCCTACACCGGCGACAACCTGCATAACATCGACGCCGAGTTGACGATGTACGACATGCGCGCCTACCAGGCCCAGTTGGTGGCGAACATGCGCGCCTCGCAACGGCCGAACGCCGTCTCCGACCTGCGCTACAGGCTGACGGGCAATACCGCGTACAACGACGAGCGGTTCAACGGCTTGATCGCGAACATCGCGCCCGAGTACCACACCATCAGCCCGTACAGCCTGGAGACAACGGGCAGCACCTTCTCGTTCCTCGACGAGCCCAACTGGGGCGGCGCGGTGATCCGCATTCCGTGGGAGCTGTACAAGGTGTATGGAGACACCTCGACCTTCGAGCCCAACTACGACGCCATGGTGAAGTGGTTGGACTATGAGACCCGCATCAAGAGCATCCGGCTCGAGATCCCGGGCCTCGGCGACTGGTCCGCTGCCCAGGCGACCAACCCGTCGCAGGCGATCATCGACCTCGGCTACTACGAGGGAGCCAAGGTGTTGGCCCTCATCGCCGAGAAGCTCGGCAAGACCGCCGACGCGCAGAAGTACGCCGACCTGGCCGCGGACCTGAAGGAGGAGTACAACGCCGACTACATGCACGTCGACGCCGAGACCGGCCGGGTCTGGTACGCCAACAACACCCAGGCCGCCAACGCCGTGGCGCTCGACTCCGGCCTGGTACCCGAGGAGTACCGCGACGAGGTGTTCGACTCGCTGGTGCAGTCCGTCGCGGACTTCGACTACCGGCTCAGCCACGGCTCGGTGGCGGGTGGCGCGGTCTTCCGGGCCCTGCACGCCGGCGGGCGCGACGACCTCCTCTACCGGATGATCATCAACCCCCAAGCGCCGAGCTACGCCTTCCAGGTCAACCGCGGGCAGACCACGCTGTCGGAGAACCTCAGCGGCGGCGGTTCGCAGAACCACCACTTCCTCGGACAGGTCAACGACTGGTTCGTCCACGACCTCGTGGGCATCGACCAGCCCGAGGGGACCATCGCCTACGAGAAGCTGCTGATCCGCCCCGCTGTCGGCGAGGGCATCGACGACATCCCGTGCGTCGAGGGCAGCTACACCACCCCTGCGGGCGAGGCCTCGAACCGCATCGTCCGCAGCGCCGACCGGCTCGTGATGGACGTGACCGTGCCGGCCAACACCACGGCCGAGGTCTGGGTCCCCACCCAGGACCACCCGACGGTCTCCGCACCGCGGCGGGCCAAGTTCCTGAAGGTCGAGGACGGCTACACGGTCTACGCCCTGGGCTCCGGGACGTTCACCTTCACCGCCAGATGATCCCCAAGGAATGACAACGAGGAGGGGCGGCCACAACCCGTGGCCGCCCCTCCTCCCGCGAATGCACGGATGTGCGGGTGTCAAAGGGCCGGGCCAGCCACGCCAGGAACGGCGTCTCGCCCCGGAGCCCGCCGCTCGTCAACCGATTGCGCCGAGATCGTCAGTGGCGCCCCGCGTTCTCGGCAGAGGGAGAAGGCACCGGGTCTTGACCCTGGCATGGAGCACGGTTCCGGAGGTCGGGGCGACCGCGACGACCTTTCTTTCACCCAAAGTCCACGCGGACAGTGTGGCTGCTCTGGAAGCCTCAATCGCCAGCTACACCCGCGACTACCCGGTCGAGCGGATGATGCGCGACGCCAACATCACCCAGATCTACGAGGGCACCAACCAGGTCCAGTGGATGGTGATCGCCCGGCGCTGCTCGCGGGAGTGCAGAGCGACCCTGAACGGGTTATGCGGACATCCGCATAATCCGTTCCACGTGGTCAAGCTCGGCACCCAGGCCGTCGACGAGGTCCGCCGGCGGGTGCAGCAGGAAACCCTCGGGCACCCGAGGGTCCAAAGGCGACCCGCTGTACGGGATCCGGACCATCCTGCGCGCCGGCGCCGAACACCTCACCGACCGGCAACAGCAGCGGTTACGGCGCGCGATCGAAGCCGACGAACGCCACGACGAGGTCTACGTGGCCTGGCAATGCGCCCAACAACTCCGCTCGGTCTACCACCAAACGAATCCCGCCGAGGGACGACGGATCGCCACCAAGATCATCCACTCGTTCCCGACCTGCCCAATCCCAGAGATCGCCCGCCTCGGACGCACCCTCCGCCAGTAGAAGACCGCGTTCCTGGCCTACTTCGACAGCGGTGGCGCACCCAACGGCGGCACCGGAGCGGTCAACGGGCTCATCGAACTCCACCGCCGCACCGCCCGCGGCTTCAGAAACCGCCACAACTACCGACTACGGATGCTCCTGATCGGCGGAGTTCCTCAGTTACGCCGACCCCTCGCCCCACCGCAGGTATGAAGAGCCGGATTGCTGGCTCCTCATGCGGGTTCCGCAGCGCGGCGTCGGCGATCGGCCGCAGGTCGTACCCGCAGCGAAGACCCTCACAAGTCTTGTTCGACCAGTCTCGTTCGATCCAAGATCAGGTGCACGGTCATCGGCAGATCCGGTTGTTCGCGGCGCCGATCACGGAAAGATCTGCGGTCGCTGGTCAGTTGACGCTCACGACGACCTTTCCAAGGGCCCGTCCCTTACCCACGTGGGCCAACGCCTCGGGCGTCTCGTCGAGCGTGAAGGCCCGGTCGATGTGGATGACGAGGTCACCCGCCACGCAGAGATCGGCCACCGGTTCGAAGTGGGTTGGCCCTTCCCGGACGGCGAGCACGCCCAGCCGGCGGTGGGTGAGCCGGCCGGCCACCGCGCCGATCGTCAGGACGCGCAGCAGCGCCGAGACCGATCCGCCGACGCACCGGTAGCGGCCGCCGGGGGCCAGTGCCCGGCGGTAGGCGAACACCGATCGGTGCGCGACCAGATCGAGGATGAGATCGTACGGGCCGCTGCGGGTGAAGTCCCGGCTGCGGTAGTCGATCACCTCGTCCGCGCCGACGGACCGCATGAAGTCGAGCTTGCCCGCGTTGTCGACGCCGGTTACCTGGGCGCCGAGTCGTTTGGCTAGCTGGATCGCGAATGCGCCGGATCCTCCGCCGGCGCCATTGATCAGGACCCGGTTGCCGGCTGCGGCGCCCGCGGTGCCCTGCTGTGCGATCACGCCCGCCTGTGGGATCGCCGACGCCTCGGCGAAGGTCAGGGCGGCGGGCTTGCGGGCCAGGACCGATTCGGGCGCGATCGCGTACTCGGCGAAACCGCCCTTGAGCATGAGGTTGTCGCCGTACACCTCGTCACCGGGTCGGAACCGAGTGACGGCGGAGCCCACCGCGTCGACCCATCCGGCGATGTCCGAGCCGAGGGTCCGGCGTGCCGGGGAACGCAGCCCACCGATGCGCGAGTACAGTGGCGAACCTTGCAGAGTCTCCCAATCGCTCAAATTCACCGAGGTCGCCGCAATCTTGACGAGCACCTGTCGGGCAGCGGGGGAAGGCTTGGGGAGATTCTCGATTCGCAACCCATCCGGGGGCCCGTACCGGTCGTACACGACTGCTCTCACCTGGTACCACCACCCCTCTGGGAAAGTAGGCCAGCCGCAGTACCCGATGCGTGCAGAGCCAGCAGCTTACGCCTCTTAGTTAGCACGGCGGGACAAGCGGCTGGTCGACAAGGAGGCTGCCGGCGACGAGTCGCTGACCGGTCTTGTCAGGCTGTGACAGGCAGGCGGCGAGTTCATTCGAGCTGACAGCCGAGATCTGGGCGGTGCATGTCATCCACGGCATGCCCGCCGGGTGGGGACCTTGCATCCGGCGAGGCCATCGGTCCGGCATGGCTGGCGCGGCGTACTGACACCGCAACCCTTCGCTACACGCAAGGGAGGAGCGCCCCCACCGAACCGCACAGTCCTTCGCCCGGTCCCCACCGCGGCGGCCCACACATCCCAGTGGAGCGCCGCAATGCACACGATCTCTGTACTCAACGACCTGATCTTGACCGCCCCCGCCCCTGCTGGCAAGGGCCCGAAGTCCATTGCCCAGGTCATCTCCAACATCACTGGCTGGGTCATGGGCATCATCGCGCTGGTCGCGACGATGTTCCTGGTCATCGGCGGCCTGCGGTACATGGCCGCCGGCGGTGACCCGGCCCAGGTCGAGCAGGCGAAGGGCAACGTCAAGTCCGCGCTGATCGGCTACGCCCTGGCGGTGCTGGCCCCGGTCATCCTGCAGGTGCTGCAGGGCATCCTCGGCGGCTGAGGCGGCGGTCATGGTCGACTGGATGATGAACGGCCTGGTCAACTGGCTCGCCGAGAAGGTCGTCGACCTTCTCGGCGGCCTCCTGGCGTTCCTGGCCTCCTCGATGTTCGTATCGCCGGACGTCACCGTCCTGCCGCAGGTGACCTCGATCGCCGACAAGAGCGCGCTCGTCGTCAGTGCCTGCTTCATCCTCGCGATAATCGCCGTCGGTGTCGCTGCGATGGTCGGCGACTCGATCGAGGTGCGCTACGGCATCAAGGAGCTACTCCCCCGGCTTGTCGTCGGGTTCGTCCTGTCCGCGTTCGCGGTGCCGCTGACCGGTGCGCTCATCGACATCGCCAACGCCCTGACGGTGTCGATCGCCGGCAGGTCCGCGTCAGGTCAACGGACATCTTGCGGCAGTCCGCCTACACAGGTTGTCGGTGGGTGCATCTATGTTGTGGCCGGTGACGATGCCGCTGTTCGAACTCGATGCCGCGGGGGCGCCCGTGCCATCAGTCACCAGACCTGACCGGCGCCGGACCGTTGACCCGCACACCGGCGTGGCCGACCAGGGGCACGCGACGCCGGTCAGGGGCGACCCGAGACCGTCACAGGGGGTCCGCGCGTGGATCGGGACGCGGACGAGCCGGTGCCGGCCTCGACGGCACGGGCGAAACGGCTGCGGTCGGGGTGCGCGACCTCCTCGACGGGCGGGACGGGTGCGTCGATGAACCAGCCGGGGTGGTGCCGACACCGCCCGGCGAGGCAGGGCCGTGGTGAGGGCGTGATCGTTGATGCAGTCGACGACCGTGTCGCCGGGCCGGCTGTAGGCGGACACGAGGCGGCAGGCCAAGCGGGCGCCCACAGTGCGGCCTGCGTCGGCGGAGGTGCGGGCGGTGCGCCACACAGTGGGTCGGCACCCGGCGGTTCGCCGGCCACAAGACCCGGTCAGGGTCGGGTCGGCGCCGGAGCGGTCCGGGTCGACGAAGCGGGCGGAGGCCTGGTGCTGCGGCGTGTGCTCGCTCACGTGGTGTCGGCTCCCCGCCGTGCGGGCAGCGCGGTGACACCTTCAAACCCGCCCCGTCACGGAGGTCCTGAGACTCGACATGGCCCGTCTCGTTCTTCCTGTAGACACTCGCTGTTTGGAGGAATACATGAGCGCTGAGCACGCACACCTGCCGCCAGGCGTTGAGGTGATCACGACCCTGCCGGAGGCGCCGGCCCTGATCCCGGCTGGCGCCGAGGCCAGGACGATCCGGGTCACCCTCTCGCCCGGTGACCCCGGCGCGCCGCCGCACCGGCACCCCGGGCCGCTCTTCGGCTATGTCACGCAGGGCGAGATCCTCTTCGAGTTGGAGGGGCAGCCGCCCCGGGTGCTCAAGGCCGGTGACGCCCTGTTCGAGCCCGGGGGCGACGTGATCCATTACCAGGGCGCCAACAACCTTCCGGACGCGCAGTCGCAGCTGGTGGTGACCATGTTCGCGCCGCCCGGTACCCCGATTCTGACCGTGGTCAGCGAAGAGGAACTGGCCGAACGACGATACCTACGAGTCACGCAGCCATAATGACCACCAGAATCCCGGATCGTGGCCATCTGACCCCTCGCTTGTAGGTGCTGAGCGCCTCGTCTGGCGGGTCCGTCCTGTGGAGCTCGAATACTCCGGTTCGGCCGTCTGAAATGCGGTTCTGTGCGAGCTCGAGCCCTGCCCAACCGTCATGGTCGTCGGTATGAGCACGTCGTTGCTGTACCTGCTGCTCCGCCATATCCTGCAGATGTTGTCCCAGCTCGCCCGCGATGGCGGGGCCAAGGATGTGGAGATCCTGGTGCTCCGCCATCAGGTGGCGGTGCTGCGTCGTCAGGTGGCCCGGCCCGATCTCGAGCCGGCCGACCGGGTGGTGCTGGCGGTGTTGTCGCGGCTGCTGCCCCGCCCGCGCTGGTCGGTGTTCTTCGTGACCCCGGCAACGCTGTTGCGGTGGCATCGTGAACTGGTTGCCCGGCGGTGGACGTACCCGCATGCCCGGCCGGGCCGGCCACCGGTCGACAAGCAGGTCCGCGAGCTGGTGCTGCGACTCGCGGCGAAGAACCCGTCGTGGGGGCACCGCCGGATCCAGGGTGAACTGGCCGGCCTGGGCTACCCGGTGACGTGGCTGTAGATGCCGCGCACGCCGGCGAGGCGGTGGCCGAGGCGGCGGGCTTGGGCGATCTCGGGGATGCCGTCCTCAATAAGCCATGTCTTGTGGGTGTGCCGCAGGTCGTGGAAGTGCATGCCGGGCAGCACCTTTGGGAGGCCCCCGTTTCGGGTCGCCAGCGACGGCGGGTGTCCAGGCGCGGCGGTTGAAGTTGGAGCGCCGCTGGTGGTAGCCGCGGGCACCGGGAAAACGGGGTCGTGGGGGTGCTCGGCGAGGAGGTGGTGAGGATGCGGGGTAGGCGGATGTAGCGGACGGAGTCGTTGGTCTTGGGTGGGCCGAGGAACAGCTTGCCTTCGACTTCGTGTAGCGCGCCGACATCGGGGGGACGTAGATGGTGGCGGTGGTGAGGTCGAGGTTGTCGCGGTGCAGGCCGCCGAGTTCCCCCCAGCGCATTCCGGTGTAGGCGGCGGTGAGGATCAGCATCGCCACGCCGTGACTTCTTACGGATCCCTCGACTTACGAAACACGCCTTAGCTTGATTTTTAACCTTCGAGGGTCCTGGATGGACCCCGACGAGTCACGAAAACAGCCCTTGGCCGATGATCTTCTTGTCTAGGGAAGAGCATCAATAACCAAGGGCTGTTCTGGTGACCGGTGTGCATGACCGTCGTCCGGCTGATGCCGTCGGGGACCTGGACGGGTTCCGACGAGAGTTCTACGACTGCTTGACTGCTCGGGCTGACGCGTTGAACGAGCTGCGCTACTTCGCCGTCGGCAGCGTGTTGGGAACCTAGCGCCGCCTCGTGACGGTCACGCGGTGGATCGTCTCGGCCTCGGCGTCCCCGACGCCCGCCACGATCCGGAAATCGAAGCGGCCCTGTTGCCGGTTCGCCATCCGCGCGTCGGGCAATTCGAACGTCGCGGTGCGCCACTCGCCGCTGTCGGTCTTGGTTATCCGCCCTGCCAGCGTGAACGCCCCTTGCAGCGGTCCACCATCGGGGTTCGCCGAGTCGTACTCCAGGGCGAAGTTGTCAGCGCCCGTGTCGAGATATTCCACCGTAACGGTGAGGGCACGACTTCCATCAAACGCCAGTTCGTCGTCAAGATCGAAGTACATCTGCCGGCTCCACGCCGGATCACGACCAGGGACGGTGCGCCGTGCGGTGCGGCCAGCGACACTGACGCCCTCGGTGACTCCATCGTCGTGGTCTAGCTGGCGGATACCGTTCGGCTCGTCCTCCTGGCCAAGCACGATCGAGGCGTTGTCGACGTACTCCTCCGGTGTGGTGACCGCCAATTCCGATGAGGGTGCGCTGACGTTCCCCGCGCCGTCGAAGGCGACAACGCGGTAGTACCAACGCTCACCCGTGGCGAGGTCGTCGTGGACGAGCCCAGGGGCGGTGGTGGTGCCGATGAGGGTGGCATCGCTCGGCTCGAAGCCGGCCTTCCTCGACGCGTGCACCTCGTACGTGGCTACGCCGACGTCGTCTGACGGATGTCGCCAGCCGAGCGCAATGCTGATCTCGTCGAAGCCCGCCTGCGCCTCGGCCTGGAGGCCGGTCACCTGATCGGGTGCACGGCGGTCGGCGAACGGCAAGGTGCGCGCGAACGCCTCGTAGCGTGCTGCGTGCCAGGCAGGCGCGCCGTCGATCGGCACGAGTCGGACGCGGATCGTCATCTTGCCGAGGGTGAGTGCGGCCGGGATCTCGAACTCGTCGTTGAGCCACCGGTGGGTGCGGTTACTGAGAGGCTGGTACCAGACGCCGGCGGGCTCACCGTCGACGATGACATCCACCGACTGGCCGGCCTGGGCCTGGTCGGACAATCGGCGCAACAGTGCGCCCTGCTCGGCCCGGCCGTCGAGCTTGAGCCGGAATTCGACCGGCCCGTCAGAGGCCCTGCCGTCATCGGAGAGACGGGTCTCATCGTCGCCCTCGAACGTGGAGGTGAGCTGCTCAGGTGCCGCACCGCCGGTGTAACGGTGGGCCGCCTCGTCCACCGGGTCACCGACGTCGAGGACATCGCTCGCTCGAAGCGCGTAGTCGTCACGTCCATACCAGAAGGTAGGGGAGGTGTATCGCGCCGGCACATCGTTCTCTGGTCCATGTTCGATGGCGAAGTCCATCGAGCGGGAGAACGGCATCGAATCAGCGACGAAGTACCGGTAGAGGCTGTCGCAGTCCTTCGGGCAGCCGTTTGTGCCTGGCTCGTGGGCCGGATTGCCCGTCAGGGGCGCGGAGAACGTGCCGCGGTTGAAATACCAGCCGCCCTCGTAGAAGTCCTCGGTGCCCGTGCCGTGGATGGCCGGGCTACGCGAGCCGTCGACGGTGACACGCTCGTCGCCCTCGAGATAGCTGCGAATACCCGGAGCCTGCGGTCCTTCGGCGATGCCGTCGGCGACCTGGACGACGCCCACGACCTTGCCCCTCCCCTCCGTCCGGAGGAAGGTTCGCCACTCGATCCGAGCTTGCCGATGACATGATCACCGCCGCGGTCGCGGCCCTGGTCCCGGCCCGATGGGTCGCTGCGGACGAGGCCTACGGCAACAACACCAGGCTGCGGGCCCGACTGCGGGAACTACGCCTCGGCTACGTCCTGGCCGTCTCCTGCGATCATCTCGTACCGATCGACGGCGGTAAGACCCGCTGCCGCGCCGACCGTCTGGCCGCCGACCTGCCCGCCACCGCGTGGACCCGGCGCAGTGCCGGTGACGGATCGAAAGGACCACGGTTCTACGACTGGGCCTGGCTCGCCGACGTCGGCGTCGACGGTGACCCGGACGACGAGGGCCAGCACAGTCTGCTGATCCGCCGCAACAACACCACCGGTGAGCTTGCCTTCTACCGCTGCTGGACACCCGGGCCGGCCGCCCTCACTCAACTCGTGCGGGTAGCGGGAGTTCGCTGGATCGTGGAGGAATCGTTCCAGGCCGCAAAGGGCCAGGTCGGGCTCGACCAGCACCAAGTCCGCCGCTGGACGTCCTGGCACCGGTTCACCACCCTCGCTCTGGCCGCCCTCGCCGTCCTCGCGATCTGCGCCGCCGACACCCGAACATCAGACCGTCACACTCAGTGCGTGTTTGAGAAGGTCGAATGTGGACGGTGTGGCGGCGTGACGATGGCCGCCGGGGCGGGCACGGTGTCCGGGTGTCGTCGCCTCGTCGTGGTTACCCGTCGGACCTGACCGATGCCCAGTGGGCGTTGATCGAGGGGTTGTTGCCGGAGCCCAGCAGGGACGGGCGGCGGGAGAAGCACCCTCACCGGGAGATCGTCAACGCGATCTTGTACGTGGTCCGCTCGGGGTGTCCGTGGCGGTACCTGCCGGCGGATCTGCCGCCGTGGCAGACGGTGTACTGGTACTTCGTGCGCTGGGAAGACGCCGGTGTGACCGAGAACCTGCTGGCCACGCTGCGGGTCAAGGCGCGGGTGCAGGACGGGCGGAATCCGGAGCCGTCGGCGGGGGTCATCGACTCGCAGTCAGTGAGGGGCGCCGACACCGTCGGGCAGCAGACGCGTGGCTACGACGCGGGTAAGAAGGTCAACGGCAGGAAACGGTTCATCATCACCGATACCGCCGGGCTGTTGGTCACCGTGGCGGTGATGGCCGCGTCGTGGCAGGACCGCGACGGCGCGAAGACCGCCCTGCTCAGCGCTTATCTGGCCACCCCGATCCGGCACGTCTTCGCCGACCAGGGCTTCGCGGGCCGTCTCGTCGACTGGACCCGCGACACCTTGAAGATCACGCTGGAGATCGTGCGGAAGCCCGCTGACCAGCGGGGCTTCGCCGTGCACCCGCGCAGGTGGGTCGTGGAGCGGACCCTGGCATGGCTCACCGCCTGCCGCCGGCTGGCCCGCGACTACGAACGCCACCCTGAAATCTCCGAAGGCATCGTCAGGTGGGCCGCCATCGCCGGCATGACCCGCCGCATCACCCGCGGCCGACCAGCCCGACGGCAGGCAAAGCGCACCTTCATCTGGACCTGATCAAGTCCCTCTCAAACACGCTCTCAGCCCGACATGATCGAGCTGACCGTCAACGAGATCCGCCGCCTGATCAACGTCCTGCTGATCCGGCCGACCCGCAGCATCGCCTACCGTTTGCGCTGGTCAAACTGGCGACGCCGACACCAGGCACGAGCCAGACGAGCCCACTACGCCCGCCGCCGCAACCTCGAACTCCAGCCATGATCACGAACGGCGGCTGCCGTACTAGCCGCCATCAAACCCGGGGCGGTTCAGGCCAGGGTCATCGCAAATGCCACCGCGCCCTGCCAAGCTATGCATCACTTTGCGTATTTTGGCAGGCCGATTTATACCCCTCCACCCACTGACCGCAATTGCGCCAGGTCGCCAGGGCGCGCCGATAGCGCCATCTCGGCCCCCTTCCAGCAGCCAGCCGGCCAGAAAATCTCCGCCAAAGCGGACCGCAAGAGTGCCTACCAGAGGCTTGACCAGCAGCCAATTTACCGAGGTCGCCCCCAGGACTTTGACTCCGCCGGCCACGCGCTCAAGGTGGTGCGTTCGTCACCAACACCGCAGCCGTTCCCCTGCAATGGCTCGATGTTCTCCATTACGCACCCGTCTGGGTCGAGGAGCGGTATAAACTGCACGAAGAAGGTCGAACCGGCCGTCAGCAAAGATGCCGGCATGTGGGATGACAGCTAGTTGCTGCCTCGTCACGGTCGATACGGGTGCGCCCACCGTCGGCTCGAAAAGAAGGAGTGCGAAATGGCTGGGCTCGCGTTCAGATCTGACCGCCGTGAACTGAACCCTGCTCTAGGCTCTATCGGTGAGCTGAAGAATGTGATTTTCCATAGCGTGCTTGGAGAGCGTGGATTCACTAATCTCGTCAACACAGAATCGGAAGTCGCTGGCGACCGGCCCGGAGTTCGCGTATCGATCATCCATCTTCATATTGGTGACAGGCAATTCTGGCGGGTCATTATGGGCGTTTCCGATGCTGGCTTTGACCAAGCGAACGCATCGGTTACCGAAGTATCTGAGGCAATCGACCAATTGAAGTTTTTCTGAATGGCGTCTCGCACTTCGGCCTAAGCTGAGAGCTGCCGTGACCTGCAGCGGCACGGCTCGCCTAGCAAAGCGACGGCCTCCGGCTGGGGAATCTGGTCCCGTTTGTCAGCCTGTCTGAGCAGAGTCCGCCTTTCTGCTGACTGTGCCTGTGCGGCGTCTTGCTTACAAGGCGCTTTCGGCGAACGTGGCCGCGTCCGCTGACGTCCATATGGGTTCGGGTCCGAGGCGGCACTCGTCTGCACTCGTCGGGCCTCGGGTCCAGAAAGTTCTGCTCGCCCGGACGCCGCCCCGCTTGCCGGACTTGAATGCCTTGTTTCCGCTGCCGCCAAAGGCCTTGACCTACCAGGCCCAGGCAAAGTTGTTTGGTAATGCCGAGCAGGGCCAGTGGTCGGTTGGCCTTTGCGTGCGTGGTGGCGGTTGGCGGCGATGGCGAGGCGGAGGGCACCGATGGCGGCGGCGATGGCAGTGCGACCATGACTTGCTCTCCGGTGCCGGCGCGGACTCGGGAGCGGGTCTTCGTCGTAGGTGATGTCACGGACCGAGTGGATCTTAATCTCGATCGACCACTGTCCGCCCATCCATTCGGCCGACTGTGTCGGTTTCGCTTGGTGGGCAAGGAGATCCGTGATCGCGAAGACGGTTTCCATGGTGACGCGGTTCGGCTTGTCGAGCCGGCGGCGTCGGCGGCGGATCTGTATCGCCTGAGCGGCGTGCGGAAACTCGTTGCCGGTCGACACGGACAGGATCTTCAGGATGCGGATTTCTTTACGTCCGTGGGCCGCGTGTGTTGTCGCGATCGGCGTCGGGCACGCGCCGCCAGGCGGGCCGGCCAATTGCCAGTGCAAGCCGGGTTGGTTGCCCTTGCCAGTGAGGGTCCAGTGCGCCCGGCGTTGGGCGAGGCAGGGTGACGTGCTTGCGCTGGCTGTGCAGTGCGTCAGCGGTCACCACGACGTCGCGAGATCATTGAGCTGGTCCAGTAGGTCAGCGAATCGTCTGATCTCGTTGGTCTTGGTATCGGTGCTGCCCAGTACGACGCCGGTGTGGTGGTCTGCGGCGGCCAGGACGGCGCTGGTACCGCGAGTGCGTGAGCCGCGCAATGTCTTACCGTGCCACCGCGATCGCTCGTCTGGATCCGGGTTCTGGTGCGGGGATCCGCGCGGCGAGCCAGGTCCCAATCGCCGCCGCAAGCCGATCAGTGTCGATGGCCTGCAACAGCCTGCGGGCCATCGCCTCGGACGGTCGCCGGCCGGCGCCAATACCCAGCAGCACCACCGTGTCGGCGAGCAAATCCGCAACCCATTCCCCGATCGCATCGTACGAACCGCAACCGGCCACCAACGCGCGGGGGTGGCCGGGAGTGCCGCTCCGGTAGCAGAGTTCCCTCCTACCGCAGCAACGCCAGAAGGGGATCCTCAGGCAAGGACCCGAGCGGCGTGCGTCAGGGTCGCGAATGACGGTCGTGAATCATGAGGGCATTAAGCCTGGGCGCCTACCGACGCCAGGGCACCCAGTCGATCCACAACTGCCCCGACTCCATCTGCGCCGGAAAGTCCCGCCCGAATCGAACCGCGAGTCGATTCGCGCCCTGTCTAGTGCTGACGAGGTAGCCGACCCGGCCGCCGATCACAGTGGTGATGTCGAGGTAGTTGTTGGCTTGGCCCATGATGTGCGCCTCACGCGTCGGGTCCCACATCTGGCCCATGTTGCCTTCCTTGGCTTCCAGGATGATCCGGCCGCCCGGCTGGAAGCGGTCGGCGAGCACGATCTTCTGCTGGCCGTTGGCGTAGGTGATTCGAAAGACGGCTTCGTTGCGGGTGCCGGTTGCCGCCACCTGGAATCGGGCCCAGTCGGCGTTGCGCTCAATCAGCGGCGTCGTACCCAGGTACTCGACCCGGCGCACCCGGGAGGCGATCCGGCCCTGGGCGGCGAACACGCGAGCCAACGAGCGGGTACTACCTCTGCCGAAGCCTGCAGCCAGGAAGAACCAGGATGGCGTCACCAGGAGGGATTTCGCCCAGGGCAGGGCTGCGTACCAGAGTCCGGGCACGGCCCGCAGTGCGGCGGGGAGACTAGTCGCGAGGCCGAGAGCTCCTTCTGTCAAGCCACCCCAGTAGGTGCCCTCCTCGAAGCCCGACTGAGGGTCGTCGGCGAAGACGGTGCCGGCCACACCGCCGAGGACTCCGCCGACCGAGGTGTACCCGAGGCTTGCCGAGACTGCTCGGTTCATCTCGGCATCCTGCTTTTGGGATGTGACACCTCCGTACGATGCGCTGAGTTCGACCGCGCTGGCGGTCGTCGCGGCCACGCCGCCGGCGATGGCCAATGCCGCCGACGCACCGGCCACCCAGCCGACGGGATTCCACCAGAGGACCACCGCCACTCCGATGGCGGCGGTCACCGCGCCTGCGGCCAGCCCGGTGCCGCCGCGGTTCCAAAAACTTCGTTCCGTCGGCACGGTCGGGATGTTTTCAATCCTGCCGGTCCCGCCCCGCTCCCAGCGCGGCGTGGGCACATTCTCGGGGCGATCCCACGCTCCCCAGGGAAGGACTTGCTGGGGCACTGGTGCGTCGGACATCCACGGGATGGTGACCAGGTCACTGCCCGGGGCGGTGTGCGGCGTGACGTCGACGTTGTAGGGCCCGCTGTCCGCTGGTTCGCGCTCGGGTTGCGGCTGTTCCGGTGCAGGGATCGGGGGCACCACCAGCGCCGGTCTGCGGGCGCCTGGTCGTGGTGGCCGCGGTGGACGCATCGGTGGCGGATCGGTCCACGGAATCTGGATCTCCTGTCCGGAGGACGGGCTGTTCCGCTGCGACCAGAGATAGTTCTCCCACCAGTCGTGGCTGCTGGGCCGATCCGGCGGAGAACCGAAGACATACACCTCGTCGATCGTCCCCGCCGTCGGGATCGATCCGGAGTCCCCCCGATCAAGGACCTCGAGCGTTCGAGACTCGACGGGTGGCGACGGCACCGGGTCGGTGGTGCTGACCACCTGGACGCTCGCCCTGTTGTTTTCGGGAGCGTACGCATCCACCTGGGTGAAGTCGAGGTAGTCGCCGCGGTCCACCTGGCTTGCGTAGTCCGCCCCCCAATCAACCCGCGGTATTCCCGTCCCCGGCGAGCCGTACACCATCCCGAAGTACTGCCCGACGGGGCCCGCGCCGGCAAATGCCTGACCGACCATCCATCCGGCGACCGGTGCGAAGCCCTGATGGAGTGAGGGACTGCCCTGCGTCGAGGAGCCACCACTTCCGTCGTCGCCGAAGATCGCGTCGAGGAAACCAAAGGGATCGGTCACGGCAGCTCCGTTCGTCGACGGCGATACGCGATCAGGGTGCGGTGACCTCGACGCTCGTGCTCTCGAAATCGAAGTTATAGTTCAGCGGCAGGATCACATCGCCGGCGGCAGTGCGGTTATCGCAGATCATCAGAAGATCCCACTGCTCGGACACCGAGTCGTGTCCCCGCACCGCGACGATCTCACCGGCCACCGTGATCGGAGCGGCCCCGGCCGCCTCGAACAACGTCGTACTGACCTCCAGCATCGTTCCGATGCGCAGCATGCCGCGGTACTTCACCGTGCCCACCAGGTAGACGGTCCCGTCGTCCTCCACGCGAAAGACAGGCTCCCCGGCTCGTACATAGTCTCCTTGCCCGTGGAATACGCCCGTGACAATCCCTCCGGTGGGCGTGAACAGGAACGTGTCGATGTAGGCAGACTGCAGCTTCCGGATGCTGCGGTCGATGGCACCGATCTCGTTGGAGAAGGTGGTGTCCCCGTACCGGCACATTTCTGACATTCGCCAGGCATTGAGAAACTCCTGCCGAACCGCTGCCCTCGACTGGTGGTACCTCAGGTCGTTCTCCCCTGACGGGTGGCGGAACTCGTACCCCCCGGACTTGGTATCAGTGAAGCCCTCGAACTGGATGTTTCCGGCTCCGGAGTACTGCGTGGCCTTGTTGTCGCTGATGCTAGTTGTTTCTTCGATCACCTTGTTCGACCATCCACGCCGCCTGTACGCATCGGTCAGCCCGTGGTGGATTAGGCCGGCGTCATCTTCGACTGCCTTTAACAGCCGGTGCCGCACCGCCCACTCGTCGCTGGGGTCCTCGTAGTAGACCCGGCGCACTTCGCTCAGCACCTCAGGCGAGTACGAGGTCAGGTACGCGTTCTGCCGCATCATCACCGCCCGATCCAGATCAGCGGCTTCCGAAGCGCTCCGAAGGCGCGACAGTAGCGTGACACCATGCCCCGCGGCCTGACCTGCGACGTTGAACAGATAACTGAAGATCCGCTTGGAGTCCCACAGCAGCCGGCTGCTGTCACCTTCCACGGTCTGGCCAAGCATCGCGTACAGAACTTCGACATCGAGTCCCTCGACCCGGCTCCCCAGCATGACTGGTGATTGCCTGCTGATCACGCCGTCGACGGGAAAGGAGAGATCGGCCGACATGACGGGGCGCACCCGCAGGTTCACCGATTTACCGGTAGCCATGGACCATCCTTGAGTTCAGTTGGGGGTCAGGATCGCGCACGCCAATGTGGTGTCGGTCGCGCAGGTTGCCGTCACCCCGCGAAGACCGGTGAGCACCAGTGTCCAGCACTGCCCGGGCTGGAGCGTGCCCAGCAGTGCTGGAGCGCCCGCTGGTGATTCCGAAACGATTTCAACGACATCGCCGAACGCGTCGTTGTTCGCCACCAGTACGAGGGGCAATGACAGGGCAACCTCGAGATCGTTCGATCCCCAGACGTACGCCTTGCCTCGGACCCGGACGATGTACTGGAACACTCGAGCCTCACTTCCACGTCTGGCGATCGCCCGACGGATACCCGGAGCATATACAGTCTTCACGGGCACGGCCGGGTGAAACCGCCCCCCAATCTGTTCCATCGCTGGGCAGAGCAATCGCGCTCGGCTCTATGCTTCCGTAGTCGTACGCCCTGCTGTCCCAGAGCCCAATCTTCCGCCTCCTTCAGGCCGTCAATAACAAATCGGCCGGCTGCAGCCCGCGCGGGCTGCAGCGCCGTCGACGGCTGCAAGCAGCGACTCGAACGACTGACCGGCTCTCCCGCGACGGTCACCTGGCGGGCGAAGTCGTCGAGCGCGGCCCGGTGCTCCGTTGCGTTGAGCGTCGCCAGGATCGAGGCGAGCTTGAGCAGCGAAGGCGTCGACCGGACCTCGTGGCAGCCTCCGAGATCGGCGCTCGCCGGTGTCCAGCCCGGCGGCGGTGGCCACCACCAGCCGGCCGTCCGGCACCGCCCGCCAGCCGGCTTTCGCACGATCTCCAGCGTGATCTTCAAGATGTCGCGGCTCCTGCATCGTCTCTTCGACCTTCGCCGCCGAGCCGACGGCGCGCTCCAGCCGGGCCTGCACCCTCGGCGACGCCAGCCGGGCTAGGGCCCGCGCGGCAGCGCGATCTCGCCGGCCAGCTCCTGCCCCACCTTGTCGTGCAAACACGTCGGCACCAGCGCCCGCTGCTGCTCGGCGATGAGGCCGACCCGTTCTGGCTGCAGCATCCCGAATTGGAGCGGACGCTGCTCTCCACCGGTGATGCCCGGATCATCTACACCGACCTCGATTCGCCGTACTGGGTCGCCGGCCAGCACGGCACCAACTGGATCGGCCGACTGCTGGAGGTCATCCGCTCCGAGCTCGCGGCTGCCGCGGCGGGCGTACCGGTGCCCTCCCCCTCATGACGGTGGCCTCTCGGCGACGCCGTGATGGGAAGCAGCCCCGTGCGAAGGTGAGCCGTCAGGAGGCTCTACTTCCGCATGAGCGGCCTTCGGTTCGCCGGAGCGGGCGGATGTCGGCGGCCGGCGGAAGATCAGCACGTCCTCATGGGTGATCAGGTGTAGCGGGGTGCCGCCGGTGCGGGCCTTGCGCACGGCTTGGAGTTGGAAGAACGACGGCCGGGCGACGAGGTGCCCGCCGCGGACTGCGGCAAGCAGGGCGACGCACCGCTCGGTCGGGACCAGGGCGGCGCGCAGGCCGGCGGCGATGACCGCGGAGGGCAGGTCGACCAGCTGACCGTTCTTGCGCCAGGGTCGGGCCGTGACCACCACGGTGCCGCCGGGGCGTACCAGGGTGGCGCAGCCGGCCAGGATCTGTTCGAACCCGTCGGTGAGGCCGGTGAGGTCACGGTAGGCGAGGTTGCCGCGGTCGGTGCCGTAGCTGTTGTCGAACTTGGCGACTCCGTCGGTCCCGGGCCGGACGAGGCCGTGGACGGTGGGCCCGTACGGGGGTGAGGTGACCACAAGGGCGACCTGCCCGGCGAGGGCTGCGGGCAGGAGGGAGGCCAGACGGGTGGCGTCACCACGGACCACGGAGGCGCGGCCGGTGGCGCCCTGCTGGTGGGCGTGGGTGATGTTGGCGTCGGCGATGTTCGACCACCGTGGCTCGTACTCGACGCCGATGGCGTCCCGGCTGGCGTGGATTGCTTCGACGAGGGTGGTGCCGATGCCACACATGGGGTCGAGGACGAGGTCGCCGGGCTGGGTGTAGGCGGCGACGGCGTGCGCGGCGATCGCCGGAAGCATCCTGGCGGGGTGCTTGACGGACTCGGCGACGTACCGGCCGCGGCGCTGCACCGGTCCGGTCTGCTGCGCGGTGGCCCACACCGACAGGCGCTGAGGTCCGTCCGGTGCCCGGTGGCGTCCGCTGCTCTCGCGGTGGCTGCCGTCGTCGCGATGCTGGCCGGAGTAGGCGTCCTCAGCGTCGCCGGGCTGCCCCTGGCTGGGTAGGAAGGGGGTGTAATCAGCCACGGTGGTCACCGCCCTCGCGCCGCCGCCGGTCCGCCTGCCTGGTGGCCGGTCCGGGTACGGGGCTGAACACGAGCAGGTCCGCGTGGACCTTTAGGTGCGCCACCGTCCACCGCTGCGGGCTGGCTTGCTGGGCGATGGTGAGGAGTTCCTCGTCGGTGACGTGGTAGACGAAGGTGTCACCTTCGGTGTCGGCGGTGACGGCGACGATGTGCTGCAGGTAGCCCAGGCCCACGGACGCGGCGGCGGTGGCCACCGGGGTGAAGTCCTCCGGCCCGGCGGCCGTGGTGGTGGGGACGGTGACGACGAGGACGAGGCAGCCGCTGGGGCGCAGCAGGCGCGCGCAGGCGCTCAGCAGCCATGCCAGCCGGATCCGGTTGGTGGCGTCTGCCGGGTCGAGGGGCCAGCAGGCCACGACGAGGCTGGTCGCCTCCTGCAGTGATGTGCCGTGGCGGGACGGGCTGGTCCAGTCGGTGGATGGGGGCAGGTCGGGGTCGGTGAGGTCGTCGCCGAACCACGCGCCAAGGCTCGGCAGGTCCCCGTCAGCGGGCGGCGCGGCCGGGTCGGGCGGGGTCGGCGCGGTGGCGGGGCCGATGATGAGGCTGGAGACGTCGGTGAACCAGCCGGGGTGGTGCCGGCGACGGCCTGCGTGGCAGACGGCGGCCAAGGCGTGGTCGAAGGTGAGGTCGACGACCGGATCGCCGGGGCGGCTGTAGGCGGCGACGAGCCGGTAGGCCAGCCGGCCGCCGATGCTGCGGCCGGTGTCGGCGTCGGTGCGGGCGGTGCGCCACACGGTGACCGGCACCGGCGGGTCACCGGCGACCACGTCGGTCAGGGTCGGGTCGGCCTCGGGTGGGTCGACGGGCTGGGCGGGGTCTTGGGGGTGCTGCGGCGTGTGCTCGCTCATGTGGATGTGGGCTCCGCGCCGCGCCGTGATGCGCTGACACCCTCAAACCGGCGTGTGTCAGCTGTGGCGGACACCCCTTGGGTCTGACGGAGGTCTGACAGCACCGCCGGGCGTGGAAGCGTGGAGCCCTGAATCAGTCCAACGGGCCCGGACTGCCGCGCCCGCCCTGACCAAAGATGACGGACAGCCATGGCGGCAGCGGTTAGCACCATTGGGGTGGCCGCCGCTGTCAGACATTCCCCGGGTCGTGGCCGCCGCGCGTGTCAGGTCCAGCGCGGTGAGGCGGCTCCGTCGACGACCGCCATGTCTGTCATCCGTCGGTGCCGCTGTCAGACCTGGTGCGGCCGCCGTGTCAGACGCCGGCCCTGTTTCGCTGTAACGGCGCCGTCCGGCAGCGGACAGGCTGTCAGAGAGGGCTGGCCACGGTGGCACCGCGCGATTGTCAGACCCTCGTTAGGTTCGGTTGTGGGGACGACAAGGCTGTCGGGTCCGCCGGCGCGGCTTGTGTCACCACCGGGCTGGCGATGTCATCCCGCAGGTCAGAGCCGGCTTGTCAGGCCGGTGCCAGGATCCGACGCTGACGACGGCCGTCGTCAGCGTTGATGCGGGCCGGTGCGGCGGCACGGGGCTGTGGTGCTGCTGGCCTGGACTGTCAGAGGTCCGTGAGGGCGCTGTGGCGCAATCGATGTCTTCCGCGCCGGTGTGACACCACCTCGGCGTGCCGCCGACGATCGCCTCCGGGAGTGTGTGACATGACCGTGTCCGACTCGAATTGGCCGGACTCGCCGCTGGACGCTGTCGAGGCCGCCTTCGCGGCACTGACCACCGGCCCCGACCCCCTGACGCTCGACCTGGACAGGCTCGGACCTGGCACCGGCTTGCCGGCCGGTGTCATGACACTGTCGGCCCTGCGGGACTGGCTGCTGCGCCATCCGCGCGCCTACGCGGCGCGTGACGCGGTGTGGCGAGATCTGGTTCGCCGCGCTCGCCTGGAAGGACCGTCCTGGGTCATCGCGGCGGTGGCGATGGCGATGCCCGCGCTGCGCCGGCATGCCGGTCGACTGCATTCGGGGTGGTCCGGTGACGGCGCCGACCTGGACGCGGAGATTCTCACCGGTTTCCTCACCGCCTTGCGCGACCGCGTCGACCTGGCCAAGCCGGCCCCGTACGCCGCGTTGTGCATGGCCGCCTGGCGGGCCGGGCACGAGATGCTGCGCCGCGCGGGCACCGCGGTGCCGGTGCAGGATCTGGAGCACGTCATTGGCCCGCGCGCGCCGCACGTCCCCTACGGCCACCCCGACCTCCTGGTTCGGCGGGCCGCCCGGCTCGGTCTGCTCGAGGCCAGTGACCTCGAGCCCTATATCGACCTGCGGCTCGGGGGCAGAGCGATCGAACCGATCGCCGCGCGTCTGGGCATCACCGTCGACGCCCTGCGTAAGCGGATGAACGGCATCGACCAGCGCCTCGCTGACGCCCTCGCCATGGGACTGCTCAGCGGCGTCGTCTCGGCCAACGCTCGCGAGTGTCTGCAGCACCAGTCCGCGCACCGCGCGCGGACTCGCACCGGCCGCGCCGGCGCCCTGCGGCGCGCACCTCGGGCAGCCGCCTGACCTGCGAGACTTTTCTCTGCAGCCTGGCGCTTGGCCGGGCCCGGAGGTGGGGCGTCGCGTGGTCAGGGGCGGGTGCCCTTGGCCGCCACGAACTCCAGGAAGCCTGATGCTTCCCACGTTGGGGCGCCGCCGTCGTGGTAGTGGAACAACACCTCGTCCCGGCACCGGCCGTCGATGACGGGAAAGCACCAGTAGTCGCCTGTGCCCACGGGCGCCACCGCCACGAAGGCCCCGTCCGGGAACTCGGCCTGGCTGACGGAGACGACATCTCCGTAGGGACGCGTGGCCCCTGCCGCCGGTAAGGGCAGCAGGTCGAGGAAGCCGAATTGTCCTGCCCCGTACCGCACCATGAACGCCTTGTACTTCGCGGGTAGGGCCGCCCCGAGCGCTCGCTCCGCTTCGGCGATCTCCTGCGCCGATGCGGTCAGCCCTTCGATCAGCGCGAAGTCTTCGACGGCTGCCACGCCGGAGCGTGCCGCCCGGTCGCGTAGCGACGCGACATGCTGGTCGAACTCCTCGAACTCCATGTCTCGATCATCGTTGACCGTTGCATGGTGCTGACCGGGCAGGTTGGTTAGAGCAGATCTCGCCAGAACTCGACGGTCGCTCGTGGCTGCGCGCGGTCGGCGTCTTCACCCCGGTCGGGATCGCCGAACTCGCGGCCGATGTAGTCGACCAGGTCCAGGCCGTAGTAGATGACGTCTGTCTGCCACATCGACAGAACCGGGTGACCGTAGGTTCCCCTCCCAGCCGGGAGAAACCGGTGCCCATAGATCGGCACCATCTTCGGCACGTCGGCCAGCATCCGACGGGCTGTCGCGATCGCCGAGCCAGACGTGTCCGGACGCGGGCCCCAGCCGTCGTCCCAGAAGCCGGTCGTCTCGACATCGAACAGGACTCCCTGGACAGGCCAATCCAGCAGTTCCCGAAGGGCTGCGGGATCGCCGTCGCGCCAGTCCGGCCATGGCTCAGGATGGGTGTAGATGACCCCGGGCTCCCTCGGCTGCGGCCGGGTGTTCACCGGAAGCCCGACCGCCAGGAAACCCCGATGGTCGTCGGCGAACTCGATTCCGAACTGCGTCTCGATGCGGGCGAACTCCGCATCCGTCAGGCCGGCGTCGATGTCACACACGTCCCTGAGCCGGAGTCGTCGCATCGCCTCGACGCCGAGCTGGCGACCATCTGCGTGTCGCGGTTCATGCCTGACCACGGCAGGGCACTCTACCGAGCGGGCGGGGTATCACGTTGCCCGCGCGTGGGCGCGGCTGGTGGTCAGACGAGCGCCGTGGCTGTCAGACCGGTGTCAGCTCTGGGGGTGTCCGGCAGAGCTGACAAACGCCGGTTTGAGGGTGCGGAACTCTTCCGTAGCGCTACACGAGGCGCTGGGAGGTTCCGCCCGCTGCCGGGCCCGAGGCTGGGGCTGACGCGAGCCGGGGCGCCTCGGGTGCCGCGCCGTGTTGGTGCGCTGACACCTCACCGATTCCCGCTACACCCGACAGGGAGGACGCGCTCCTCCCGAGGGACTGTCGCGGCTCGCCGACGTTCCGTCTCCAGTGCCCGGCGGCGGCCCTGTCGACGTCCTTTCGACGCCCACCCCTCGCTCGATCGAGGGGTGGGCTGGAGGTGAACCCCGCCCATGTACCGCATCCGCGCACGTCTTCGTGCCCTCACCAACGTCCACGCCGTCCGCCGCGTCGTCACGGTGGCCGTCACGATCGTCCTGGTCGTGTCGGCGCCGGCGGCCGCGCACGCCGATTCTGGTGCCCCGGCGATCGTGGCAGTGAACTCGCTGCCGGTTGTCATCGCCAATCTGCGGGCGTGGCTGATCGGCATCCTCGCCGCGCTGGCCACCTTGTTCCTCGTCCTGGCCGGCGTCTACTGGGCCACCGCCGGGGGTGACCCGGCGCAGGTCGAGCGGGCCAAGGGCGCGCTGAAGAACGCTCTGGTCGGCTACGGCCTGGCCGTCCTGGCCCCTGTCCTGCTGCAGGTCGTCCAAGGAATCGTCGGGGGCTGACCATGAGCTGGCTACTCGACCAGATCCTGGACTGGCTGTCGGCCGCGATCCTCACGAGCCTGGACGCGCTGTTCGGGGTGATCAGCAGCGCAATGCTGATCACCCCGAAGGTCACCGCCCTGCCGCAGGTCCAGGCCCTGACCGGCCGTTCGGTGCTCGTCGTCGACACCGCCTTCGTCCTCGCCTTCGTGGCCGCCGGCGTGCTCACCATGACCGCCGGCGGCAGTGAAACCACCCGCTACACCGCCAAGGACTTGATCCCGAGGCTGGTCGTCGGGTTCGTCGCCGCGCACTTCTCGCAGCTGTGGTGCGGCATGCTCATCGACCTGGCCAACGCCCTGACCGGCACGCTCACCACACCCGACGGCGACAGCGACGGCGCGCTGCGCGCCATCAAGACGCACATCCTCGCCGGGCGCGACACCACGGCGGTGCTGCTGTTCGTGATCTGCGTGGCGATCATCGCCGTCCTGCTCGCGGGCACCGCGTTCAGCGTGATCGTCCGCTTCGCCGTCGTCATCGTCCTGACCGCCTTCGCGCCGCTGGCGCTGGCCTGTCACGCGATGCCGCAGACCGAACCGGTCGCCCACATGTGGTGGCGGTCCTACACCGGTGTCCTCGCCGTGCCCGTGGTGCAGGGCTTCACTCTCTACGCCGGGCAGTGGATGCTCACCGACCCCGAGCATCTGCTGCCCGTGCTAGGACTGCCGGTGGATCCGGGCGGTGCGATCAACCTGTTCGTGGTCATGGTCATGCTCTGGACGACGCTGCGCGTGCCGTCCCTGATGCGCCGCTACGTGGCCACGGGCAACAGCGGCCGCGGGGTGAACATGCTCGGCACGGCAGTACGGGTCATTGTCGTGCAGCAGGCCACCCGTTCCGTTCCCGGCCTCGGCCGCGGGCTCAAGGCGGTCGGCCGATGAGCCGCCAGGACGACCGCGTCGATGCGGAACGAGTGCGGATGCCGGCTGACGTCGACGCTCCCGACAAAGTGCTGTACGGGCTGACGTTCCGGCAGCTGGCGATTCTCGCCGTCGCCGCCCTCGCCTTCTACGGGGCGTGGCGGGCCCTGCATCAGTTCGTTCCCACGCCAATGCTGGTCGGCGCGGCTGTCGTGCTCGGCGGTCTCGTGTTCGGTGTGGCCGTGGGGCGGCGTGACGGGCTGCCGCTGGACGTGTGGCTGCTCGCCGCCGTGCGGCATTCGCGGGCGCCGCGGGCCTTGTCGACGACCGACACGACGGTCAAGGTGCCGGACTGGGTGCAAGCCCCGGCGTCGAAGGTGACCCTGCCGGCGCTGTTGAAGCTGCCCGCCGACGCGATCGACGACGGCGGGGAAGTCCGTCTGGCCGGAGCACGAGCGGCGATGGTGGCCGCCACCAGCGTCAACCTCGCCCTGCGCACCCCCGATGAGCAGGCTGCGCTGGTGGACACGTTCGGCCGGTGGCTGAACTCGCTGTCCGCGCCGACGCAGATCGTCGTGTCCGCTCAACCGGTGGACCTGCACGGCGCCGCCCGCACCCTCGCTGAGGCAGCCGAGAAGCTGCCGCACGCGGCCTTGGTGGACGCGGCGGCCGGCCATGCCCGCTTCCTCGACGGCCTCGCCGCACGGCGCGATCCGCTGCGCCGGCAGGTCCTCATCGTCACCCGCACCACCGCCGGCGAGCGCGCCGCCCGCCGGCGCGCCGAGGACACCGTCCGCGCGCTGGCCGGCCTCGGCGTCACCACCCGCGTGCTCGACGGCGCTGCCGTCACCGCCGCGCTCGCCGCCGCGGCTGACCCCTACCGGCCGCCCCGACCGGGCAGCCTCGCGGCCCCGGACGCCGTCATCACCGCATCCGCGCCCCACCGGCGCCACCGACCTGAAGGGAGCCGACACGCATGACGAAGCGCAACCGATCCCACCCAGACGAGCCGGGCCGCCGGGCGCAAGGGCTGACCGCGACGGTCGCCCCTACCTCGGTGGAGGTGACCCCGCGGATGCTGCGCGTCGGCGACGGCTGCGCCGCCACCCTCGTGGTCACCGGTTACCCGGCCGAGGTCGGTCCGGCCTGGCTCGAGCCGCTGCTGTCCTGGCCGGGCCGGCTCGACCTCGCGCTGCACATCGATCCGCTGCCCGCTCCGGTCGCCGCTGCGAGGCTGCGCACCCAGCGGGCCCGCTTCGAGTCCTCCCGGCGGGTTGACGCCGGGCAGGGCAAGCTTCCCGACCCGAGCGTCGACGCCGCGGCCGACGACGCGGCGGACCTCGCGCAGCGGCTGGCCCGCGGTGCGGCAAAGCTGTTCCGCGTCGGCCTGTACCTGACCGTGCACGCCCGCACCGAAGACGAACTCCTCGAAGCGTGCGCCCAGGTCAAGGCCGCCGCCGCGTCCACCCTGATCGAGGTGCAACCCGCCACCTGGCGGCACCTCGCAGGCTGGAGCACCACCCTTCCCCTGGCCACGGACTCGCTGCGGATGCGGCGCACCATGGACACCGCCGCCCTCGCTGCCGCGTTCCCCCTCGCCTCCCCCGACCTGCCGGCGCCGCTGCCCGGCGACCCGCGTGCCGAGGGTGGGGTGCTCTACGGGGTGAACCCGGACTCGCAGGGCATCGTGTGGTGGGACCGCTGGGCGCAGGAGAACCACAACAGCGTCGTCCTGGCCCGCTCCGGCGCCGGCAAGTCGTACTTCGTGAAGCTGGAGATCCTGCGCAACCTCTACCAGCAGGTGCAGGTCGCCGTCATCGACCCCGAAGACGAGTACCCGCGCCTGGCCGACGCGGTCGGCGGCACCGTGGTCCGCCTCGGCGCGTCCGGGGTGAAGATCAACCCCCTGGATCTGCCGGCCGGTGACGCCCGCCCGGACGCGCTCACCCGACGCGGGCTGTTCCTGCACACCCTCGTCAGCGTGCTGCTCGCCCAGCAGCCGCCGCCCGCCGAGCGGGCGGCGCTGGACCGGGCGATCCTGGCCGTCTACCGGTCCGCGGGCATCACCGCGGACCCGGCCACCCACCACCGGCCCGCCCCGCTGCTGCGTGACCTCGCCGACTGCCTGCACACCGACGACGACCCTGCCGCGAGGCAGCTCGCCGCCCGCCTCGCGCCATGGGTGCAGGGGTCGTTCTCACATCTGTTCGACGGGCCGAGCACCACCCGCCCCGACGGGCACCTCGTCGTGTGGTCACTGCGGCACCTGCCCGACGAGCTGCGCACCGTCGGCACCCTGCTCGCCCTGGACGCGATCTGGCGGCAGGTCGACGCCCCCGGCCGGCCGGCCGCACGGCGGCTCGTCGTCGTGGACGAGGCGTGGCTGCTCATGCGCGACGGCGAGGGCGCCCGGTTCCTGTTCCGCATGTCCAAGGCCGCCCGCAAACGCCACGCCGGCCTGACCGTTATCACCCAGGACGTCGCCGACGTCCTGGGCACCGACCTCGGCCAGGCCGTCGTCGCCAACGCCGCCACCCAGGTGCTGCTCAAGCAGGCGCCGCAGGCCATCGACGCCATCGGCGAGGCGTTCGGGCTCACCGCCGGCGAGCGACGCCTACTGCTCGCGGCCCGGGTCGGCACGGGGTTGCTGATCTCCGGCACCAACCGGACCAGCTTCGAGGCCGTCGCCTCCCCCGCCGAGCATCACCTCTGCACCACGACCCCGAGCGAGCTGGCTGACCTCGGCGACGAAGGAGACGAGCTGTGAAGTGCTCCATCGCCACGTACCTGGCCTTGCCGGCGGCCGAACCCAGCCCCTCCGCGCCAGGAACCCATGTCCTCACACCACCGACGGGCGCCGCGCGGTGGGTGCTCGACGCCGCCGGCTGGGTGGCGCAGCGGCCCTGGCTGCTCGCCGTCGCGGCGAGCATGGTGGTCGCCTCTGTCGCCGTCCGCAACCTGCTGCAGCTGTGGCGGCACCGCCGGCACGCCGCCGGCGCCCGTCTGGTCACCATCGCCCCGCCACCGGAGGTCGACCCGCACGGCGCAGCGGCGTTGTGGGCCAACCTCGCCGGCACCCTCACCCCATCGCGGCGGCGGCGGCGGCTCTACGGCAGTCCGCACGTGGTGTGGCAGTACTCGTGGACCGGCCGGCGGCTGCTGATCTCGGTGTGGGTTCCGGGCACGGTCGCGCGCGGCGCCGTGGAAGCCGCCGTCAGCGCCGCCTGGCCCGGCGCCGCCTGCGCAGTCGAAAACAGCGCCGCCCCGCCGATGCCGCTGGAGGTGCCGGCGGCGGTGGGCGGTCACCTTCTGCCCACCGCCGCGGAGTGGCTGCCGTTGCACACCGGCCACGACAACGATCCGCTGCGGGCGCTGATGTCCGCGGGCTCCCAGCTCAAGGCTGACGAGTACGCGTGCGTGCAGGTCCTGGCCCGGCCCGCCGCACCGCGGCGCGTGGCGCGGGCCCGGCGGGCCGCCGGCAGGCTACGCGACGGCAAGACCGCCCTCCCTACCGTGAACCCCGCCGCTCCCCTGCTGTGGTTCGTTGAGCTGTTCCTGCCCGGCGGTGATTCCCGCCCCGCCCGACCTGCCGGCGCCGGACGGCGAGACCCGGGGGTGGAACGCGACGTGCGAGCGATCCTGGACAAGACCTCCCATCCGCTGTGGGAGACCGCCGTGCGCTACGCCGTCGGCAAGAACAGTCGGCGCGGGAGCACGGACCAGCGTCCCCGGCTGCTGGGCATCGCCGACACGATCGCCTCCTCCTTCGCGATCTATTCCGGCCGCAACCGCCTCACCCCTCGTACCCGCATGTCGTCGCCGGCGGCGGTGCTGGCGTCGCGGCGTCTCGGCGGCGGGTTTCTCACCTGCACCCCGGAGCTTGCGGCGCTCGCCGCGCTGCCCCGGGACCTGGCCGTGCCCGGGCTGGATCGGGCGCGGGCGAAGTCGATGCCCGCCCCGGTCGCCGTGCCCAGCGGCGGGCGCAGCACGAAGGTGCTCGGTGACGCGCAGGTCGGCGGTCACGGGGTGGCTCTGGCCGTGCCCGACGCCCGCTACCACCTGCACGTCGTGGGGGCCACCGGCTCAGGGAAGACGACGTTGCTGGTGAACATGGCCGTCGACGACATCACCGCCGGCCGCGGCACGGTGGTCATCGACCCGCACGGCGACATGGTCCTGGACATCCTCGACCGGCTCCCGGCATCGGTCGCGGATCGGGTGGTGCTGTTCGACCCCGACCAGCCGAACCCGCCGACGATCAACCCGCTGTCCGGCGACGACCCGGATCTGGTCGTGGACAATCTGGTATCGATCTTCGGGAACATCTTCGCCAAGGCGTGGGGCCCACGCATGGACGACGTCATGCGGGTGGCGTGCCTGACCCTGCTGCGGCACGCCAACGTCACTCTGCAGCACATCCCGCCCCTGCTCAACTCCGCCCAGTTCCGCTCGGCGATGACCGTTGACCTTGACGACCCGGCCGGCTTGTCCGGGTTCTGGCAGTGGTACGACGAGCTGAACCCCGCCCTGCGCTCTCAGGTCATCGGACCGGTGCTTGCCCGCCTCCGCGCGTTCCTGCTGCGCGATTTCGTCAAGCGAACGATGCGCTACCCGCGGTCGAGCTTCGACATGGGTGAGGTCCTCGACGGCGGGGCGCTGCTGGTGCGCATCCCCAAGGGCCAGCTCGGGGAGGACACCAGCAAGCTGCTCGGCTCTCTTGTGCTGGCGCAGGTGTGGCAGGCGGCCACGGCCCGGGCGAAGATCGCCCCCGACAAGCGACGCGACGCCACCCTGATCATCGACGAGGCGCAGAACTTCCTCACCCTCGCCAACAGCCTGGACACGATGCTCGCCGAGGCCCGCAAGTACCGGCTGTCATTGGTGCTGTCGCACCAGGACCTCGCCCAGTTCCCGAAGGACCTCCTCGCCGCCGCGTCGGCAAACGCCCGCAACAAGATCTACTTCTCGTGCGCGCCGGAGGACGCCCGCGTCCTGGCTCGGCACACCCTGCCGGAACTCGACGAGCACGACCTGACCCACCTCGACGCCTACACCGCCGCCACCCGCCTAGTCGTGGGCGGCCGGCAGACGCCAGCGTTCACCATGAGGACCCGCCCACCCAAGCCGCTGATCGGCGAGGCGGCCGCGATCCGGCAGGCCGCGGCGCGCGCCGTTCCGGCGCAGGACATCGGCGCGATCGACGCTCTGGTCGACCGCTACTCAAGGCCACCCCAGCAAACCCGCGCGGCCCGCTTGGAGAGTGACAAGGCCAGACCTTGAGGCCGATTGGCCGCGAACGGGTCGCCCGATACGGCCAGGTGGCTGGGCTGACGGAGATTCCTTCGACGTCTGTCAGGCGCCTGGTGGGGGGTTTCCGTCGCCCCTTCCGCAGACGCTTCCTTCGCCCTTCACCACCAAGGGCTGACTGCCGTTGACCGATCAGCGCGGGCAGGCCTGTCAGTGCAGCACACGGCGGCCCGCCGGCACGGTCACCACCACCTCTGAATCCAGACACCCCTCCAGCGGAGGGGATCCACTTCCTCCCTGAAGGGATGTCCGCTCGTGTCTCCCGATCGCCCTGTCTTCCATCCTCGGTCATCCAACCCCCGGCTTCTCGCCTCGCGCAGCAACACCAGCCGCCGCTCGCGTCTGGAGCACCTGCGTCGGCTCACGCTGCGCGACCGTCAGCTCCTCGCCTGGCTCGCTGAGCACTATGTGCTCTCGGCCGACCAGATCACCGAGGCGGCGTTCACCTCCCGTCGTTCCGCCCGGCTACGGCTGGCCACCCTGCACGGCATCGAGGCCGTCAGCCGCTTCGTCGACATCACCACCGGCGACGGCCAGTACCTCTACGCCCTCGGTCCCCTCGGCATGCTCGTGCACCCCACCGCCTACCACGACCCGGACCGGCCCGACGCCCGACCGCCACGCAGCAGCATCGAACGCACCGAACGCATCGTCGGCAGCTGCCGCCTCGCCCACCTGCTCGGCACCAACCAACTGTTCGTGGACCTCCTCGCTCACGCGCGCAGCCATCCCAACGCGCGGCTGGCGAGGTGGTGGTCCGAGCAGCACGCCACCGCCGCCTACGCCGTGGCCGGCATCCGGCCCGACGGGCACGGCGTGTGGTGCGTCGCGAACCAGCAGGTGGGGTTCTTCCTGGAGCACGACAACGGCACCGAACCGCTCGCCGTCGTGCTGCGCAAGCTGCGCGGCTACGAGCGCCTCGCCCAGTTCGGGCCCCGCTACCCGGTCCTGCTGCGCGTGCGGAGCCGACGCCGCGAGGCCAACCTGCTACGCGCTCTCGCCGGTGTTCCCACCGCCATGCCCGTTGCCACCGGCATCCACGACGAGCACCCCGCCGGACCGGCCTGGACGCTGACCACCGAGCCCGGGCTACGCCGCTGGCTACACGAGCTGCCCAGCGACCACGGCCCCGACAACCCCGCCACGAACCCTCACCGCTTCATCCACCCCGAAGACGAGTAACCACGTGCCGCAGTCAGCCCCACTGGCGCGGGTCACTGCTCGACCGCGCCTGCAGCCATGAGTCGTCTGGCCCACTCGACAGGTGCTGAACGTAGCCAGGGCCGAGGACTGCGGTGGTCGATGATCCCGGCAACGTCGTCCGCCAGCTTCGCGAAACTGGCCAGCCCAGTGGCGGAGGACCCGGTTGCGTCTCGTACCCCGCTCTTGTCCGCTGTCTGCCACGGCTACTGGCTGATGGATGGCCCATGACGGCTGTACGGGTAAGGTCCGCCCACGCCGGACTGGGTCCGTCTTCGGTGGGACATCGACAGATTCGACGATTACGCCTTCGAGTCGTACCTACGTCGGGCACGCTCGTTAGGCATCGACTTCGCGACGATGGCCGAGCTTGGTGACACCCCGATCGCAGGCGGGTGCTCCATGACCTCAACAAGGCCTGCTCGGCAGACATCCCTGATCGTGGGGAGTTCTGCAGCTACGAGGAATACCTGACCCGACTCATTGCCCGGCGCGTTCTCTGATCCATAGGAGCGCTCAAGGTCGGCTCCGGCCAGGCCAAGCCTCGTCCCAGGTCGCCCACACCTTGGTGGCATCAACCGACTCGGCACCGACAGCCAGCAGCACGGACAGGATCGCGGCGAGCCGGGTGAACACCACGATGGACGAGCCGAGCTTTCCCTCAACTGCGCTCGTGATGACCAGCCCGACGCGGAGATCATGACCAGCGGCGTAAAGCGCTGCCCGGTACTCGGGCTCGGTCAGGCCAAGCGTGACCTCATCGCACGGCACCGACAGGGTGACGGAGGCCGGACTGAGGTCGATCTGGACGCCAGGCGAGTCCGCGGCGCGCGCCATGAGCAAGCCGTACGAGGAAGGGTGACCCAACCGGCCCCGGTACTCCACGCCGACAACGCCGGCCGCGGCCGGAACGGGGCCGTCGTTGCCAGTCCACACGACGAGGCGTGCCAACTGGCGCCGCACAAGATCCCTGCGCATTGCGTCACTGTATCCACGCGCGCATGAGCCCCAGTTTGCAAAGAAGTCCGCTGCCCGCAGGGTGCCCTAAACGCCAGCTGCTGGCAGGGAATGGGTTAAGGCTCGCGCTCGTCCGGGTTACCGGCATGTCGCTGGCACGCCGCGGCCGTCTGATCCGGAGCCTCGGCGGTGCTGTCCCAATCGGTCCAGCAATGGGTCTGGCCGCTGGCACAGAGCCTGCTCGCGTCCCCGCCCGTACATCGCAGTCCGAGGTTGCTACTGTCAATCGCTGCTGTCAACGCGGCCGGGGGCCTTGCCACTACGAGGACGTTGTCCAAGCCCTATCTTCTTCCGCTCGTTTGGTCGGTACGACGCCGAGGTACTTCCATGTCTCGCCGCGCCACAGGCAAGGGGTAGGACAGCCATGCCAATGATCACCGTTCGTCGCGCCTTGGACGCTGGTGGCGTTCTACGGCGCATGAAGATCGAGGTTGATGGGCAAATCGTGGCGCGCCTAAAGCGCGGAGCCGCCCAAAGTGTCGACGTAGCGCCAGGCCGGCATGTGGTACGGGCTCACTTGGATTGGCAGAGCAGCGAGCCAGTTGAGGTGCACCTCGTCGCCACCGAGGCGATCGCTTTGATAGCCGCCATAACGGAACGGTCGATGACTTTCTCGGCAACGTTTCTACAGCCAGAGAAGGGGCTCGACCTACGGGTGGTATGACCGGCGCATTACGAGATCAAATAGCTCGCCCCGCCGACCAGGGCCACGCCGGTCGAGCAGCGGAAATGCCTCTTGGCATCTCACAAGCCCCCGCTGTCCCATCGTCCTCTTGCGGACTAAATGCGGACCGCGTCGGCGACGGGTAGGAGTCCGCGGCCGAGACACTGCGGCCTGCTATAGCACCACCGGGATCATTTCGATGTCGCAGATCGTCACATGGGGCTCAATCAGTCGCTTGGCTTCCTCAGCGTCCTTCTCGGTGAGGAAGACGCCCAGGTTGTGCCACCTTCGACGGCCGTCCTGCTCGGTCAGAGCTGTCAGCAGGTGCATGTAGCGGTGTCGCTCCCGGCGTACGCCCTCTCGAGGTCCGGTGAGAAATGCTTCCGCCACCTCCTGTGGCGAGGCGATTTCGAGCTCACCGCCGACTCCGGTGAGCGGCCTGACTGGCCACATCGGGTCGTACGGACTGAACGTGTTGAAGAACGAGGGTTGCAGGTCCGACAGCTTGCCCTCGCACCACCCGACGTTGACGGCGACGACGTAGCCGGTCGCCCCTTCGCTCTCTAGCACAAGCACCCGGGCATTCTCTGAGCGGTAACCGTCGTCCGAGAGGTCACCGTCGACGCGCATGGCCTCGTCCTCCGTCGCGCATCGGATCACCAGCCCGCGGTACGCCGCCTGGATCTGCACCGCGTCGACCGGGTTGAACAGCACCTCGGTTGTTGTCGGAAGCCGACCACCGCCGTCGGGCATATGGTCCGCCCGCAGCAGCAACTGGCCGTGCGTCGCCGAGTACGACCACAGCGCGAACAGCCGGTCGCTACGGAGGAGTTCGGCACCCGGGCGGAAGTCCTCATCACGGTCAAGCCAAACCTGTGACGCCATCTGGTCACCCTCAGACACCGCGACGGCGGACGTCAAGATCAGAAGCGCGACAGCTGTTCTGAGGCGGATCTCCTCGTCGCGCAGTCGTCAGCTCGTCCAGCCTCCCCGGACCGGGACGAGATCGAGCGCCCTAACGGACGAGTCTCGATGGCGGTTGTCAACCATCGGCGCCGGCGGCCGAGGGCTGGAGAAGTTGTCCGGATCCAGCGGGGTGCCGACCTCGCTCGGAAAGACAAGGCGTAATCCTGCCATGCCGCGCCGGCTGCCAACCATTCCTCAGCCTGCCGAGCACGATGCCGGCGCAGCAGCTCCCTTGTGGCCCGTGAATGGCCCGGCCTGCGACCTGGTGCCTGCGGCCCGTTACTCCTCGGGCCACGAATGAGGCTCGATCAACCATGGCTGGCCGGGGTTCTCGCGGTAGGCCACCTGCCCGATCGGAAGGCTGGCCAGCCGTGCCACCGACGAGTTCCGCTCAACGACGTGCTTGATGCACGTCACGACCACGGCACCGGGTTGATTCGGATCGTTCACGCCGTCCCCGACGACCCAGGAGATGTCGCCGGTATGGATGACCTCACGCGCTGGCTCTACGCCGTCCAGCACAGTTCGTTGGACGACCGCTCCGAGGTTGGCGGGGAATCCTCCGTCACTGAAGGGAAAGGGCAAGGACCTAAACACTTCATGCTGGTCCGAGTGCTGGTGACCCTCGACGTTGCGATCGTCCACGGCGACACCATAGACGCGCCTCGCCTGCTCTGCGCCGGGAGAGCCTCAGTTTGGAAGGACAAAGATCATGGCCGACAAGGACCTGGTGGGCCAGATCAACGCACGAAGTACCCGTTCGTGCCCCCTGGTGACCGTCGCGGGTATCGGCTACTGGCACGTGGATGGCACGGTGACCGAGGGATCAGCCTCGTGGCACAGGCCTGTCACTGACAGCATCCAGCACCTGCCGGTTACCGAGTGGCTTGTCAAGCCTCACCCGCACCCATCGCACCTCCGCGTAATCGCCGCCCGACCACCACAAGGTCGGCTGCCGCGCGACTACGTGCAAGATCACACGATCGCCCTGGTCGTCAGCGTTCGTGCGCACGATCTCAAAGTCGGGATGCATCTCGACGCGTGCATCGAGAACCCTGGGGCCAGTGCTTGCCCTATAGGCGTTCACCGACACCTCAAACTCCTGCGCACGACGCAAGGCGCTCGACACGGCGTAGGCGCTGACCAGGACGACCACAGCGACCGCGACTGCGACGAGGACTTTCCTCTTCGGCTTGGTGGTCCGCTCGACAGACATGCGCCCTCCGCTATAACGGCACGAGCTGGTGACCCAGTCTTGATGCGGAAGGTGATGCAGGCAAGACCACTGAGGGCAGGAGACTGCTCTCGTCGTCGGGCGTTGTAGACCTTCCAGCCTCCCCGGACGTGCAGCTCAAACGCGATGTCGGGTCGGGCGATCCGCTTGCCGGCGCTAAATGACAGCGCCACTCGGCCGTCATCGTCGATAGGGTCCCGCCATGCGCGTGCACCAGTACGTCTACTTCGCGCTGGCCTCCCGCCAGGTTCCGGCCGCCGACATCACCGCCCGCCTGGGCATTGAGCCCGACGAGGTTAGGATCCGCGGCAGCCGCCGGACCCAGCCGTCCATACCCGCTTCGCACACCTGGCGGATCGTCTGCCGGAAACCCGGCTTAACGGTGGACGAGCAGATTGACCAGATTCTTGATCGTTTGCACGCTCATGCTGACCGAATCGGTGAACTGGCCGCCGAACTCGACCAAATCGAGGGCAGCCCCGGCTCAAGCACTCTGCAAGTCGTACGGGTCCTCGAACACCCCGATGGCGAGGACGAAGATCTCACCAGCCCAGTCGAGGGACTGGAAAAGCTGCCCGGGCAACACCAGCTCCTCGGCTGGCACCTCGACGCCAGAGCCTTGGATTTCCTGCGACGCACCCACGCGGAACTCGACATCGACGAATACGCCTACGGATGACCCAGCATGCCCTCGCCCGTCCACCCCGCCCATGCACTCCTACGAGCCCCTAACATCGACACCTACTGACTCCGCAAGGTCGACCTAACTGTCTAAGGGCTGTCTCGCAACTCGGAAGCCATGGTGGTTGTGGTCCCAACAAGGTCCTGGGCCGCGGTCAGTCGCCTTGTGCGGGACTCTGGCGCTCTGGGTTATCGGCTGGTCATGCGTCGCCCGCGACGGAAGGATCTCGAGCGTGATGCTTCACGAGAACGAGATCCCGGCCGATGAGGCGGTTGTCCGGTCACTGCTGCGGGCACAGCGCCCGGAGTGGGCCACGCTGTCGATGTCGCCGGCCGGCGCGGGCACTGATAACACCATGTACCGACTGGGAGACGATCTCCTCGTCCGGGTTCCACGAACAGCCGACAAGGCGCGGGCCCTACACAAGGAGCGGACTTGGCTCCCGCGGCTCGGAAAGCTGCTGACGTGCCGGATTCCGGAGCCGGTCCACGCCGGTGCGCCCGCCGCTGGGTTCCCAATACCCTGGTCGGTCTACCGCTGGATCGACGGGGCGGAACCCGGTCCGACCACGGTCCAAGACTGGAAGTCCTTCGGTACCGACCTGGCGACGTTCGTCCGCGAGCTGCACAGCATCGACCTCATGGGCGTTGCCCGCGCGGGTGAGTTGAGCTGGTACCGCGGAGGCAGTCTGACGGCGTGCGACGAGTGGATCAGAAGCTGTTTCGAGGACTGTCGGACCAATATCGCCGCCGAGCTCGACGTCGAGTCCCTGGAACGACTGTGGCATGCCGCCATCGGGCTTCCCGAGCCCTCCCGGCCGCACGTCTGGCTCCACGGCGACCTCAGGCCGGCCAATCTCCTGGTAGCCGATGGACGACTGCAGGCCGTCATCGACTTCGGCGGTCTGTCCGTCGGCTCCCCGACTGCCGAGCATGCCCCTGTCTGGGACCTGCCGTACCAGGCACGGGAGGCGTATTGGAACGCCGTGGACCTCGACGATCACAGCTGGACGCACGCCCGGGCCTGGGCCATCGCCGTGGGCATCAGCGGCATCTCGTACTACTGGAACACCTGGCCCGCCTTCGTCGCCGAGTGCCGGGCAAGGCTCGAAACGATCCTCACGGATGCCGCCACACGCTGACCCCGATCTCCCAGGCCGCGAGTTCCGTCGACAGGTCCCGCCACGGCGACCCGATCCGGTGCTCCGCAGCGATGATCCACTATGGTCGGGTGCAGGTGATTTCGGCGTCGCGGCAGGAGTGGATCTACCCGTTTACCGGGTTGCAGCCGGCCCAGTTCCGCCGCTTGGTCCGCCTGGTCGCCCAGCGCGGTGGGGACGCCATCGCCGACGGCCGCCGCGGCCGGCAGTGGGCCCTGGGCCTGGCCGACCGGGTGTTGCTGGTGGCCGCCTACTGGCGCACCAACCTCACGATGCGCCAGCTCGGGCCGCTGTTCGGGGTCTCGCACTCGGCCGCGCACCGGGTCATCGACAGCCTCAGCCCGTTGCTGGCCCTGGCCCCGGTCCGGCGCCGCCCGCGCGACCAGATCGCGATCGTCAACGGCACGACCGTCTTCCTCAGTCAACTAAGGGTGCGGAAGCACTGCCGGGTGGCGCGTTCTGCGACGTGTCTGCGACGATGCAGCGCGGTGCGGGCGGTTCGGGGGATGAGGGTCAGCAATGCCAGACCGAGTGATGTGCTTCAGCTCTGACGACGCAACGCGTCTTTGCCAGCCAATGGAAAGCCCTGCAGAGCTCCGTCTCCTGCCGCTTGACGAGAGCAGCGTCAGGCTGAGCCAGGTCACGCGCGACACGGTCGACGGCGACGTGTGATGGGTTCACAGTCATCCCTTCGCTCCGAGTTCGAGCAGATGTTTCGTGACCTCGCTGTCGACGTGGCCCGCGATGTTCTTGAAAATGCCAGGCCGCACATTGTGAGGTGGGTGAGCGAGCAGGCGATTCCGGCTGTGACTGCGGCGATCCCGGCTGTGGGGTCGGCGGTGGCGTCGGTTGCGACGTCAGCCTGGAGAACGTTGGCCAGCATCGGTAGCGGTGGCGACCAAGCCATCCATGTAGAGGCGACGGTGGGCCCGGTCGAAGCGGTGCGGCCAGTGGAGTCTGCGCCTGCGGAAGCGTCGTACGACGTGGTGGCCGTGCTCGATGCATACCGGGCCGGAATGAGCAAGGCCGAAGCGCGGCGGCGCATCGTCGCAACCTTGGCGGCGAGGCTGTTTGCAGATAAGCAGCTGCAGACGGTTCTTGACGTGCGGAGCGAGGTTGGTAGCAACACGATGGAGTTGGACAGCGCGATGGTGACGCTCACCGAGCAGCAGCTCGGGCAAGGCGTCCAGTTGATGCTTGAAGCGACGCCGTCGTTGCTTAGCGAGCAGTCGTTGAGCGACCTGCGGAATATTCTCGAGACGTAGCTGGCGCGGGAACGGCAACTAAAGGCCACTCGTAGGAGCCGGATCTCGAGTTGCCTTCGCCGATTCCGACTGACGCGCAGGCGCTGACTTGCTTTGTGTCGGCGATCGTGTGGTGGGGTCAGCGCTGAACCGACTTGCTGAGGCCGGACACCATGATGAACCGCCCCTGCTGGTGGAGACTGCGAGCCCGCGTGGGCGGTCAACGGCCGCCTGCTGAGCGTCGCCAAGCTAGTGCCGCGACCACGAACGTTGACGGTGTTGGGGTCAGGCTGCTCGGGTGGCGGGTGGGCCCCATCGTTGTTGTCGTTCGCTGCGGATGCAGGCTCGTTCGCGGCGTTGGGCGGCCAGGACGTCGGGGTGGCGGGCGTTGGCGTTGCGCCAGCGCAGGTAGGCCTGCAGTTTCCGGGTCAGTGCGGTGTGGTTGTGGTGGTTCGAGCCGGCGATGACGAAGGTGCGTAGCGGCCCGAACTGGGCTTCGATCGGCTTGGCCCAGGAGGCGTATGTCGGGGTGAAGCAGAGCTCGACCTTGTTCCGGGCCGCCCACGCCCGGATCTTCCCGCCTTTGTGCGCGGACAGATTGTCCAGGATCACGTAGATCGGCGCTCCGTCCGGACGGGCGGCGCGGATCGGATTGAGCGCCGCGAGGGTGTTCGCGGCGCTCTTACGCCGTCGGACGACACCCCAGAGTTGGTCGTCGCCGACGAAGTAGCAGCCGTGGAACTGCCGAACACCGCGCAGCTTGTGATAGTTCGCGGGCAGCCGGTGCGGGTGCCCGGCCGGCGCCCACCCGGTGCCGGCCTGCGGACGGATGACCAGCGGGCCCAACTCGTCGAAGGCGACACCCGCTGCGGGAAGTGGCTGTTCACGTACTCGATCCGGGCGAGCTTGGCATCCCGCCGCGGATCGGTGGACTCCTTCCACGTCTTGGTCCGCTCGAAGGTGATCTTGTGGTGGTGCAGGATCTGCCGCAGCCGTTCCCGCCCGATCCGGACCCGGCGGGTGGCATTCACGCGTAGGTGGTCGGCGAGCTTGCGGATGCTCCACCGGGTGAACGGCCGCCCCAGCTTCTCGGGGCGGGTGTCGGCCGTCTCGACGATGAACTGTTCCTCGTCAGGACTGATCTGGCGGGGACGGCCACCCGCCCACTGAGGGTCCAGGCTGGCCATCCCCATCTCGTTGAACCGGTGGATGACCAGCCGGATCGTGTCCTCGTCGGCCTGAACCAGACGAGCGATGGCCGGCACCGTGTTCCCACCGGCAGACGCGAGCACGACCATCGCCCGCCTCAATCGAATCGGTGAACCGGTTCCCCGGCGAGTGATTCTGAGCAGCTGCTGACCTTCCTGGTCGCTGAACCGCCGTACGCGAACGGGTTTCTGCCACCGCCACAGCCTGACCGCCACGACGCCGCCCAGCCGACAGGCCAGACGGCGTGTCATCCAACACCGTGAACGTTCGTGGTCAGAGCACTAGCGCCCGGCCGGCGACGTGCATCTGTCATCGTCGCCGGTCGCCTGTCAGACCCACCTGATCTGGCAGGCGACCGGCAACCCCGGCGGCGCGGCCGTGACGCGGGCTGACATCGCAGGTCAGCACCGCTTGCCGGCCACGACGGGGCGACGGGCGCTGACAGATCGGGCCGCTACCGTCTCGGCCAACACCACCCACATTCGCAGCATCCCGGTCCGGTCCCATCTCAGGGATCTCCGCCGCATTTCTGCCGTATGCGATGCCCACCTGCTTCGGCCGGTCGGCACACGTCCCGCGCGGCGGCCCCTCGAGGTCGACCAGCCACTCGCACTACTGCATCTCCCCGTCCACCTGTAGCCGACCCGCGCCTCGTGGGCCGGTCACTCCTGCGCGCCCACGCGAAAAGTCCATCGAAGGAGGATCACGCATGTCCCCTGTCAACGGCACTCCGCTGACCCGCCACGGCAGCCGCGTGCCCGCCGTCCCCGCACGACCGGCCGCCGCGAAGGCCGCGCCGCCGTCAGGGCCCCGACCGGCCGCCACCCGGGCGGCCGCCAGCGCATCGCGGCCGACCGTGACGCCGGCCCCGAGCATCGCCACGATGGTGATCTGTCTGCCCGAGGCGCTGCCCGCCGCGGCGCTCACGAGCCACCATCTCGACACCCACTTCGGTGTCACCGGCAGCCTCACGGCCCTGTTCTGGGCGGTGCCGCGGCTGCGGCTCTGGCAGCACCATCTCATGATCGGGCTGCGCAAGGGCCGCCCTGCGCAGTGCGCGGGCGGACCGGTGCGGCTGCTCGACCTGGCCGGCATGCGCCACGCCGCCGCCGTGGGCGCCGGCATCCGCCACCAGGTCTGGCAGCAGGTGGTCCACGGCACCAGAGCGGCCACCCCTTGGCCGATGTTCGAAACCCGCCACCTCACCGACCCCGACCGCTACCCGCTTGAGGCCGCGATCGCGGACTTTCACGCCCAGCCCCGCATACAAGCCATGCGTCTGCACGCCGCCACCCTCGGTCCTGGGCAACCGTCCGCCGGGGAGCTGGAGATGTACCAGGCGGGCGAAGTCGCCTACCAGCACTACCGCGCCGCGAGCGCGGTCGTCGGCGATGGGATGCTCACCGCCGGTGGCCGCAAGCTCGCCCCGGCCAGCGATGCCCTCGCTGACCGCATCACCTACCTGGAGCAGGCCCTGGCCCACATCGATTCCCTCGGCCCAGATCAGCGGCTGCTCGCCGTCGCTCTCTAGTACGAGACCGGCCGCCGACCTCACCGTCACGTGAGGGACCCGACCTCCGCCCATAGTCTGACGCTGCCGCTGTCGGCCGCATCGGCAATCGAGCTGCGGACCGCTGCCGCTCCCCCGCGCCGGCCGAGTCCAACCGATCTCGCATCACATCTGGCCTCCACCCCGGCCGGCACCTTGTCCGCCGCCAGGGGCGGTCGCCGTCTGCTGGCTGGCGGGCCGTGCGGAGGCGGCCGGCGCGCATCGCCAGCGCCCCGGGCCCGGGGCCCCCTCTAAGCCGGGGCCGGCGACAGGCCGCTGTTTCCTCTTCTACCTGCCAATCGAGAGCCGCTCCGGCCCCCACTCATGCCGCAGAAGATGCCAACGGCCGTCACGGTGCCGCTGCCCGTAGTAACGCCGGCGGGTCATTTCGACCACGAACCACCAGCCGATTCACACACGCTGCGCCGGTGCGGGTTCGGCGGCAGTCCGCGCTGACGGGAGCGCCGCGCGCGCAAGAACCATCGTCGCCTCCCGCCGGCTGGCGGCCTCGGCGCCTTCCACCGCTAGTGCCTCGCTTCTGCCGGATCCGGCCACGCGACGCCCGGCTGCGCCGAACCAGGCCTCTGGCCTGTCCCGAGATGCGGTCCATGCACTTGATCACCGCCGCCTTCGACGCGTGGATCAGTGCGCGGACCTCGCCCCGAATCGAACGATGAAAGGACAACTGGCATGACCGACACGCACACGGAAGGCCCTCCCGCGCACAGCGCGTTCAAGGTTCTCGCGGCGCTGGCCGAACTCGCCCAGGCCACCGCCGCCGAGGTCGCCGAGCACGCCGGACTCGGCTACTCCACCACCACCCCGAAGCTGCGCGCCTGGGAAGGCTCCGGACAGGCCGAGCGGTTCCGCACCGGCGACGGCCGCACCCTGTGGCGGCTCACCGACGCCGGCCGCGCCGCCACCACCGCTACCCCGCAGCCAGCGGCGGCCGACGCACCCGCACCGGCCACCGACCCCGAGGTTGCCTCGCTTGACGCCGCCGAGGCGCAGCTCCAACCCGGTGGCACCGACCCGTCGACCGCAGCCGACACCAACGGACCGCCCGACAGCTCTCCGGCCTCCCAGCAGGAGCCCGAGCCGGAAGCACTGGACGCCGGGGAGTCCACCGTCGGCAACGTTGCGGACAAGGCAACGGACCCGGCGTGCCAGGCGCCTGCGGACAGCCACGACAGTGGCGACGGGCCGCGCGGCGAGGACCGTTCGGCGGCGGCGCGCCGTAGGGGCGGGTCGCTGCGCGGGGCCGTCCTGGACATCCTCGAAGCACACCCCGATCGGGCCTACAGGACCGGCGAGCTGTGCAAGCTCATCGACGCCGCGAACGCCGGCACGGGCGCGGCCAAGGCCAGCGCCGGTGCGGTCGCCAACGCGGCCATCAAGCTCGTCGCCTCCGGCAAGGCGGTCCAGACCGTCGAGCGCCCCGCCACCTTCCAGCTCGTCCCCGCCAGCGGCGGCGAGTAGCCCACCCGTTCGGCAGCCCGAGGGCGGGCGTCAAAGTTTGGCGACTCACGCCCGCCCCCGGTGCTCCTTACCGAAGAAGGAGCGTCCCGAGTGTCTCCCACCCTGAACACGATCGCTACCGCCACCGGCGGCATCCTCGCCGGTCTCGCCTTCGCCGGAGCCTTGCTCTGGCGGCAGCAGCAAGCCCTGCAGGCCGCCCGCCACCAGGCCACCCACGACGACATCACCGACCTGCCCAACCGGCGGCTGTTCCTCACCCGGCTGCGTGCCGCGCTCGCCGACCGCACGCCGGTCGGCGTGGTGCTGCTCGACCTGGACCGGTTCAAGGCCGTCAACGACACCCTCGGCCACGACGCCGGCAACGACCTGCTCGAACGGATCGCACGGCTCCTGGCCGGCCTGCCCGCACCGGTGCAGACCGCGGCGCGGCTCTCCGGCGACGAGTTCGCCCTGCTCGTAGCCGGCGACCGGGACGACACCGCCGCCGCAGCCCACGCCGCCTGGCAGGTCATCGCCGCCGCCCCGATCCGCGTGGTCAACGGCAACCTTCAGATGGCCGCCTCGGTCGGCCACACGCACAGCGGTAACCGGCACACGAGCCCGCGCCAGCTGCTCGCCGAGGCGGACACGGCCATGTACCAGGCCAAGCGCTCCGGTAGCGGCGTGTGTGAGCACCATCCCCGCGCCGCCCCAGCTGGGCGGCGCAGCCGCGACCGCCACTACCGCTGACCACCGGGCGCCCGGCCCGCACGTCGCCGGCCGAAACCTGCACCGACCGCCACGCCCAGCAATGCCGGACCGCCGCGTCGGCTGCCCCGGGTCTGCGCCGGCCGGGCCAAGCCCACCGGTCCCCCGCCCACCAGTGGGCCCGTTCCTGATGCCGAGGACTCCGCAGCCGCCGGCTGCGGGGTCCTCCTCTTTCCTGCTCGATGACAAGGAGACCTCTGTGTTGTCCTTCGCCGCTGTCCACACCCTCGCCGGATGCCTGCTGGCCGTCGACGCCGACGCCGACACGCTGGACTGGGGCCGGCCCGTGACGCTGCTGCTCATCCACGACCGGCCCCTGACCACCGACGGGCCGACGCCGGTACGCCAGATGCGCAGCGTGGAGTTCCCGCTGCACCGCGACGACCTGCTCACCGATCCGACCGGGCTGCCGACGCTGCTGCACCGCCTCGCCGCCAACCTCGACGAGCCGGAGGCGGCGGCACCCTACCCGGCCACCCTCGACACCATCGTCCGGCTGATCCGCGCGACGCAGCCCGACGTGCGACTGCTGGCCTGGGCCGCCTGCTACGACGACATCCTCACTCACGACGGCCAGCCGAGGCAGGTCCGCCGCATCGACGCCGTCGACACCGACGGCCGCGTCTACCAACTCACCCACCACCTGGGTCAGGACCACCCGGCGCTGGTCGTCGACGACACGCCCGACCCGGACGACACCCCCGCCACCCAGCCCGGACTGGCCGCGCTGGTGGCCGCCACCGCCCGTCACCCCCACTGGAGCACGGCATGACCGGGCAGCCGCCGCGCGACACCGACCCCGACGAGCCGATCTTCGCCGTGTGCGGTCCCGACGGCGCGTCCATCCGTTGCCGCGTATGCGGCGCGGTCGACCAGATCGTCTCCGACGAGGTGCCGTCCATGGCCGGCTACGGCGAGGACACCTACACCCGGTGCACCCGCTGCGGATCCGTCGAGACCACCGACCCGATCTTCGGCTGGCGCCCCCGGCCCGCCACCTGGCCGCCCCGCCCTGACCACGGCCAGCCCTGACCGGACGGCGCCGACAGCTTCACCCATCCCACGCGCCCGGCATGGCGATACCGATGGGCGTCGCCACGCGCGAGCAGTGCTCGCGCCAGCGAGGCCTGTCCGGGCCTCCCCCACCACCCGAATGCGCCCGCCCGCCGCAATGCGGGCGGGCGCACCCCATTTCATTCGCCTCTCGCTGAAGGAGTCCTGTCCCGTGAGCAGCCACTGCTACGTCGGCGTCACCGAACCCGACCGCCCGCGCCTCGCGCACGCCCGCTTCGTGCTCTGCGACGGCCACCCGAGCGTCATCCTGCCCAGCCTGGCCGCGATCTGGGCCCGGCACGCCCGCTACGACACTCGCGCGTTGGTCACCGCGATCCTCGTCTGCGACTGGGAGTACCTCGACCCGGACATCACCGCCGCCACCCACTCCGGGGTCGCCGGCCAGCACCCGGTGCCGGGCGTCGGCATGCCGCTGGCCTCCACCTGCGCCGACGGGACAGTGGACGTGCTGGAACCGGTCACCGTGTTCCCGTTGTGCCACGCCCGGCACCTCGACGTCGATTGGATCTACCTGCTCGACCCGGCCGCCGCCACTGTCGCCGTGCACACCGACGACGGCAGCCTCGTCGCCCGGTACTCCCTGTCGGGATGCCTGCCGCGGCCCGCCACCGCGCACGGATGCTTGGCAGAGCCTGGCCGCACGGCAGCGGCGGCGGGAGCATCGCGGTGAACGCCCGCGCCCTCGCCGCCGTCGCCGCCGCGGTGATCGCGGTGGTGGTGCCGTGCGCGGGCGGGATCGGGGCGTTGTTCACCGGCGGCGGCAGCGCCTCGGCGGCCTGCTACGGCACCGTCAGCGCCGGGTCCACCATCGCCGTGTCTCCACCCGCGACCGGCGCCGCCGGGTGGAACAGCGACCAGGTGGCCAACGCCGCCGTGATCGTTGCCGTCGGCCGGAACCTGAAGGTTCCGCCTCGGGGCTGGGTCATCGCGCTGGTCACCGCCATGCAGGAGTCGACCCTGCGCAACCTGCCCGGCGGGGACCGCGACTCGGTGGGCCTGTTCCAGCAGCGCCCGTCGCAGGGCTGGGGCACAGCTGCCCAACTGCGGGACCCGCGCTACGCGGCCGGGAGGTTCTATCAGGCGCTGCTGGCCGTCGACGGCTGGCAGGCCAAGGCGCTGACCGACGCCGCCCAGGCGGTGCAGCGATCCGCCTACCCCGGCGCCTACGCCCGCTGGGAGGACGACGCGATCGCCCTGGTCCGCGTCCTGACCGGCGGCACCCCCGCCGGGCCTGTCGCCGCCGATCTGGAGCAGGCCATGAGCAACCCGCTGTGCCTGTTCGACGGCGGCGACGGCCAACCCGGCAGCGAGCAGGCGTCGCTACCGGCAGGGTTCGCGCTGCCGCCGGGCACGCCGGCGCAGGTGGTGACGGCGGTCGGCTGGGCCCTGGCCCAGCTCGGCACCCCCTACACCTTCGGCGGGGACTGCACCGCGCCCCGCTCCGGTGTTCCCGCCCGCCAGTGCGACTGCTCTTCTCTGGTGCAGCAGGCGTATCGGGCGGCCGGCGTTGGCCTGCCACGGACCACGAGTGAGCAGGTCGACGCAGGCCAGCCGGTCACCGACCACCGGGACCTGCGGCCCGGGGACCTGCTGTTCATCCCCGGCAGCCGCGGTAGCGCGACCCGCCCCGGCCACGTCGGCATGTATCTGGGCCAAGGACTGATCGTGCAGGCCCCGCACAGCGGCGACGTCGTCAAGATCACCCGCCTGTCCGGGTGGGTCGCGCAGCTCGCCGCCGTGCGCCGCGTCGCGATCTGACCGTCCGCGACACCGCGGATCCCTCAGTGGCGTAGCCGGGTCTTCCGGACCGCCATCACCTCCGACCTCCACCAAACAGAGAGGACATCACCGTGAGCGCAATCAACAACAACGACGCCGAGGACGCTACGAGCTACCAGCCGGGCGACCGCGTGGCGCTCGAGCACACCAGCGACCCGCACACCCGGCTGCGGCCGGGCGACAAGGGCACGGTGCGCCGCTTCGACCCGCGCCAGCAGGTGCTGGACGTGCAGTGGGACAGCGACTCCCAGCTGGCGATGCTGCTCGCCGCGGGCGACCGCGTGCGTCGCCTCACCGACGCTGACTGGGCGCGAGGGCTCGACGCGCTGCGCACCGCCGGACAGGCCGCCGGGCGGGACGCCGCCGCGTGGTGGGCGCAGGACACCATCGGCGGGCGGGCCAGGGGCAACGTGGCGGCGACCGCCTGGGAGACCCTCACCGCCATCGAAGGGGGTCGGGACATTGACGGGCTGCCGGCCGCCGACCGATGCAGCCTGGCCGACGACGCCGACCGGTACGCCGACCATGCCCCGCCTGACGCGCCGGCATGGGAGCGGCCCACCGCGCAGCAGTTTGACGAGGCGCGGTGGGCGTGGTGCGACGGGTACGACGGTGCCGCCGAAGCCGAGGCGGCGCGGCAGTGCCGCGTGGTGCTGCACCCCGACGGTGACGACCGGGACCTGCGCCACGTGTACCCGGACAGGGTGGGCTTGGGCGGGCCGGGCGTGTTCGCCGGCGACTGGGCGTGGACGTCCAACGAACACGGGCAGCTGCGCATCCCGGTCGGGTTCGTCGGCACCCTGGTCGACACGTGGAACGGGTGGGCGGTGTTCACCTGCACGCGGCAGGTGGCCGAGGCGATCGTCGCCGACCAGCACGATGCCCGCGACCGCTACCGGCAGCAGCTCGCCGCCGACGGGATCACCGGTGAGCGCCAGGAGCAGATGGTCGACCAGTCCTTGGCCCGCCTGCGCTTCGACGGCGACGTCATCGTGGCCGACGAGACCCGGGTGTACGACGACCCGGAGGCCATCGACCGCATCACGCCCGACGCGCACGGCCGGTACACCGTGATGGGCCGCGCCTGGACCTGGATCGCGGTGCACCCCTACGACTGTGACCGCATCGCTGGGCACATCCCCCATCCGCCCGCACCCGAGGCCTAACGCCGCCCGGCACCAACCCCGACACCGAAAGGACCACAGCATGCTCGACAACAGCGACGACGAGTTGGGCGAATACGCCCACGAGGAGATCCTTCAGGCCCTCGTGGCGCGCCTGCTCACCAGCGCCGACCTGGATCAGCTTTGCGACGAGGCCGACCTGCCTCAGCTCACCCACGATGACGGCACCCCGGTGACCGTCACCTCCGCCCGCGTCTACCGCGACGCCGGCGTCCTGACCCTCGACCGCGGCGTGTGGCTGGAGCTATCCGACGGCAGCGTCTTCGGCCTGACCGTGACCATCGCCCGCCGCCCCCGCGACGAGGTCACTCTCCGCCGCAGGTAGGCCCTCATCGGCGGATCGACTTGATCGATCCGGGATTGGGTGCGTTCCTTGTCGTCGCCCACCGCCGGTGGCGGCGACACCACCACCCCCGGCAGCCCTTCCTGGGCTGCCCTTTGAGCAGCTCACGGAGTTGCTGCGCGGCCCCTGCCCCGGGGGCTGTCCCAGCACCTCCCCGTCTCCGCCGCGCGGACACCGCACATCCACTGCCCGCGCACTCGGAGACGGGTGCGCGGGCCCCTATGACAGGAGGACCCGCATGGATCCTGCAACCCCACCCGACCCGAGCGACCCCACCCCGCAGCCAGCCGACGGCCGCAGGCCCGGCTACCTCTACCGGCGGGTCGCCGCTCACCTCGCCGCGCACCCCGATCAGGTGTTCAAGGTCGGGGAGCTCACCGCGGCGATCGCCGCCCCGTCCACCGGGGCGGTATTCGAGGCGTTGAAGAAGATGGCGGCGGCCGGATACGCCACCCACACCACAGGCCCGCACCGCTTCCAGATCACGCAGGCCGGTGTCGACGCCGCCGGGACTTTGCCACCGCCCGCCCCGCGTACACCCCGCCAAGGACGTCCCGGGGCAGGTCGGCGGCAGCCGGTTACCCGCCCCAACGGGGACCTGTATTTCCCGCGAAAGCTCGCGGGGGCGACCGATGTGGACGTTCTGCGCCGGCTACGCGAAAAGCGTATACCGGTGCTGCTCTACGGCCCGCCGGGCACCGGCAAGACCGCCCTGGTCGAGGCCGCCTTCCCGGACCTGCTCACCGTCGCCGGCACCGGCGACACCGTCGTGGAGGACTTCCTCGGCAACTTCATCCCCCTGCCTGACGGCGGCTTCGAGTTCGTCTACGGGCCCCTCGTGACGGCGATGCGGCAGGGGCGGGCGTTGCTGGTCGACGACGCCACCCTCATACCACCGAAGGTCCTCGCCGTGCTCTACCCCACGATGGACGGACGGCGGGTCATCACCATCCCCGGCTACCGCAACGAACGCGTCGACGCCGCCGACGGCTTCTACGTCATCGCCGGCCACAACCCGGGGGTGCACGGCGCGATACTCACCGAAGCGCTCGCCTCCCGGTTTGACGTGCACATCGAGGTCACCACCGACTGGGACCTCGCCCGCCACCTCGGCGTCCCCTCCCCCGCTGTAGCCGCCGCCGTCGCCCTCAACGGTGACCTGGCCGCCGGGCGGGTCAGCTGGGCCCCGCAGCTACGCGAGCTACTCGGCTTCGCCCGCGTCCGCAAAACCCTCGGCCTGCCCGCCGCGGCCGCCAACTTGGCCGGCCGCGCACCTGACGAGGACCGGGAGCAGGTTCTCGCCGCGCTGCGGCAGCACTTCGGCACCGAGATCACCCCGCTGACCCTCGGCAAGCAGCGCTGACCCCTGGAAGGAGTACTGATGCCTCAACCACATCACCTGCAGCCCGGCCCGACCCAGCCCAGCGGCGGCGACCCGGCTTGGCAGGAGTGGAGCGACGCGTGGACCCGGCACATGCCGGTACTGACCGGCCGCACCGACCTGACCGTCACCGTCGCACCCGGCGCCGGCGGCGGCGCACCAGCCTGCTTCTACCCCGCGGCCGGCCGCATCGAAGTCGACGCCACTCACATCGGTGCCCCCGACGTCGCGAACCCGCGCCGCGCCGGCCACAAACGCCTGGTCCCGACCGCCTACGGGCTGCTCGTTCACGAAGCCGCCCACGCCGTTCACAGCCAGTGGAGCACCCCGCCCGGCACCCCACCCGTCCTCGCCGCCGTCGCCGAGCTCCTCGAGGAGTCCCGCATCGAGAACCGGCACCGCGCACGCCGGCGAGGTGACCGGCGGTGGCTGCGCCACACCGTCACCACCCTGGTCAGCCCCGCCGACGCTCCCGTCGACGACCTGTGGCACGCAGGCCAGCTCGCCGGGCTGCTCCTGGCTCGGGTCGACGCCCGCATCATCACCGCCAAAGACATCAAGGGTGTCCGCGCCGCCGTCACCGCCATCCTCGGCCGTAAACGGCTGCTGCAGCTACGCGACGTGTGGCGCGAAGCCCACACCACCGGCGACACCGATGCCGACGCGATGATTGACCTGGCGTGGCGGTGGTGCCAGATCCTCGGCATCGACCCCCGCCACCAACCGGACACCCCCACCGTCGACGCGGGCGTGTTCGCCGGTGTGCTCGCCCAGGCACTGGCGGACTACCTCGCCCACACCGCAGGCCTCACTCCCGCGCAGTATCAGGCGCAGCAGCTCACCGCCCTGTTCTCCGCGCCCACCACCTGGTCGCTGCGGAAACCCGCGGACGCCGAACGCGCCGCCGCCCGCACCCTCGCCGCCCGACTACGGCGGGCCCGCACCCACCAGCCCGAACCCGACGACCGCCCCAGCGTCACCCCGCCGGGACGGCTGCGCACCCGCCACGCCATCACCGCGAAGGCGCAGATCGCCGCCGGGACCGTGCCGACGGCCACCCCGTGGCAGCGCCGCGCTCAGGTGCCGCCGCCGAAGCCGACACTGCACCTTGGGGTCATCGTCGACGCCTCCTTCTCCATGCACCCGTGGGCGGCGCCGATGTCGTCAGCCGGGTGGATGCTGGCCCACGCCGCCCGCGCCAATCAGGCGGTCACCGCCACCATCGCCTTCGGCAGCGACGTCACCCTGCTCGTCCCACCCCGCCAGCACCCCCAGCAGGTCCTCGAGCTACGGGCAGACGGCGGCAGCACGGCGTTCACCGACGCGGTGAAACTCGCCGACGAGCTGCTGCAGCTACGTCAGCCCAGCCGGCTGCGAATGCTCACCGTCGTCTCCGACGGCGACCTCCCCGACATCGCACCCGCCCAACGGCTGATCACCACCCTGCACCGGGCCGGCTGCGGCGTGCTGTGGCTGCGCCCCGCCGACCTGCCCGGGCACACCTTCACCGACACCACCACCCTCACCGTGGCCGACCCCGTGCAGGCCATCGGACACATCGCCGACGCCGCGGTCACCGCCCTCGAGCACGCCTGACACCTCCTGGCAGCCGGACACCGTCCAGGTCGAACCGCGCAGCCCACAGGGGCCACGGGCGCCGCCACGCACCACCGGCTGGCCAGCAGGCCCGCGGAACCCATCCCGCACCTCCATCGCCCTTGCCGGATACCGGCACGACATTCGCGCACCCCCGGCAGGGCCGATCGACCCTGCCCGCCTTCACCTCACCTAACGACAGGAGACACCATGACCGACTTCAACCGGCTGCCGGTCGGCTCACCCGCCGACCTGATCACCGCAGTGCCGTACCTGCTGGGCTTCCACCCGACCGACAGTTTCGTCACCGTCGGCGTCGCCGGCACCCGAGTCGTCGTCGCAGGCCGCGCCGACCTTCCCGAACCCTCCCAGGTCGACGCCTGGATCGAAGGAATGGCCCGCTCGCACGTCCGGCTACTGCGCCACGCCGCCGCCGCCCGCGTCATCGTGATCGGCTACGGGCCCGCCACCGCCGTCACTCCCGTCATGGACGCCATGACCCCACGCCTCACCGCCGCGGGCCTCGACGTCCTCGACGCCCTGAGGGTCACCGACGGCCACTACTACTCCCACCTCTGCCAGGACCCCGCCTGCTGCCCCACCGACGGGACGCCCTTCGACCCCCACCGCAGTGACGTCACGATGCACGCCATCGTCGCCGGCTGCCGAGCCCTGCCCGATCGGGCGGCGCTCATCGCCAGCATCGCCCCCACCAGCGGAGCCGCCCGCGTCGCCGTCACCCGCGCCACCATCGCGGCCCGCGCCCGCCGCCGCGCGCTGCTCGCCCGAGGCGGGCACGACGGCCTCATCCGCGCCGGCGTCGACGCGGTGACCGCCGCGTTCGACCGCTACCGCGACGAGCAGGTCCTCCACGACGACGAGCTGGCCTGGCTGACCGTCCTGCTAGCCGACCCGGTGATCCGCGACGCCGCCTGGGAGGCCAGCGACGACTGGCAGGTGCCCATGTGGACCGACATCACCCGCCGCGCCCACCCGCCCCTCGCGGCGGCGCCGGCCAGCCTGCTCGCCTTCACCGCTTGGCGATGCGGCGATGGGGCCCTGGCGTCCGTCGCCGTGGACCGTGCCCTCGCCGCCGACCCCGACTACAGCCTCGCGCACGTGATCGACCAAGCGCTACGCGCCGGGCTCCCCCCGTCCGTGCTGGATGGCTGGCCACGCATCGGGCAGCCTCCGTTCTGAGCCGCAGGAGAAACGACCTATACCGCCCTTCCTCGACGCCGTATCCGGGCTTCCGCACGGCCACGGCTACACCCTCAACCCGAGCAAGCCCCCCGACGCCTGCGCCCATCGCCCGACGAGGTGAAGGCGCAGCTCGCCGCAGCAGGCACCATCACCGCGGCTGGTCGCCCTAACCGGCGCCACCGACGTCCTCAGCGACCCCCACACGAACTGCGGCACCGCGAGAACTATTCGGGGAAGACAAGCGCCACGGCCTGCACTTCCTCGCGCTCACCGACGAACGCGGACGCCTGATCTGGATCTGCGCCGCGAGACCCGGGCGCACCCACGGCGTCACCGCCGCCCGCCACGACCACATCGTCGTGCACCTGAAAGCCGCCGGCCTCGGCGCCCTGGCCGACCTGGGCTTCCTCGGCCTCGACAAGGACTGCAACGACCAAGTCGTCGTCACCGGCTACAAAGCAGCGGTCGAGGCCGCCCGCGCCAGTTGACCGCTTACATAGACTATGAATATAAAAAGGCTATGCTTCGAGCATGAGCCCTCAAGACGCCGCTTCTGGCACGTCCGCCGCCATCGGGGCAGCCCTCTACGGCCTGGCCACCAGGGCCGCGAGACGCCTGCCCCGGGACATGAGCCTGACGTCCGCCGCCACCCTGGCCACATTGGACCGGACCGGCCCGCGGCGCATCACCGATCTGGCCGCAGTCGAGGGCGTCACCCAGCCCGCTATGACCGCCCTGGTCCGGGTGATGGAGGAGTCCGGCCTGGTCGAGCGGCGGGGCGACGCGTCCGACAAGCGGGTCACGTTGGTGTGCCTGACCGAAGCCGGCGCCTCCTATGTCCGGAAACGGCGCCAGGCGGGCGTCCACGCGTTCGAGCGGTTGATCGGCGAGCTCACCGGCGACGAGATCGAGGCGCTCGTGGCGGCCCTTCCGGCGCTGAAGCATCTGGCAGAGCTCGAAAGCCAGGACCGCGAAGGGCCGAAGCAGTGACGGGGCAGCCGGTCGGCGGGGTTGCGGCGAATGGGTTCCCGGTGGCGCGTTCCGAGGCGCGGCTGCTGGTCCCCGCCCTGATGTTCATCGCTCTGGTGGTGGCGGCGGTCGCCAGCCTTGGGACGCCGCTCATCACCAGCGTGGCGACCTCGTTTCACGTCTCGCTCGGCAGCGCGCAGTGGACGCTGACCGTCGCGCTGCTAAGCGGCGCAGTCGCCACGCCGGTCCTGGGCCGGCTCGGAGCCGGCCCGCACCGGCGGGCCGCGATCCTCGCCACGCTGGCGGTCGTCGTCGCCGGCAGCGCGCTCACCGTGCTGCCGCTGCCGTTCGCGTGGCTGCTGGCCGGCAGGGCGGCCCAGGGAGTCGGGCTCGGGCTGACGGCGCTGATGATGGGCGTGGCCCGCGACCACCTCCCCGAGGAGCGCAGCGCGGCCGTGATCGCCCTGATCTCGGTGGTCTCAATCATCGGGGCCGGCGTCGGCTACCCGCTGGCCGCACTGCTCGCCGAGCTCGGCGGGGTACGGGCCGCCTACGGCCTCGGCCTGGTCGTCACCGCCGCCGCCCTCCTGACCGCGTGGCGCTCCATGCCCGAAGCCCCCGAAGGCCGCTCCGCCCACGTGGACGTGGCAGGCGCGGTCGTCCTGGCCGCTGCGCTGCTCTTGGTGCTATTCCTCGCCGGCGAACCGAATCTGTGGAGCCGGCACCTCGCCGTGGCGGCGGGCCTCGCCGTCGTCGCGGTGGTGCTGCTCTGCGTCTGGGCCGTCATCGAGCTGCGCAGCACGACGCCCCTGGTCGACGTGCGGGCGGTGCGGCACCCGGCGGTCGCCGGGGCGAACCTCGCCATGTTCGTCGGCGGGATCGGCATGTACCTCCTGCTTACGCTCATCACCCGGTACGCGCAGACGCCGCACGGCGCCGGCTACGGCTTCGGGCTGACGACCTTCGTCGCCGGGCTGGTCCTCATCCCGTTCTCGGTGCTGGGGTTCGTCGCCGGCAAGCTCACACCGCGGGTCCGGACGCGGATCGCCGACCCCCTGCTCCTGGCCGGCAGCGCCGTCGTGGTCGGCGGCGGGTTCGCCCTGTTCGCGGCGGCCCGGGCGGACCTGGCCGAACTGTTCGCGGCGATGGGCGTGCTCGGCTTCGGCGTCGGCGGCTTCTCGGCCGCGATGCCCGGCGTCATCCTGGCCGTCACCCCCAAGAGCGAGACGTCGAGCGCCATGAGCTTCAACTACGTCGTCCGCAGCGTCGGGTACTCCCTGGGCAGCGCCATCGGCGGCCTGATCCTCGCCGCGGGCACCGGCCCCGGCCACCTCTTCCCCGACGACAGCGCCTACACCACCGCAGCGCTGGTCGGCATCGGCGCCATGGCGATCACGACGCTGACAAGCCTCGCTATCGCCCGCCGACGCTCGTCCGAGACCAACGCGTAAGTCAGATGCACTCATCCCAACACTGGAGGTTCCATGCCCAAGGGCTACTGGGTCAGCGTCTACCGCACCATTTCAGACCCTGAGAAGCTGGCTGCCTACAACAAGCTGGCCGGTCCGGCCGTCAAGGCCGGGGGCGGTCGGACCCTCGTCCGCGGCGGTCGGGTCGTGGCGCATGACGCCGGAATCGCCGAGCGCACCGTCCTGGTCGAATTCGACAGCTTCGAGCAGGCCGTCGCGGCGCATGAGAGTGCGGCCTACCAGGAGGCGCTGGTCGCCCTCTCCGACGGCGTCCAGCGCGACTTCCGCATCGTCGAAGGCATCGACTGACCGAAGTCCAGCCGCCCTCGTTCGCCGAGCACCAAGTCGGTATCACCTGCCCCGGCGCGCTGGTGTGGGTCCACGATCACGGCGTCTACCTGATGTCCAGCGGCGTGCCACGCCTCGAGGATCCGAACCGGCCCGGCAGCAGCCTCGTCGTCTACGCCCGCGGTTGGAACCCCGACACCGACGGCCACCGCCGCGACCCGGATCTCGGCGGCGACGACTTCGGCGAGCACCTGCACCTCACCGACCAACCCACCCCGCTGATCACCACCCTGCGCACCGCCGCAGCCGCCGGCTACCCGTGGCTGCACCTGACCGTGCGTCCCGACACCCACGAGGTGCGGGTCACCCGGATCCGCCGCCAGCCCTGACATCAGCCGACGGTCCCGCCGCCCGCCAGGGCGGCGGGACCTTTCCCGTTCTCGAGGAGCAATCTCCGATGACCACACCCGAGACGACGGCGTCACCACCGACCCTGGAATCGGTCCTACTCGACGCCTGGAACATGTTCCACCCGGACCAGCCCGCACCACTGGGATGGCTCACCCACACCACCGCCCAGATCCACGCTCACCTGCACCACCAACACACCCCGCCGCAGGCCCAGCCGCCAGCCGCCGCCACGTACGCACTGGCCCACCTCCGCCGGCAGGTGTGGCGATCCCTGCGGGAGGCCGCTAGTACCCACGACATCGACGCCGACGCTGCAGACCGGGTGCTGAGCGCGCTGGATCTGCCAGCACTGCCCCGCCGCTGGCAGGTCCGCCTCACCTTGTCCGTCCTCCTCGAGGTCACCGCTACCGGCCGCGAGGATGCCTTCGACACCGCCGAAGCAGCCGTCGAAACCGCCCTCACCGACGCAGAGGTGGGAGCGCGGTTTGAGTGGGACGGCAGCGAGCGCGACGGCGCCGACCCCGGCGATGTGGACCCGGCCGCCGACGAACCGGCCGATCTGAGGTGACCGCCACGGTCCGAGGCTTGGCCATCGCTCGGCTCCGCACACACGGCCGCCGTTCCGCACCCGCGGCACCTGCTGCTTCGCCGCACACGACCACACCAACGCCCACAGACACGACGGCGCCGAGCTGAACACGGCCGCGCCTGGCGCCGCCGGACTCCGGCCTGCGGCGCACTACGACCACTATCTCGGCGACTACCAGCACGACAGCCCGCCGCACCGAGCTGCTTCCTCAACCACCGGCCGACGAACCAACGGCGCCGAAGCCCTCGCCACGTGAACACGACTTGATCTATGCGGAAAGTCGAGCGTCACTGCATCCAGCCGCCGCCCCTGGCGAACCCGACAGCGACACCCCACACCGCTGGCCAGGGGCGGCGGACCCACGAAACAAACGCGTCGAAGGAGGCAACAAGCCGTGCAGCTGCCGCACCGCCACGCCGTGCCGCGCACCGTCAACGACGTCCTGCTGTGGCTGCTCGCCACCGACGTCGCCGCCGCCCACCAACCCCATCCCGATCAGCCACGTCGCTGCGCCAACCTGTGTTGCGCCGGCCACCTATACCCGTGCCCGCCGGTACGGGACGCCCAGCGCGCCTGCGAGGCCGCGACCCGAACTGCCCCGTCCACTCACGGCTGGGCCCGAGTGCCCGTACCTACCGCCCGGTTCGCCGGGTGGTTCCGGCCCGCGCGCCCGCAGCCGACCGCCTCACCACGCGCCGCCTGACCGGCAGCGGAACAGCCCACCCGGTCCGGCGCTGCCGGTGCCCGACGACCGCGCACGGGCTGACGTACCGGCCAACCGGCAGTCGGACCCACGGGGTCTGTACGTGGCACGGTCGGCGCTGATCGTCTCCCCAGCCCGCGGGCAGTCCGCGCGGCGCCCTGGGAGATCCCGGTCCGTCGCGGACCGATCGCGCACCCGCTTCAACACCTCAACCTCAATTCGGTCCGCAACGGGCGGCGGTCGCCGGCGGCGCCGCTGCGAACATGCGAAAGGAAACGTCATGGAACCCGTTCTGGAACCCGACGTCGAGTGCGACGGCGACGCTGAAATCAGCGTCGGCGACCCGGTCCTCGGCAAGTCACGGCTGTTGTCACGGCAGTGCGACACCTGCATCTTCGCCCCGGCAACCGAATGCACCTCGCCCCCGGCCGGCTGCGCGACCTCCTTACCGAAGCCCGCCAGCGCGAAGCCTTCATCGTCTGCCATCAGACACTGCCGCACTACGGTCAGCCAGAGGCCAAGCCGGCAATCTGTCGGGGCTTCGCAGACCGCTACCGCACCCAATCGCTGCAACTGATCGAACGGCTCTTCGGCTTCGTCGAGGTCGACCCGCCACAATCAGCCGAGCACAGACCCACGGCAGGGAGTTGATCGCCGTTGAAGTACGAGGCCCCTTCGCCTGCCGCCCAGGACTATCGTCTGCCGGTGCAAGGCCCGCCGCGGCTACTGGGTCCGCTGGAATTACCAACGTCGTAACTGACCCCTGCCGCATCGCCAGGCGTAGTGGGGTGAGCAGGCCGGCCTTCAGCGCTTGGCGCTCGGATCGCACCACAGCGCAGCGGACCTGCCTTCAGCTCAGGGATGACTTTGCTTATGACGAAGGTGTCGCCACAGCGAGGCGCCGGGCGTCATCATGGCCGGATGGTGGCAGTAGAGGCGTGGTTTCGCGGTGGGCCGGTCGACGGGAGACTGATGCCTGTGGAGGTCGCCGCCGACGGCAGGCCACCAGCGGTGGTCAAGCTGCCTCAGACGGGCTCTTACGTCGGGGCGAGCGATGTCGCGACACCCGCAGTGGAGCACGTCTACATCCTCGACGACAGGATCGATGACGTCGAGGTCTACCAGTACCGGCAGCCCGCCTCCGAGACGGCAGACTGACTGCTAGGCGGGCGGCCCTGCTCAGCTCAGCTGTTCCCGTTCGCGTTGCCAGGCGGCAAACCGCTCCAGTGCGGCCTGGTGGGCGCGTCGGTGCTTGCGCCAGTACCGGATGCGCCACCAGCGCAGCTGCACTCGTTGCAGGAACGATGCCCGCTGAAATGATCCCACCTCGTAGCCGTACCAACCATGCTGCTCGGCTTCGCTCGGTGCCTCGCGGGTCATGCGGCCAGTGTCGCACCGACTCCCGCCGGTGACGTGGCGGCCACGCGCAGCACCAGGTTTCCACCTGGAACACGTGCGACCGCCGCCACGGACGCGCTGACTGCGCTAGGCGCAGGTGAGCCGACCGTGGTGACTGCGATCGACGTGAGAACACCGCCTTCGCGCATCGGCGATGGCTCCACCGGGCTTTGTGCGTGCGCCCGGGGCTAGACCTGCCGGGGTACGACGTGCCGCTGCTGCTCGACGACGAGGCCGACCCGGTCTGGAATGCCGCTGCCGGAGCGCGACCGGGCGGGCGCTCATCGTCGGACGGTGGACCGCCCATCCGATGTTGCCCCAGGCAACCGGCGACTGGGTCAGGACTTACGGGGGAGGCACCTGCGGAGACGCCGTGAGAGCGTTGGGGGTAGCGCGCTCGATACGGGGCAGCGCGCCATGCAGCCTGGGAGACCTCCGCAACCATGACCACCTCCTATGACCCTGCCCAGAACCAGCCCGGCCAGCAGCTGATGCCGCCGACCGCTCAGTTCCCGCAGGTCCCCGCCGGACAGATCCCGCCGCCACCCGGCCAGGTGTTCCACGCCGACGGCACCATCACCGCTCTGGACGCCTCCGGCCGCGAGCACGACGTCGACGGAGAGAGGCCGCCCTCTACGGCAACGACGACGCCAAGGGCTTCCTCGACGAGATCAACCCTGGCAACTCGGTGAAAGCGAACCTCTACTTCGAGGTTCCCAAGGGCACGAAGCTGAAAGCCATCACGATCGCCACCGGCATTTTCACCTTGGCCGGGGACGCCGTCGTCACGCCCTGACGGGCCAGAATGCCTCGACACCTACCCGGTTTCGACACGCCAGCCCGCGCTACCCCCTCAACTATGCACAGCTGTTTCCCCCGCACGTACGTCAGGAGCCGACGATGGATAACGAGATTCAGCTGATCAGTGACGGCGATGGGCTGGCAGTCATCGGACATCCGACGGCTGTCGAACGCTTCATCGTCTCCGAGGGACTGCCGTCGACGGACCTCGGACTGCCTCGGCTCGGGTCTGTCCTCAGTGCCGGGGCGGCCGCGGCACAGACGGGTTCCGAGATCGCCGCCCACTCGGGTCGCTGGGTGCAGCTGACCAAGGAGTCCGCGCAGACTGTCCACAAGTTCGGTCTGATGCCGACCAAGACTCCAGGAGTCAGCCACGCGATGGTGGGGCAGCCGGGCTCGATCCAGAAATGGCTCCAGATCTCGAAGGGGCCCGGCGCGATCGCGGGTAACCCGGCGCTGCTGGCCGGCGCTGCGGGGATCATGGCGCAGCTTGCGATGCAACAGAGCATGAAAGAGATCACCGACTACCTCGCCACGATCGACGAAAAGGTCGACGATGTGCTCCGCGCCCAGAAGGACGCCGTGCTGGCCCGCATGATCGGCGTGGGCTTCGTCATCGAGGAGTCCATGACCATCCGCGAGCAGCGCGGCCGGGTCGACGAAGTCACCTGGTCGAAGGTGCAGGGCGCGCCGGCGACGATTGCAGAAACCCAGGCGTACGCGTTGCGTCAACTCGACGCGCTCGCGGAGAAGCTGGAGCGCAAGACCACGATCGGTGATCTCGCCAAGGCGGCCAAGGAAGCAGAGTCCAAGGGACAGGAGTGGCTCGCTGTCCTGGCTCGCTGCTTCCAGCTGCAGGACGCGATCGCCGTGCTCGAACTCGACCGGGTGCTGGACGCGTCGCCGGGAGAGTTGGACGGGCATCGCCTCGGGCTGAGGGCTGCCCGGCAGAACCGGCTGGAACTCATCTCCCGGTGCACCGAGCGCCTGCTGGCCCGCATGGAGGCGGCCGCGGGCCGAGCCAACGCCAAGGTGCTGCTGAATCCGATGGACTCCCCGGCTGTGGTGAAGGCGAGCAACTATGTCTCGATCGCCATCGTCGAGTTCCACGGGCGGCTCGGGATCGAGGGCGATCGACAGTCATCGGAGGCGAGACGATGGACGGACGCGGCCAAGGAGGCGAGGGACAAGGCGCTCGAGACGGGAGCAGAGGGCGTTGGTGCCGCCAGGCGCCTCGGCGATGAGACCCTCGGCCGAGCCAAATGGGCGACGGGCAAGCTCTCCAGCCGGATCGCCGAGCGAGCGCTCCGTCGGCGCGGGAACGACGAGGATCGCGAGGAGCAAGACTGAGTTGGCACTGTCAGCCACGTGGGCTCTCCGATGGGCCTGAAGCAGTGGCGGGCTCGGCATTGGTCGGCAGACTTCACTTCAGCGGTCCTGGCCATGCCAGCGGGACACCTTCGTCATCAGGTCCTTTCGTTGCTCTCGATCGGCAGGACTTCCCGTCCGAGCGGCGGCGGGACAGAGGCCCATCCTCTGCGGTCCTGAGCGCTGCTTGCTGAACCTTGCCCGGTGGCGCTCTGGCGCGCGATCGCCGGCATGAGCGGGAAGGCAAACGAGAGGTCAGCTCGAGCACCGAGCGGTCACGAGGGCGCCCGAGCTCTGGTCTGGCGATAGATTTCAGCTGTGACTATGCCTGTCTTCTATGCGCGGCCAGAGCTCGTGGGCAGCACACTCAGCGTTCCGCCTGCGCTGGCCAGCTGGGACACTGCTGGATCACCCGGACAGGTTCGCTCCGCCGCGTTTGCCGCCGACGTGCTGGCGGCCATCGCCCTGAAGCTGCCCGTCACTCCGGATCCGCTCGCCCTGCGCGTGGACATCGGGCTGCCGGACGTCGTGCCCCTGCTCGCGCTCCACGACCTCGACAACTACCTGTTTCCGCTCGTCCCGAAGCTGACTCAGGCCACCGGGCGACAGTTCGCGTCGGTGTGGGCGACCAAGCGGCACGGGCGCAGCTCCTCGGTCGCCGTGTGCCAGACGCACACTGTCCAGGATCCCGGCGGGGTGTACTCGCTGCAGGTACGCACCACCGCGTCGGCCAGTACCATCGCCTACAAGCGGCAAATCCGCGACCAGATCGCCGCCGCTCAACCACTTCCCGACGGCGGTCTTGCCCTCCAGCTTGCGTTCGTGGTCGGGCCCCGCCGCGTATGGCCGAACCTCTGGAAGGCCACGATCGACTCGCTCGGCTCAATCTTGGGACGTGACGCAGGTGCCAGCGAGTGGAACGCACGCGACGGCCGCATCACAGACCTCGGACTGCACTGCGTCACCGACCCCTCGGCGGGCAACCAGGTCACCATCGCGATACGGGCCTGCCCAGTCGGCATGCAAGCAGCCCGCTGACGAAATGCCGACCCCGCCGCACGACTTGGGCTCGACACCTTGATCAAGGGTGGCCGCAGGCCGATGCCGTAACGCCACGGGCACGGACGTAGGCATAGCGGACCGTGTGCGGCAGATCCGTGCACGCGATCTCATTGAGTGCCGGGGCGGTGGGCGAGCCGCCGGTGGCGCTGTTACGTGGTCAGCGGTCCTCAGTGTTGAGAGCCGCGATCAGCTTGGCAGCCCGGGTGCTGCGTGGCCGGTCGCTGACCTGGCCGTCGCCGATCTCGACGATTCGCCACCGACCATCGTCACGCAGTGCGAAATCCGCCGTCACGAACGGCAGGTCCAAGGCCCGCACCGAAGCTTCCACGGCCGTCAGGTCGAACTCCGCGGCTGGCAGGCGCTCCGGGGTATCCGGGTGGGCGGTGACCAGGCGGCAGGAACCTTCGACCCACCAGGTCCGCACCTCCGCCCCGACGAACGACTCGAACCGGCGCAGGACAAAGCCTCCGACGTAGTCGTCACCACGCAACTGCCGAAACCGGCTCGCCACCCGCCATGCCGCGTCCCGATCAGCCACGTCCGGGATGAATGACGCCTCATGCCAATAATGCTTCATCGACTTGCTGTAGTCACGCAGCACGGCCAGGCCGGCGCCGAGGGCCGCGCACGCTTGGAGGAAGTCGCGGCGATCGTCGCCGGAAGTCCACACCGACTCGGGAGTGTGGCCCTCAATCGCGGAGTACCAACCAGGAAGCTCATGTGCCCGCCGGTACTGCTCGGGGCTGGTCCGCAGACTCACACCGCGACCCGCGAGGGCACGCACCAGTGCTGCGTACTGCTCACTTCGCAGCATCCACCCCCGGTAAACCGCATCCGCACCCTCGGGCACCCTGCCGACCGCCGTCCCGTACCCCTGCCCACGAACAAAGGCGTCGTGGTCGATCACCGCGACATCGATCCCGGCCTGGCGGGCCGCTTCGGCCTAGTCGGCGAAGTGCTCGTCCGGGCGGCGGGGGCGCAACACGTCGGCAGGCACCAGCAACATCATTCAACAACGATCAGCTAAAAAGCCGACCAACGCATCCGAGTATGCACCCCGCGCCTGCTCAGCCATTGGTGCCCGGCATCACTGGCTGCCCACGGTAACGGTGCGCTGGCGGCAAGCCCACCTCACCGCCGCATGAGCGCACGCCCGCAGCACACGTCTAGGGTATTGCCGTGATCCTCTCGGATTGGTCGGATGTACCCGATCGCCTGGCCAGATTGTCGACGCACCCGTCTGCCGGCACGGTCTTTGGAGCCAACGGCCATCAGTGGCGACGCGAGCCGCCTCTGACCACGGATGAGCTGGCCGAGCTGGAATCACAGCTAGATGTCGAGCTACCCGCTGAGTACCGTTCCTTTCTCCTACAGGTCGGTCGTGGGGGCGCGGGCCCGGCGTATGGCCTCTTTCCCGTCCATCGGGTGGGCGGCCGCTGGTGCTGGGAAGGCGACGGCGCCGAACTCACCGACCTGGAAACGTTGCGCCAGCCGTTCCCGCACACCGATGCATTCAACCCGGCAGGCGACCTGCCGGATCCCCCCGATGAAGCCGACTTCGACTCCGAAGCCAAGTTCAACGAGGCTGAGGACGCTTACTGGCAGCAGCACGAAGCAATCGCCTTCTCGCCCGAACACTCCATCGGGCTGCTCTATCTCTGTCACCTCGGCTGCGCCTACCGCGAAGCCCTCGTCATCAGCGGACCAGCTCGCGGTCAGATGTGGGCCGACGACACCGCCAGCGACGGCGGGTTCCGGCCTCTGCACGAGCCCGACGGGAGCCCGACCGGCTTCACACGCTGGTACCGAGGCTGGCTCGAACAGGCCGAAGAGCAAACCCAGTCCCGACCAAGCCGGAACGCTCTGTAGCACGGAAGGCGGCAGATGAGCGCTCTAGCGTGGTAGCTCTAGGCCCCCGATCATGATCGAGGAGCGGGTCGACGGCCGGACGGGGCGCGCCTACGCGGCGCTCTCTTTTTGGTATGCGGTGGCCTGGTGCCTGGCGGCGGCTGGGCACCGTACTTGCCTCCGCTCATCGCCGTCGGTCCGCTGGAGGCTGTGCGCGTTGGACTCTGGGCGGCCGTGCGGTGACCCCGTGCGCGGACAGGTGTCAGCGAGGTGCCCGTTGACCTGTGCTGGAGCCGTTGCGTGCCGGTGATGGCCAGTGGCGGCGGACGGTGCGTTCGGACCTGCCGATTCGGGCGGCGATTTCGGCCGGGTGCATCGTGGGGTCGCGTCGCCGCCAGTAAGCGACCGCTGGGGCGGTGTCGACCGGCACGTCGTCTGGGTTGGTGCCCGGGGCCGCGTGCGGCGGCGCCGGCCTACTCGCGCCGTCGTTGTCCTTAGGTGCTGGCTGCGAGACCTCGGATGGCCGTGTCGGCGGCGTGTTTTGAGCCGGGTCGTGGTGCATGTCGCCGCGCCGTACCCGAGTGCGGGTCGCGCGGATGACGGTCGGGGCTGGTGCTTGTTCGGCTAGGGGTGGAGCTGTTGACGGTGTCACCAGGGCTGTCCCGAGCGTCGCGGCGTGGATCCTGGCGGTGATCTCGACGAGGCTGACGCTGGCGACGATGACGAGCCCGTCAACGGAGATGGGCAGTAGGTAGGCCGCGCCATGTTCGGTCTCTCCGTATCGGGCGGCGACGCCGACGAGGTGCCAGTAGCTCACCCAGGTGGCGATGGCGGCGATGACAGCGGTCGCGGCGAGTCGGATGGCGCGGAGCAGGCGACGGTGGTGGGGTGCGCGGGAGATCAGCTCGACGGTGAGCAGCAGGGCCAGGGGCGGCCATGCGGCGATGATTTGGCTTATCGGGTTCGGGCGGGCGTGCAGCACGTTCGCGGCCACTGACGCGACGACGCCGAGGGCGAGGCTTGCCCGTACCGCCCACCGCAGTCGCTGCAGTTGGTCAGCGGAGTCACCAGTCAGCGCATCCGGTGAATCGTCACTGCTGGAGATGAGCGTGGCGTTCGCGGTCATTCGGCATCTCCCTCCGTGTTAAGCGGACGGCGGGTGCCGGAGGCATTGCTGTGGCGGCGCAGGTCGGCGATGAGTCGGTCGGCGAGGGCGAGGGTGTCGTCGCTGGGTTCGGCGTCGATGTCGTTGAGCCGGCGTGCCAGGGTTCGGCGCAGCATGCGGATGCCCTCGACATCGCCGAGGTCCGCCCGGGCTCGCATCGCTGCCTGGTACAGGGCTTCGTGGTGCGGGTTGTGGGTGATGGCGGCGTCGAGAACGGCCAGTTGCTGCACGGGTTGTCCTGCGAGGGCGTCGGCGAGGGCGAGGTGCGCGTCGAGGGCTTCCTGGCGTATTGCCTCCCGGTAGGGCTCGATCCATTCGTAGTCGCAGCCGTCGGCGAGGGGGCCGGTGTAGGCGTCGGCTGCCCGGCGTAGCGCGGCGGCGCGGGTGTGCGGGTCGGTGGCCTGTGCGGCGTCGCGGATGGCTGTGCGCATACGCCACAGGTCGATGTCGAGCAGGTCTCGGTTGAGGACGTAGCGGTGGTCGGGGTGGGTGACGTGTCCTGCGGATCGGCCGGCGTGGCGTAGGACGGCGCGCAGTCCGGAGACGTAGGTGTAGAGCCGGCCGGCGGCTTTGCTGGTTGGGGCGTCGGGCAGCAGGTCGTCGAGGATCGCCTCGGTGGAGGCGGCGCCGTTGTGCACGGCCAGGTACACCAGCAGCTCGAGAGACTTGGCGCGTGGTGTGCGGTGCGGGTCTGCGCCGATGACGGCGGGTGCGCCTAGCACCTGGACCGGCACCCGGTTGCCGTCCTCGCGGTCGTTGCCCCTGTCACTGGTTGCTTGATCTGGCGGCTGCATCTCCTCAGGGCGCTTCGATGCTGGGACGGCGGGGCTTTCCTGGTGCGCGTCTTCTGGCAAGGCAGCGGCGCTGCAGGGGTTGTCGGCTCGGGTTTCGTCCTCAGCAGTCGGGTCGGTGACGGCGCCGCCGGTGTGGGTGGCGGGAGAGGGCGAGGTCTCGGCTGCGGGCGGGTGGGCAGCGTCGGCGGGCACAACGGATAGGCGTTCGGCGGTCGCGGGGACCTGTGGCAGCCCGGTGTGTGACTCCGCGAGGGTGGTGAGCAGGTCAAGGGCCTCGGCCGGGTTAAGAACGGTGAGGCGGTAAATTTCGTCAGGGTGGGTGGTGTGCCGGGCGTCGCGCTCGCCGGAGGTGGTGGTGCCGTCGGTGGAGACGGTGATGGTGTCGCCGGCGGGCCAGTGGCCGAGGAGTACGCCGTGGATGTTCAGGCGTTGGCCCTGGGTGAGCAGGGCGGCGATCCGGGCCTGCTCGCCGCTGGGGTCGGCCAGCAGCATGACTGGTGGGACGGGTTCTTCGTAGGGGTTGGCGGCGCGCAGCTCGTCGCTGGTGCCGACGTCGTGCTGCTGGAGCAGCCGGGTGCGGTGCATCGTCTGCGCTTCGAGGATCCGCAGGGCCTCGTCCAGGTCGGAGGTGACGGTCAGCCGCGGCGTACGGGGCAGGTTGGCTGTGGTGGTGCCGAGCAGCGTCGCCGCGGTCGCCGATGGCATGACCAGCTCGGTGCGGGCGTAAGGATGTTCGGCGCCGCCGGCGGCGAGGGCGGCGGTGAGGAGTCCGCGGGCGGCGGCGTGGGCGCCGGGCCCGGTGAGGCCCAGTCCCGCCGAACGCCGCGGCGGCGACAGCAGGGTGTGCAGTGTCGGCACGACCGGCCTCGGGCCTTCATCTTCAGCCTGGTCAACGGCAGGGTGCGCGTCGTCGCGGTCCGATGTCCGGTCGTGCCGTTCACCGCTGGCGGTGTGCCGGTCCGGGTAGGGGTTGTCGGCGTGCCGGTGTGCCGGATCGCCCAGGTGTGAGTAGCGGGCGGTGGCGCGGCGCAGCCCGCGGCGGATCTGGGCGACCACCGGCGGCATGGGGGTCAGGGTGGTGTCGTCGAGGCGAGGCCGGGTCGAGGGTGCGCGGGGGACGTAGCGGCGTCGACGGTGGGCCCAGACCAGCGCGGCGGCGGCGACGATGGCGCTGGCCAAGCCGAGGTCGACCCAGCTGCCGGTGGGAAGCGACACGCCTGGAGAGGCCTGTTGGGCCGGGCGGCTGGTATCTGCTGCCCTTGGGCTGACCGCGCTACCTGTTGAGCTGCTGGGTGGGGCGGCGTTGCCGTGGGGGTTCGTGGTGGCGGCGCGTTGCGGGGCGGCCGGGTGTTCGGTGTGCGCTGGCGCCGGACGTGACGGTCGCGGGTCGGAGTCCGGCGCCGCATGCTCGTCGGGATTGCCGCCCTTCGGGGGTGCTGTGTGAGCGGGCGGGCGTGCCGTGGGGGGTGGGGCAGCGTCGGCTGGCAGGTCGAGGGTCCAGCCGGGGTAGATGACGTTCGGGTCGCGCAGGGTGCCGCCGACGTGGGGGAAGTGGGTGCCGCGGTTGAGGGCGAAGATCTCCGGCCAGCGGTCGGCGTCGCCGAGGGTGCGTGCGGCTATGCGGCAGAGGCTGTCTCCGCGCCGCACGGTGTAGGAGGGTGTCTGCGCGGCTGGTCGCGGATCTGGGCTGGCGTGGTGGTGGGACGTGGACGTGGTGGTGGTCGGTTCGGCGGTCGGCAGTCCGCTGTTGGTCGTGGCGGTGGCGGGGTTGGCGTGTGCGGTGGCGCCCGTGGCGGTGGTGACGGCGGTGGCGCCGAGCAGCGCCGCGGTGAGGCCCTGGAGCGGGCCGGGAAGGCGGAGGGTCGCCGTCCAGCGCAGCCGGCCTGCCAGCGCGGCGTAGGCGTGGGTGAGGATCGCGGTGGCCAGGAGCAGCCACAGCGCCACTGCTGCGGCTTCGGCGAGGACGATGACGAATCCGGTGCTGATCGGTTGGGCGATCCACTGCCGAGCGGTGGCCGATGAAGGTAGCTGCGGGGTCCATGTGCCGGTGGCGGCAAGGATCACCGGCACGGCTGTTGTGGACAGGACGACGGTGGTGGTGGCTGCTGCGCGTGCTGTTCGGAACGTCACCTGGCCTCCCCTCGTGGCCCGCGCTGGCAGGCGAGGGTGCTGCCGGTGCGCGGGGATGGACGGTGCCGTGACGCTATGGCCGCCGTGGCGGTGATGGGCGGTGATGACGGCTGACAGAACCTGACACGACCTCACACGACCTCACACCCGCAGGTCAGCGCCGCCCCGCAACAGCTCCTGAACGTGGCTGCACGGGCAGATCAACGCTGCTGATGGGGTGGGCGGCTGGGTCAGCGCGAGGTGGGCGCGGGTTGGTCGCTGGCGGCGATGCCAGCGAGTTGTAGGCGCCTCTGGTAGCCGTTCAGAAGCCGGGCAGCGGCGTCGGCGTCGCCCAGCGCGTTCAGCTGGTCGGCGGCGAGCTGGTGCAGCGTCTGGTTGTAGGGGTCGACGCGGATGGCGTCCTGCAGGAGCCGCACGCGGTGGTGGGGATCGGTTTGGGCCGCTGCGGCGGTGGCGTAGGCGTCGAGGACGAGCCGGCGGGTGGCCTCGCGGGGCGGGTCGATCCAGGCCCAGGTGTGGCCGGCGGCGAGGTCACCGGTGTAGGTGTCGATCACCGTTTGCCAGGCGGGTGCGGGGTCGGTGAGGGCGGTGGCGGCGTGGTGGGTGGCGGTGTGCAGCCGCCACAGGTCGACGTCGACTCGATCGGGGTTCAGGTGGTAGCGGTCGTCGGCGTGTCCAAGGACGGTGGCGCCGGTGGCGGTGCGGATGGCGGCCCGTAGGTCGCTGAGGGTGGTGTAGAGGCGGCCGGTGACGGTATGGGCGGGCAACCCGGGCCAGATGGCCTGAACGAGGTCTGTGGTGGTGGCTCCCTCGGGGTGCACGGCGAGGAAGACCAGCACTTGCAGGGCGGCGCTGCGGCGGATCGTGACGGGCTCCCCGCTGGCGAGGAGAGTGGGCCGGCCGAGCACCCGCACTTGAAGACGGGGGTCCGTGACCGCTGGAATGTCGGGCGCGGCCGCCCGGCGGTCACTGCCCGCTTGGCGCGGAATCCGGGCGTGGCCGGTCTCGGCTGGCTGCCGCCGTGGCGAAGCCGGTTCGGTGACGGGGTGCTGCCGTTCACGGGCGGGGTGGGCGATGACGGCGAGCAGGTCCGTCGCGGCGGTGCGGTTGAGGACGCAGAGCCGCGGTCCCCTTTGCCCGGTGTGTTCGTCGCGGGTGTGGCCGTCGCGGTCGATGCTCCAGGTGGTCCCGGGCGGTCCGGCGCCGAGCATCACGACGTTCGCGCCCACGTGTTGCAGGGTCGCGAGTTGGCCAGCCGTCGGAGCGTTCGGCGGGTCGGTGAGCAGCAGTGGGTCCGGGTGTCCGGCTCCCCCACCGGGCGCGGGAGGTGCGTTGACGAGGGAGGAGAGCAGGGCGGCCGCCTGGTCGACGGTGTCGACGACGCGCAGGCCGGGGATCTCTGTATCCGTCGTGGAGATGTCGGGCAGGAGGGTGGTGAGGGCGGTGTGGATGATGAGCAGGCGGGTCGTGTCTTGTGGGTCTCGCATCGCGGCGAGCAGTCGGGTGAGCAGGATGCCGCGGGCGGCGTCAGCGGCGCCGTCTCCGGTGAGGGCGACGCAGGGCGTCGGCAGGGCTGGCGGTGCCGCGGTGGCGGGTGTGGCGGCCGGCTGCTGAGTGTCCGCGTCGGTGAGGGCTGTGCGGACGGCGGTGACGGTGGCCGGTAGCGGCGCCAGGTCCGAGGCGTCGGTTGAGGGTTGCCCGGGTTGGTAGGCGCGGCGGCGGCGCAGCCACACCAGGGCCGCTGCGGCGGCGACCTGCTGGGCGGTGGTGTCGGGTAGCCAGCCCCCGGGCACCGCGATGCCACCGCCGGCCTGCGTGTCGGCTGCGCCGTCGTGCGGGTGCAGGGTGCCGGTGGAGGCTGAGACCTGCGGGATCGGTGTGTCTACGGTGGGGAGGTGGGCGGTGTTGAGGGCGGCGGCGCCGGCCGCGGTTGTGGCCGCGGCCTGCCAGGGTGTGGGCAGCGGTAGGCGGCGCAGCCATCGGGCGCGGGCGCGTGCCCGGCGGGCGGCGGTGACCGCGACGGTGCAGGCCAGGCCCAGCCACACCAGCCAGGCGAGGGCGGTGAGCCCGGCGGTGAGGGTGTGGTGGTTCAGCGGATCGGCGATCCAGCCCCGCAGCTGCGCCCCGGTGGGCCACCCGGGTAGCGGCGGCCCGGCGAGGGTGGTCAACAGCCACGGCGGTACAACCAGCATGGTCAAGACGAAGGCGGCTGACACGACCCGCCGTGGCCACCTCATCCCCCGCGCTCCCACACAATGACCTGGTCGCCGGCTGCGGCTCGTCGGGTCATCGGGCTGGCCGACGAGGTGGTGGGGCTTGTTGGCGCAGGAGGCGGGTCCACAGCTGGCGCAGCCACCACCCGGCCACAGCGATCGCGTAGATCACGCCGAGGATTCCCGAGGCGGGCCAGCTGACCAGCGCGGCGGTGATAACGGCCAGTGGCGCGCCCAGGATCAGCCGCAGGATCGGCTGGGACACGACCGCCATGACCGCGCCGATGCCGAGGAGCAGGCCGCCGACGCGTCCGGCGAGGTCGATCCACAGGACCATGTTCGGCCACCGGTCGGCGGTCAAAGAGTACTGGATCAGCGCTATGCCGAGGCCTGCGGTGATCACCGAGCCGGTGGGGAACGCGAGTAGCTTCGACCAGCCGCCGGGTGGCGTGCGCCATTGTCGGGCGGCGACGAGGGCCATCACCGCGGCTGCGGCGACGATCGGGGCGATCGGGAGCAGTGTCCAGCGGAGGAATCCGCCGACGGGGTCGCCGATGTAGAGGCTGCCGAGGACGGCGTACATGCCGGCGACGGCGACGCCGAGGGATGCCGATGCGAGGATCCCGGTGCCGGTCTGCGAGCCAGGGTTCGCGGGTGTGCCGGGCGTAAGGCTCGTGCGAATGGCGATGGCGGAGGCGAGGACCGTGCCGGCGCCGAGGCTGGCGGTCACGGCGAAGACGGCTGCCACAGCGATCTCGCCCCAGTTGAGCAGCGCCCACTTGTACATGAGGCTGCCGTTCCACTGGGGGGTGAGCAGGAACTGGGAGATCAGCCCGAGCGAGGCGAAGCCGGGCACGGCGATCGCCACCGCCCTCCGCACCGGTGGTATCGGCTCCTCCCCCATCGGCTGCCCGGCGGTGGCGCCGGCGGCGCCGGCGTCCGCTGCCCCGCGCGCCGCCGCTAGTGCAGTGTCGGCGACCACGGTGGGCGTTATCCCGGCGGTTTCGGTGAGTGCCTTTTCCAGCAGCGGCATGCGGGCGACGCCGCCGACGCAGTAGACCCCTGCGAGGTCTTCGGCCCTGATCTCCGCGGCGGCGATCGCCTCGGTGGTCAGTTGGGCGGCGCGGTGCAGGATCGGGTGGGCGGCCTGTTCCAGCAGTCCCGTGTTCAGCACGATGGCTGAGCCCGGCGCCTGCGGGATCGTGACCGCGACATGGTCGGCCAGAGCGTGCTTGCCGGTACGGACGCTGGCCAACAGCGCCCACCGGTCGCCACCGTCTCGCTCAGGGCTGGTGCCGGCGAGCAGGCTCGCGAGGGCGTCGTCGATCGCCGTGCCGCCGGCGGCCGGGTCGGCCAGGGTGGCGAGCACCTCGAATCCGGCCGGGCCGCGTCGCAGGACGCTGACCTCCGCCCCCGCGCCAACGTCGCAAACGGCGATGAACGATCCGACCGGCAACTGCACCCCAGCGGCGACCAGGTGCCCGGCGACCGCCACCGGCGCCTCGATCAGCGTGGGTTGTGGCAGGCCTGCCCGATGTGCGGCGTGGCGTATCCACGTCCGGCGCCGTGGACCCCACCCTGCTGGCACGACCAGCCGCACATCTCCGATGTCGGATCCGGCGACCTGCTGCGCCTCGTGGGCGACTCGGCGCAGGGTTGCCGCGACCAGATCGAGGGGATCGACGTCCACGCCGGCGACGCTCAGCCGCTGATCGGGAGGCTGCCGCGGGGACGGAATGAACCGGTCGGGGGCAGTGGGGGCGGCCTGCCACGCCTGGTGGCCCGTCAGCGTGGCCCCGTCCTGGGAGAGCAGAACGGCGCTGGGCAGCTCGGGTTCCCCGTCGAATAGCAGCGGCGCCCAGGTGCCGTCCGGCCACGCCACCACGGCGCTGGTGCTGGCGCTTCCGCAATCGATCGCTAGTCGCGCCTGCCCCGCTCGCATAGATCTCAGTCAAACATGAGGATCACGTTCACGTCACCCGTGAATTACTCACAGCCACGGACCAGGGTCCGCAGATCCGGGGTGACGGACCACCGTGCGGCGACGAAACCCGCGGCGGGCCGCCGGGCCTGACCCAACCCCGACTTGACCAACTACCGCACCATAATAGATGGACGTCCATCATTGTTCCCTGTTGGAGGAAGCCAAGCAGCCAGCGATCTACCCGATGACAGCCCAAGCACAAGCCGTAGCCGACAGGCGGACGCAGGCGGCATTGTCCTGCGATCCCGCCGGCCGCGACCCCGATGAACGAGGCCAGCAGGGCCGAGGCGAAGGCGAGACTATGTGCAGGCCGAGGCGGCCGCCCGTCTCGCCTACCAGGCGGCCGGGCAGCCTGAGCCGTCCCGTTCCTCTGGTGCTCCTCTCCCCCAGCCGCTGTCGAACAGCTGCGACGCCTTCTCAGTGAAGGACACACGTCGCTGGCCAGCTCGGTGCGGCGCGGCAACCTCAACCGGTCCCTGGCCGCGGCGCGGGCGCCGATCTGGGAGCGCGCCAGCCAGCTCGATCGGTTCAACGCCTTCGGGGACTTCCATCACTTCATGAAGTGGACCGGCTACTACGGTGAGCAGCGTTACGACGGTATCGAAGCCCGCTACGACCTTACGGAGTACCCGTACCGCTGCAACCCGGTCACCGAGCCCGAGCGCACCGCCCTCACACCGGTGCGGACACGGTACGGCGGGTGTACGACCTCGTGCACGGCCTGATCTGGGCGACCATCGACCGCGATCTCACCGCAAGCTACGCCATGCAGCCCGCCTGGTTCTGGGACACCGAAAGCAGCATCGTCGACCAAGACGACGAAGGACACGCCGTCGTCCGCTACTGCCTCAATCCGCCCGACTGGTTCTTCGAGCCAGCTTGGAACTACTACCCGGACTGGCTCCTGCTCGCCACCATCGACACCTACCGAGAGGTCCTCGGCACCGGGCCAGATGCCGCCTGGGAAGGATGCAGGGACGTGGCACTGGCGGCCGGGCCCTGGTGGCCGCTCTCCGACGTCGCCGGCATGAGCGAATGCCCCACCCTGCGGGTCAACGCACACGACCACCTACATGCCGAGGACGAGCCGGCAGTCGTCTGGCCCGACGGCGGCCAGATGTGGGCGCAGGACGACAAGGCGCTCCCGCCGCCCTGACGATCCAACACAACCGGCTCGCAACGGACAACCCGCTGGCCGTTTCATCCGCGGGTTTGAGGTTCCGATCCGCTGGCTTGCGCGGCATTTGGCAACAAGGACCTACGGCAGACCACCCGTTGGTGCTGCCGCAGTCCATGATGGCCACAAATGACCGAGAATCAGTTCTCCATCGGCCCGCGGGGTGCACGGACAGCCAGTCGCGGTGCCGGTCTCGCGAGGCATCGCGCTCAGCCGTCGAAGGCTAAAACAGGTTCATGCCCCGCCAAAAGAGTGATATAGCACCGCAGGCAACAGTCGGCCACCAGCACGTTGGCGATGACATCGTCAGCGACATGCCGCAGCAGGCGATCCAAGCAGCCGACGGACCATGCCGTTCCGCTGACGTACACGTGCATCCAGCTTTCGAAGCCCGGGCCATCCTCGCTGCAGACGCCCGTCCAGAACGTATCGTCTGGACGCACGGTTTCTGACGACCGGCGAGGCCCCTGCGGATCGGGCCGTTGTTCGAGTGTTAATGCACGAATAGCCGGTTCCTCGATGGGGACGGGTTGGGTTGACTATTCGTGCTACTGCTTGGTGCTAGCCGTCTATACAACGAGGTAGGGGATGTCACGATCAGCGAAGCGAGCGATCGTTGTCGGCTTGTCAGCCTTGATTGCGGCCGGGACTGGCCTGCTGACCAACCTTGTAACGCAGCAGTGGAGCTGGACCTGGGCAGTCGGGCTGGCTGCCTTCGTGATATGCGGAGTCGCCTCACAGGTCTGGCTTAGCCTTACTGACGGTGCCGGGGATCGTGTGGCCTCCTCCGGGCCCGGCGCCGTCGCCATTGGTGGCTCATCCTTTGATGAGATCAAGACGCGGGTCTCGGGAACCGCCTCGCCCGCCACGCAACCGGACCGCTCAGCGAGCGGTACGACGGCTTCGGGCGCTGGTGGGGTCGCGGTAGGTGAGGATGCCATAGGCCCCGTGAGCACCGATGTTTCCGATGCCACGGGCGGCGCCGCTTCGTGAGAAGGCGACCCAGGGTGACGGCGTCGGCGCCTGCGGCGGTTGCCATTCACGGGGATGCCCACGGCCCGGTGAGCACTCACGTCACCACTATCAACGGTCCCTACACGGCAGTCTTCGCCGCGTCCGTCGTCCCGCTACCGATGGCCCGGCAGGATCCGCGCGCTGTCTTCGCCGACGCCGGTCTCGAGCGCTTTACGGGACGCCGCTGGCTACTCGAAGAGGTCGACCTCTTTATCGAGAAGCACCCGTGCGGATATATCTGGGTCGAGGCGGAGGCTGGCCTCGGCAAGACTGCCTTCGCTGCCTGGCTGGTTTCCACTCGCGACTACATCTCACACTTCACCCGTTACAGCAATGGCGGAGTGACGAGCGTCGCCATCCGCAACCTATCCGCTCAGCTGATCGCGACGTACGAGCTGCTCGACCTGGCGCCAGGGGACTTCGTCCCAGCCTGGGCAGAGACGCCGGAAGGGTTCACGGCGTTGCTGGCCGAGGCCGCCACCCGAGCTGAAGCAGCCGGGTCCCCGCTGGTACTCGTCGTCGACGGCCTCGACGAGTCCGAGCGCGTCCCGGGCGTGTTGCCCCTAGGACTGCCGCGTCTACTGCCGGCCGGTGTGTACGTGGTCGCCACTTATCGGACCGGCAGTCCACCTGGGCGCACCGACTCCCCCGCCACTGTGCTGAGGATCGACACCCTCGACAGCCGCAACCTCAACGATCTCAGTGAGTATTTGGCAGTGGCGGCGACCGACGATGTTCTCGCGGCAAGACTCGACGACCACGACATGACGCCTGAGACGTTCGTCGAGACCCTGGCCCAGCGGTGCGGCGGCGTTTGGATCTATCTGAGATACGTCCTCAGTGAGCTACAACTCGGCCTGCGGGCACTGGACGACCTCGGCGATCTACCCGCAGGGCTGCAGGACTACTACGGGCGCCACATCCAAGCGTGGCGGGATCTGCCCGACTTCTACGAGGTACGGCTTCCTGTCCTCGCCACCCTCGGCGCTCTGGGCGAGCCGATGACTGTGGATGTCATTGCCGAACTCTCCGGGGTCGCCGACCCGCGTGCCGTTCAGCGGCTCTGTGACCTGGAGTTCCGGCCCTTCCTCACGGCGTCGTCCGAGTTTCCACGGCGGTTCGCGATCTACCACGCGAGCCTGCGGGACTTTCTAGCTGGACGGCTCACGGCGTCACGGCTCGGTGTTCACCCCGACGACCGCAAGGCGCTCGCGGAACTCCTGCGCGAGGTGACCCTCGCCGCCCATTGCCGGATCGCGGATTGCTACCTCGGTGCATGGGGTGGGCTTGCCGAGGGATTGCCCCAACTGGGCGCCGACCCGGTTCTGGTCCAGCGTCACGGTGGTTATCCCGTGCGCCACCTCGCCCGGCATTTGGAGCTGGCTGGCCGACTCAACGACCTGCATCGGCTGATGACCGCCGAGCTTTCTGAGACGCCCGCCGTACCGGCGAACGCCTGGTATCTCGTTCACGACCGCACCCATAGCATCGACAGATATCTTGATGACCTCGGTCGCGCTACCCGGTGTGCGGAAGCTGCCACGGACGCTGCCATCGCCGAACACCGCCCGGCGACGTCACTCGGGCGCGAGATCCGCTACGCGTTGCTGTCCGCGAGCATCCACAGCCTCACCGACACCATCCCACCGGCGATGCTGCCAGCTCTTGTCGCGTCGCGAATCTGGGAACCAAATCGAGCCGTTGCTCATGCCCGGCGCTACACCAACCTCGAGACGCGCTGCTCGGCCCTCGTCGCTCTCCGGGCAGTTGTGCCCCCGGACGCGCGGGACGCGCTCCTCGCCGAGGCACTGGCGGCGGCCGAGGCTGTCCCCGCCGAGACCGCGCGGGTTTGGCTGGCTAGCGGCCTTGTGCCGTATCTGGACGGGGCGCAGACATCCGCGCTAATCGCGGCCATACCCGCCACGACGAGCGAACACCTCCGGCCCGGAGTCCTTGCCCGGCTTGCCGACCAAACCACGGTCGAGAGCCAGCTCCGGTCCCTGTTCGCGCAAGCCGTTGTCATCACCAACGAACAGATTCGGGCGTCGGCACTGGTGGCCCTTGCGCCGTATCTTTCACCCACACTTCTGGACGACGCGCTCGCACGGGCGGCGGAGATCAGAGCGGAGGACGTGAAGGCGCTCGCGTTCGTCAGTCTCGCCGCACACCTCGACGCCGCCCAGCTAGCGCGGCTCCATCCGTACGCGAGCGCCATCGAGGACCGCGATTGCCACGCCTTCGCGCTGGCCGGGATCGCGGCGTGCGCCGGTGTCGGAGACCGCCCCGACCACGTTGCAGACGCGCTCACAGCCGCCCAGGCCTTTGTGAGTGAGCGGATGCGCGGCAGCGCTATCGCGGCGTTGGCCCCTCACCTCGACAGGCGGCAGTTTGAACGGGCGATGCCCGCCGTACGGCGGCTCGCCAGCCTTGACGCCCGTACCCTGGCGCTGGTCTCGCTTGCCCCACACACACCGCTCGACCTCCTGCCAGAGGCGCTGGCGGATGCCCGTGGCTTCGCCGACGAAGATGCGCGGGCGGACGTACTCGTCGCGCTGGCCCCGCATCTGCCGGTTCATCTGCTGACCGAGGTGTTGGCCAATGTCCGCTCGATCAGTAACGAGGACGCCCGGGCGGACGTACTCGCCGCGCTGGCCCCGCATCTGCCGGTTCATCTGCTGACCGAGGTGCTGGCCAATGTCCGCTCGATCAGCAACGAGGACGCCCGGGCGGACGTACTCGCCGCGCTGGCCTCACATCTGCCGAATCACTTGCTGCTTGAGGCACTTTCCGACGCACGGGCGATTGCCGACCAAGACGGCGGCGCCGCCGTCGTCGCGGCACTCGCGGTCGAACTCAGCAACACCGCGACCCGCACCCAGGCCGTGGCGGACGCCCTCAATGCATCGCGCGTGATGCAGAGCGACCACGACCGAGCGTCGGTACTGGCCAGGTTGGCACAGTGGCTGTCGGACGACCTGCTTGAGGAGGCAGTGTCTATCACGTCAACGTTCGCCGACGACGACGCGCGGGCCAAGGTGCTTGTTGCGCTAGCGTCGCACCTGCCAGACCGACTAATGGCCGATGGGCTGGCCATCGCCCTGTCCCTCATTACGGAAGAGCCCCGAACGAGGGCGATGGCCGCCCTGGGGCCGCTCCTCGCCCCCGATCACCTTGCCGTGGGGGTGGCGGCGGCTGAGGAGATCCCGGAGGAGATCGGTCGGGTGCAGGCATTGGCGGCTTTGGTGCCGTTCCTGTCAGACGACACGCGGGATGAAGTGCTGGCGACG